>JAZDOO010000267.1:0-2877 GCA_043798555.1 Pseudomonadota bacterium | reverse complement strand
TCTTCCGCCTTCGGCACGTGGCACTCGCCGCAGGCAATGGGTCCGGCTTTTTCGCTTTTTTGCGCCCGCTCTTGGTGACATCCTAAGCAACTGGTGTGATAGGCGTTCATCAATGAGCGCTTGCCTTTGACATTTCTCGTTTTGGGGTACTGGAACTCAAAACGACCTTTTTCATCTTGCGGATGGCACGCCACACAGCCTTCTTTTTCCAGGGCAGTTACGTGCTTGGCGTGATAGAAGGTTACCTGGGGTTCTTGCAGTTTCTTGAGCGGTTCAATGTCGGAAATCACGATGGGACGCTCAGGGGCTTGTTGCGGAGCGGGTACGCCAGACCAGATATTTTTACTCGTGCCAAGTAAGAAAATGATTACCCCTATCCCGGTTAACGTAAATAAAGCCAGCAGCTTTTTCTTCATTTCCTCGTCCTTCTTGTTTTGTTACGCCTTCAACTCTCCAGGAATTTCCATGACCTCAACTAAAATCTCACTAAAAAACTTAACGTGCATACCGAGCTTATAGTAATTGATAATGTCTTCAATCCCACTGTGACAGTTATGGCACGGTGTGACAACTACCTTTGCCCCGGTGGCTTTTAGTTGTTCTGCTTTAACTCTATTGCCCTCCATTCGGGTTGGCTTCCACCGAGGCCCACAGTTTATAACCCCACCGCCAGCACCGCAGCAATAGTTATGTTCAAGCCGGGGTGAGACATCCCTGAAGTCTTCACAAGTAGCTCGCATAATATAGCGGAGCTTTTCCCCCAATCCCAAGCCCCTTACTATATTACAGGGCTCCTGAATGGTAATAGGTTCCTCAAATTTTCTGGCTATCCTTATTTTTCCATCGCGAATAAGATCGTAGTAGAATTCTACGGCATGGATCAATGGTACAGGTGGCTTTTTCCATGCTAACCACCGTGGCCCGTCATAAGCAGCCCCGCGAAATGCGTGACCACATTCACCCATCACGATCTTCTTCACTTTAAGCTTAAACGCGGCTTCATAATGCAATCGTTCCAATCGGGCACTAACATCAAAATCACCGGAAAACATTCCCATGTTGCTGTTATCCCAGCCATCAAAGGAAGGCATGGTCCAGTCAAGGCTGGCTACTTTCGCAATTATCGCCATATTTCCTAAAAGCTGGGCGAGAAACTTGGGCTCCGGCGCAATGACGGAATACATAATTTCAGCGCCCTCTTTATCGAGAGGTATGCGCGCATTCTTCACCTCATCCTGAGCATCTTCCTCCTGCCATTGGAGACAGTCGATCCATTCATCTTGCTTCACCCACATCTGGTTCATGGTAGTAGCGTGGCTGTTCACCGTATCCTGAAGGTATTGGGGTACGACGCCCAAATAATGACAAATGCGCCGGATAATGAAGAGTAGATAAGCCATGTCAATGCCGAAGGGGCAATACATGCTGCAGCGTCGGCATCCATTACATTCGGTGTAAGCTATTCTGGCAGCTTTTTTTATGAATTCTGCATCAACATCGCCGTCTCTTTTTAGAATCTCCCATAACGTCTGTTTGATCTTACCTACCGGAGTGTAGCGGGGATCCCTATCGTGGGAAAGGCTATAATGACATGCATCACCGCACAATCCACAGTGGATACAGGTCTGTGTATACACTTTTAACCTAGCAGCAGTCTCTTTATCCAGGACTTGCTTAATTATATCTCTAATCTTTTCCCGGGAGAGTTTCTTTGCAGGTTCTTCGAGACCTGGATCAGTAACCACTTTTTCTGCCGGCTCACCCATGAGCTATCCTCCTAAAAAATTCTTATCACTTACCAATCTTTAGCATTGCGCACCGCACCGAATTCGGACCCCATATAAGCTCTGGTAAAAGCAAAGTAGAGCATGTGGACCAATCGCGTAAAGGGAATAGCCATTAACATAATCTCTCCCGAAAGCATGTGCAGCATGGACATTGGTTTATAGGGGAGGAGATGATGATAGGCCAGAAAACCAGTAATAAAAGGAACTACTGCGATAACTAAGAGAAGATAGTCCGAAGGAACCGTCACAAACTTTACCACCGGATTGGAAATCCTTCGGATAAAAAATACGATTGCGGCAAAGATAACAATGAGGGTCATGACATCGGCTATCCCCTTGGGCAGGGTCCACCAGCTTATCCCCCAGGCTCGCTCAATAAGGATGTTGTGGGGAAGGAGAAAGATTGGCATGAGCACCAGGGAGATATGAAAAGCAAACGTCATGATGGTCATCTCCGGCTGCTTTCTCATATTCGTTGTGGCAAAAGGGGTAAGCCAGTGAATGAGGGAACGCAGGGAGAACTTTAAGCTCATATAGGGATAAATAATTTTATCCTTTTTGGCCAGTTTGAGCATGGAAATGAGCTGATAGAGGCTGCCACCGATAAACACGATAAAAGAAATCCACACTAATGGACCTTTGATAAATTCATACATGGTTTGTATTCTCCCAGCGTTCAGGTAATGAAATTCAGTTAAACTTCGTCCACCGGAATGATCCTGCGGTAATACTTTCCTCCTTCGCTCACCCTTAGCATAAGCTTTTTCCCATCCGGGCTAAAGACTGGACTCCACAGGGCGTCAAAGTCCTGTTTACCTCTTTTCCCATTAACCACGATAAAGTATCTTCGGCTCTTTTCTGCTTTGGCAGCAACCATTTCGCCACCGGGACTAAAAACCGGATCCCAGATCATCTCAAAATCCTCAACCCAGGGAATACCGTCCACGGCGATAGACCAACGATTGTCATACTTTACGATAGCTGCCACCCTTTTACTGTCGGGGCTGAAAACTGGGGGTAGCACCGCGTCATTATAAGCCTTTTTCCAAGGAATACCATCTATTGCAATTGTCCATTTGCCGAAATCTGG
>JAZDOO010000219.1:0-4523 GCA_043798555.1 Pseudomonadota bacterium | reverse complement strand
AAATTTAGCAAAACCTTACTCTCCCATAATTTAGTGCACCTCATTGCTTCCGATTCCCACTCTAAAGACCGAAGACCCCCAATCCTCTCCCCGGCAGTAGCCGAGGCTGCGAAGGTAATTGGAAGGGATAAGGCAGAAATGATGGTTAAAGATACTCCCCAGGCAATTATTGAAGGAAAGGAAGTAACAATAAGTCACGAGTCATGAGTCACGAGTTTCAAGTTTCGACTCCAGACTCCAGACTATCGAGTCCCGACTATGCATGTGCTGATTAAAGAAAGAGGCTGGTTACTTTCCGTCTGCGACAGAATCATCGAATCCGGCCTCATCTTTCTCATCATTTTTACCGCCTTTGCCTTTGGTGCAGTTCATATCTGGGCCTATACCTTGATGGAACTCACCGTCTTTTTCCTGCTCCTAATCTGGCTCCTCAAGCTTGTTATTACAAGTAAAAAAGAAAAAGAATCTTCTAACTGGCTACTGGCCACTGACCACTGGCAACTGGTTAGGACCCCATTAAACCTCCCCCTTATTCTCTTTCTCAGCCTCATCCTTTTTCAAATGATTCCTTTCCCCCCCGGGGTGCTCAAAACCATCTCTCCCAATACCTACAAGCTTTACCAACAAACCCTCCCGGGGTATGGGTCAAGAGTCCAGAGTCCAGAGTCGGGAGTCGAGAGTCAAGAGTCAAGAGTCCAGAGTCCAGAGTCAAAATCCCGACTCCCAACTCCCGACTCCCGACTCCAGACTGACGTCTGGAACCCTCTTTCCATCTACCGGCACGCCACCCAAACCGGGTTCCTGAAATTCTTCACCTACCTTGTGGTTTTTTTTCTCATCACCAATACCCTAAAAACCCGCCGGCAGATCATGAGACTTGTTCTTGCGATCATCATAACCGGGGCAGCGGTAGGGTTCCTGGGGATTGTACAGATGCTCAGTGGAACGGATAAAATCTACTGGTTCTGGCGTTCGCACTACAAAATCGGGGGCTATTTTGGCCCCTATGTTAACCCCAATCATTTCGCTGGCTATATGGAAATGGTAATCCCCCTTGCCATTGGCCTCTTACTCAGTCGCGAGTTACCAGCCACGAGGCCTCAACCAAAATCCTGGAAACAGCGCCTCTCCAAGTTTGACTCCTGGCTCTCCGCCAATGTTTTGCTCATTTTTGTAATTGTCATCATGGCATCGTCCCTGTTTTTATCTCTCTCCCGGGGTGGTATCATCTCCTTTTTTCTCTCCTTAGTATTACTGTTCATATTTCGTGGTTTAAAAAAGGCTCAGCAATGGAAGAAAAAAGTAATCACCATCACCCTCGGATTGATCTTTGCTTTTCTTGTCTGGATCGGAATCGCCCCGGTGTTACAAGAACTCTCTACGCTTTTTGACCTTGAAACCGCCCTTCCCGTAAGGCCGGAAGTGTGGAACGATACTATTACCATGGCAAAAAATTTCCCTCTCTTTGGGATTGGACTGGGTAACTTTCAGCATCTTTATCCGATGTATAAAACCATTCCCGCTCAATCATTGTGGGATCATGCCCACAATGATTACCTGGAAATGCTCTCTGACACCGGGTGTCTGGGAGTTCTTTTCTTTTTTGGAGGAATGGTGTTTTTTCTCATTACCATAATCAGAAAATGGCAGCAAAGAAGACACCCCTGGGTAGTAGGCATTACCCTGGGAGGGGTAACCGGAGTAGTAGCCTTACTCTTTCACAGTCTGGTGGAGTTCAACCTCCACATCCCTGCCAATGCCCTGCTTTTATTTATAATCCTTGGTATAACCGGAAGCACGGTTCATCTCAACCTAAGAGGGAAACAGGAAGTCTCTCTCATTCCCCTCCGAACCTTTACGGTGAAACCCCGGATGAAAAAGGCAGGTTATGCTCTCATCGCCGCGCTGACCTTAGGGCTCGCCGTCCTGGCCATAAAAGGATGCCGGGGAGAGAATCATTTCCAGCAATACCAATCTCTTGCTTCCGCAATGAACCCAACGAACTCCATCAACTCCATGAACCCTATGAACTCCCTCAACCTCAAAAAAGCCATTTCCCTTACCCCGTCCAATGCCAGCTACCATTATGAGTTGGGGCGGCACTATGCCCGCATGATGTGCGAGCAGTGGAGAGAAGGAACCTGGAAGCTAAAAAAAGGGAAGTGGGTTTTTTACCCCAATGAAAACGTCATCGAGTATGGACAAAAGTCCCTCAGCGCATATCTTCAAGCGGTAACCCTGCTTCCCGCCAATGCCTGGTATCACGCCAATCTGGGGTGGATACTCAACCAGTTGACCCAGCTCCCGATAAACCCAATAAACCCAACGAACCCAACGAACTCTACCACCCCGGATCACGAATTCGAACTTGCCCTGATACTCGATCCTACTAATCACTATATCAGCACTGCTGTTCTGGAGTGGCAACAGCGCCTCCATCCCGCTCACCCCTCACTCCGGCGTTAAGGCTGGCTCTAAAAATGTCATTCCTGCGAAAGCAGAAATCCATAACCAATTGAAATTACTGGCCTCCCGCCTTCGCGGGAGTGACAGATTGGGAATTATTAGAGGTCCCCTTAAGAAGTCTTTCGGAGTTTATCCCCAACCCTTCTCCGCGAAGGGAGTGGGAGAAAAAGAGAACTATTTAATTTTACTTGATTTGTTTCCGTGAAAATGGTTATATTAATGAGGGCATATAGTAGTTTACATTTTGGATAAACTACCCCGCCGCAAGCAGCGGGGTATTAGATTCCCTGGATTCCGGCTTCCGCCGGAATGACGAACTCGCCGCAAGCGGCCGGGAATACAACCCGAAGAGAACTATTTAATGACCCAAGTAATAACGCATAAGGAGTAATTTCCATGAATAAAGCTTTGTTGGTTGGTATCAACCACTACAAAATCCCGGGAGCGGATCTTAACGGGTGTGTCAATGATGTAACCAATGTTCGGGATATTCTTTTAACCTACTTCGGGTTTACGGTAAAGCAAATCCGGGTGGTGGTTAATGAACGAGCCACCAAGGCAGCGGTCATCAAACGGCTCAACTGGCTGGTTAAAGACGCCGGGCCCGGTGACCGGCTCCTCTTTCATTTCTCCGGACACGGCTCCCAGATACGGGATCGGGACGGGGATGAACTGAAAGACCACCTCGACGAAATCCTCTGCCCCCATGACCTGGATTGGGACGGAACCTATATTATTGATGATGACTTGCAAAGGATAGCTTCCGCACTGCCAGAGGGCGTCAACCTCGAAGTGCTGTTAGATTGCTGCCACTCCGGTACCGGTACCAGGGACTTCCGGGGTATCCAAACACCCCCGGAGTTGACGCATAAACCCCGTTTTCTTCCTCCTCCTGTTGATATTCAGCTCCGCGAGGAAGATGGCCTGCCGGTAAATAAAATCTTTCGTTCCCCACAGAATCCTACCACCCACGTACTCTTCAGCGGATGCCGGGACAATCAGACCTCTGCCGATGCCTTAATCAAAGGGAGCTATAATGGTGCGTTTACCTATTATTTCTGCAAACATCTGCGCGACGCTCAGGGAAACCTCATCCGGGGGGGAATCCTGAAACGTCTCCGGGCCTCCCTGAAATTCAATGGGTTTGACCAAGTTCCTCAGCTTGAATGTGAGAAGAGTAAAGTAAAGAAAAAGGTCTTGGAATAACACCTTTACAGTAGTGCAGGCCTGAACCTTTACATTTCACTGGCATTTTCCGGACCTTTCTTCTCTATGAACTCTTTTCGATGTAGTCCTTTATTTGTTTGATATACCCGGGATAAAGTTCTTCAGCCATACTCACAGCATCGAGCACTAATGAATGTTCAAGGAGATCGTATTCGTGAACAAGCCTGTTTCTCAGACCGGCAGATGGAGCAAGTTTCTCTGCAAGCTCAAAAGCGATTATCTTGAGCCTCCCTGCTTTTATAAAACTTTCATAATAATCGTCAGGGACAGTGTTGCCTGACTGTACAATAATATGCGTGTTTACGTCAATCGCTGCTTCAATCAATTCCTGCAAAAGCCTCTCTGTGGCTTTCCTTTTATACACATCCTTAACGTATTCTTCCCTCGCCATATCTCTTATCGGTTCAAGGGCTTTAAGGTTGTCTACTATAACAGCAAGTTTTCTTATTATGATTTCTTTTTCTATAGGGCTCACACTACTTTCCTCGCCTCTAAGAAATACTTGATGGCTTCAGCCTGTGCTTCACGAAGTTTTTTGGTATCCGCATACATCCTGAATGCAAGAGAACAAAAACTGTGAAACCGACCCGGTGTCCTCTCATATAACACCCTGCCGGTTTTAACTGCAGAAAAACGCAGAAGAGGGCTTGCACGTTTAAGATCGATCGCATCAACATTGTCGGTACGCAGCAGCCTGATAACCTTGTTTGTAAGCTCAATAATATTTATGGGATTATCAAAGCTGAATGCAAGGTCAATATCGCTCTGTTTGTGTACCCTCCCCTGTGCAACCGAACCAAACACCAAGGCAAACTGTAACCCTTCCTCTT
>JAZDOO010000191.1:0-10608 GCA_043798555.1 Pseudomonadota bacterium | reverse complement strand
TCCGCGGAACTTCGGGGCCATTGTGCGAACCGCCAATACCGTGGGTGTGCATGGAATCATCGTTCCCAAGCATCGTTCCGCCCCGGCAAACCAATTGGTGGCAAAAGCTGCGGCCGGGGCTTTAGCGTACACCTCAGTTTGCCGGGTGCAAAACCTCGTCTCAGTTATAGAACAATTAAAAAAGGAGGGAATCTGGGTTGTAGGAACCGCTGAAGATGCTGGGCAGTCTCTTTATGCTTTTGACTTTAACCTGGACCTGGCTTTGGTAATTGGGAGTGAAGGAAAAGGGATGCACTCACTCGTGCGACATCATTGTGACTTTCTTATCTCTATCCCCAGTCGGGGAGAAATACCTTCGTTAAATGCTTCCGTTGCTGCTGCAGTGGTGCTTTATGAAGCTATCCGGCAACGCCATTACAATAAAAGTTTTACCTCTAAATAAGTAAGTATTTTTTCCGCTATTACCTCGGGGGAACAGTTGCTGGTCTCGATTTCAAGGTCAGCGGCTCTTCTGTACCGGGGAGTCCTTTCGTTAAGCACTTCTTCAACCTCTTCCAGAAATGATTTATGGCCGGTGAGAGAAGGGCGTTGCGTATCGTCTTTAATGCGGCGTGCTATACTCTCAGGAGCTGCTTTCAGCCAGATAATGGTTCCGTTCTTGCGGAGAATATCAATATTCTCTTCGCGAACGATGATCCCACCACCCGTATCAATGATCGTTCGGTCCATTTTACCGGCACGAGAGACTACCTTTGACTCTAAATCGCGAAAAAAATCCCAGCCATGGGTTTTAACAATTTGAGGAATGCTCATTCCCGTTTCTGCCACAATTTCTTCATCCACGGTAAATGTGGGCCATTGCAGCCGATCCGACAGTATTTGAGCTACCGTAGACTTCCCCGTCCCTCTGTATCCAATGAGAACAATATTCATAATTTTCTGGATTCCCGTTCTACTTCCGCAGAACCATTGATGAAGCCAAGGATATGGCTCACGAAGCTCTCTTCTTTTCACGCTACTTCCAGTTTAGCAACTTTGCGAACACAAGGAATCTAACGCGGAGCTGAGCGGCAACAGCAGACGGCGCGTATTGAGCAAACGTTTGCGTTTGCTCCCTTTTAGTGCCGGCAAGGCGGCCGCCTCTCCGTTCTCAACGCAATTAGCGGCGGGCAACTGCCCGTCCCTTGGAATGATTTCTTAGATTCGTTGTATTTCTCGATTTTAGCGGGTATTTCTCAGGATTTTCGAGATTATCAATTTCTAAATCGATATCTAAATCCGGCCAGTATAAATGATATCCGTGAAGCAATTGAACATTTTGGATGGAATTCAATGTCTGATCTTTAAAATATGGAAAATCGGAATAACTTAGAAAGTATCCCTTTTTTTTAACCAATAGCCATATGCCAAAAGGGGTTATATTTTCAACGCTTACTAAAATGTCTTCGCCACGCTTCAATAATTTCACTTTTATGCTCCTCGATAATTTTTTGAATCCGTTTTTGCAATCTAACTAAATATTATGGTGTTATGCACCTGAGAGATGGTCCAATATTACTTTCTTCATTACCGCTTCAGGGGCCTTTACTCCGGTCCAAAGCTCAAATTGAAGTACTGCCTGGTTGATAAACATTTCGATTCCGGAAATGGTGTCGCAACCAAGGCTTTGTGCGTCCTGCAAAAGCTTCGTTTTCGGTGGGTTGTACACCACATCAAAAACAAGTAATTCTTTCCTGAGAAAATCCCTGGGCACCGGACTTTCTTCTGCCTTAGGGTACATTCCTCTGGGGGTACAGTTGATTAAAATGTGGGAAGAGAGCATGCTTTTTTGAAGAATATTTTCCTCCATCACTGTTCCCTGAACCTCAGTTTCAGTTACCGTTTGCAGATTATTAACCAGCGCTTCAATTTCATCTTTTATTATCCCCAAGACAGATAATCGGTTTAATCTGGTGTTCATTACCAGAGTAAAGGCTATTGCTCGGGCAACTCCACCCGAACCTAAGATCAGAACGTTTTTCCCGTCTAATTCAACCTTGTGATCATGAAGTGCTTTTAAAGCCCCCATCCCATCGCTACTAAACCCTTTTAGTTCTCCATTTTCATTCACTATGGTGTTGATAGACCCAATTTTTCGAGCCACTGGATCAAGCCGGTCCATATACTCTATCGCCGTAACCTTATGGGGAAGGGTAATGCTTGCCCCTCGTATATTGAGCGCCTTAATCCCTTTAATTGCGTTTCCGATATCCTTAGATTTTACCTGAAAAGCAACGTAGACAAAATTGACTCCCAGCTCTTGGAATCCGGCGTTATGGATAAGGGGCGAAAAAGAATGCTCTACCGGATCTCCTATGAGAATACACACTTTCGTTTTCGCATTAATTTGTTCCATTTCTGCTTCTCTCGTAAGATTTTATGATCTCTCCCTGTATTATTTCGGTTTATTTTAATTCAGATTTTTGGTATAAGGCAACTATTAGTTGCCAAAATTAAATTTAACCAATTCCGGAGGTGGGTTATGCAAAAAAAAGGCACCCCAGAGGAGAGACGCGAATGCTTGCGCCTGGACTACTCCCGACTCATTTCTTTTACCCATCATGATCCCGACAACCAGGTTGCAATCCCTGGAAGAATGGCTGCGATAAAAGACATTAGCGAAGCGGGAGTACTCTTAGAAACTGCTGAAATATTTGAATCAGGGAACCAACTTGATTTGGATATTGCCTTCGAACAGGAAAAAATTGTTCGGGTTCAGGGGGAAGTTGTCCACGTAAGAAAATCCGCAGGAGGCCTCTATGATGTGGGAGTAAGGTTTAAAAAAGTTAAAAAAAGTGACCGGGTGTACATAAAAAACTTTATCGAAGCCAGCGAATAAACCCAGGGATGTTGAGCAACGCTTAGCTAATTCAGGAAGTCAATTTGACTTGGAGCACAGATAATCATCGCTGGCCCATTTATATTTTTTATCACTCCGTAGACAGTTACCCTTCTTTTAAAAAAATACTTAATCGGGCTGCTACTTCTTAGAGAAAAATTTTTTAGGTTCTCTTGATAAATGATACACGTAAAATCTTCTTGAACGTTCTCCCCAAAATTAAGATAGAGTTTTTCTCTTCCGAAACGAACACTGGCTATAATTCCCCGGATACTCCCAATCTCCCCGATATGGTTGAAAGCCTCTTGATCAGATACCATATACTTTCCGATCTTCCCCCACAGTTCACGGTGAAAATCCCGGGCCTCTTTTTGGAGATTCACAAATAACTTTTGATATTTGAGGTTAGGAGCCCTCACATCCATTAGGGCCAGACCCTGCCGCAAAAGCTCTCCGTTGACGAAAACTTCCCCAACCCTCACATAGGCAAGGAGTCTCTTATACGGGTCTCTTTTTTCCTGGTCGTATTCCAGCATAACCTTTTTTCCCTCGACTAACCGTTGGTTAAAAAGTTTGGCCTTTTCTCCACAAATTTGGGGTTTTTGAATCCATCGCTTACCATCCCAAGTCATTGTTTCCGGGGCATTTATCCCGAGGTATCGAACCTTCTCCCCTTGTAAAAGAATAATGGTGTCTCCATCTATTACTTCCTTCACTATTGCTTCCGTGGGAAGTTCTTTACCAAATACCCACCCTGATATTGGCTTCTTGGGAAAGGGCAGCGTGAGTATTAGGAATGCAAGTATAATTGCTGCCGCAGATAGTTTTTTAAAATGAGAAAGCTTCACTCGCAATAACCACAAAGATTTCAACCGGTAATATCCATAGTATTTATCACCTATTGGCGATTCCCTTTTATATAGTGTATACTTATTTCTTTATTTTCCGCTAATATTTTCACCTACGTGTAAATTTATGGCACTTCGACATGAGGTAGCTCGGTCCTAATACCTTAACCTTTATTCATTGAGATTATGATAATCGAGAATTTCATAACCGGTTACGCGCGTAAAAAAAACTCCCACTATCTGCAATTCGCTCCTTCGGCTTCTCTATCAATTCCCCGGAAAGAAAATGATACTCCAAAACTTCTTTACATGCATGTTCCTTTTTGTGAGGAGCTTTGCCCCTATTGCTCTTTCAATCGGGTGGTGTTTAAAGAAGAGCTCGCAAGAAACTATTTTCATGCCCTACGAAAAGAAATTGTCCTTTATAAAAACCTGGGCTATGACTTCAAAGCCCTGTATGTAGGGGGAGGAACTCCTACCGTCTTAATTGATGAGCTTGAGCAGACACTGGAGTTAATCAGGGGAACCTATCATGTTACCGAGATTTCGGTGGAAACAAATCCTAATCACCTGGATGAAAAAAAATTGCACATTTTAAAAAATGCCGGGGTGAATCGCCTTTCCGTGGGGGTACAAAGCTTTGATGATGGCCTCCTCAAGGCGATGGAACGGTATCACAAATATGGAAGTGGGCACAAGATTGCGGAAACCTTACAAGCTGCTCAAGGTATTTTTGATACGTTAAATGTGGATATGATCTTTAATTTTCCCTTGCAGACCAGGGCGATTTTAGAAAAGGATTTAACTACCCTTATTGAGCTAAGGGCAGATCAGATAACGTACTATCCTTTGATGGTATCTTCTTCCACGCAACAAATAGTCAATAAAAAGCTTGGGCACGTTAATTATAAACGGGAAAAAGAGTTTTTTGCAAAGATTACCCAGATGCTCTCCCCTCACTACCAGGCTTCCACTGCCTGGTGCTTTTCCAGAAATAAGGCTATGATAGATGAGTACGTTGTGAATTATGAGGAATATGCCGGCATTGGGAGCGGTTCTTTTGGTTACCTAAGTGGCAGTGCCTATGCGAATACATTTGATATTAACGAATACACTAAAAGGATCAATGAAGGGGCACTCCCCCTGGCTGCAAAAAGGGCTTTCTCAATTAAAGAAAGGGCGCGTTACGATTTTCTAATGAAGCTTTTTGGGTTGAGCCTCAATCTGGAAGAGCTAAGTGCCAAAATAAACGGTAATGCCTACCGTTACCTATGGCCGGAAATCATCTTCTTCTTAATTACGGGAGGGCTTAGGAAACAGGGTAAAATGCTTACCCTCACTAAAAGGGGGCAATATTATTGGGTAATTATGATGCGGGAATTCTTTATCGGGGTTAACAACTTTCGGGATTATTGTCGGCAGGGGTAATGTCCAAAAATAATTGACATTTACGAAAAACAAGGGTATTAAATAAAAATTAATCGGGGCTGTAGCTCAGTTGGGAGAGTGCTTGACTGGCAGTCAAGAAGTCAGGGGTTCGATCCCCCTCAGCTCCACTAAGGAAATCAAGGGGTTACAGATTTCGGTCTGTGGCCCTTTTTGTTTCTGCTACCATTTTGCTACCATTGTCACCAAAAATGGTTGCTCCCAGTCGTTTCGCTGCCTCTTGATTAACGTCCTCCATAAGGTGACCATACGTGTCCATCGTCACTTTAATGGAGGAATGCCCCATCTGAGATTGGATGTACTTGGGGTGCTCACCCTGCTTGATAAGCAGGCTTGAATAGGTATGTCGTAGTTGATGAAATGTAATTTTGGGAAGTTCGGCTCTTCGTAAGGTAGGGATAAATCCCCTCTTCATCATGTTGCTACTATTCTCTGGCTTACCAAGTTCATTGGGAAAGACCAAATCCAAATCGCTTATGGGACAAGCCAATTTCCACCTTTTAAGCTCCGCTATCAGTTCAGGTGGCATATCCACGCTTCTTCGGGAGGTGGTAGTCTTAGGGTTATAAAACTTCCCCTTGCTGAGTGACCTTCTCACGATAATCTGTTTTCTTGTCCAGTCAATGTCTCCCCACTGTAAGCCCAAAAGCTCCCCTTGCCTTAACCCGGTCAATACCGCAGCTAAGAAAAGAGCTTTGTAGCGGGGTTCTGCCTTCTCCAGAAGCGTCCTAATCTCTTCGGGCTTTAAATAGCGTCTCTCGCCGCTTTGCTCCTCTCCTGATTTTCTGAATTTTTCAATACTCGCCACTGGATTGTAATCAATGTATCGGTGGCGAACTGCATAGCTCAGAATACTTCCCAGGGCAGTGACAATCTTGTTAATAGTGACCTTGGAAAGACTTCCTTCCGAAAGCTTTTCTTTCATAAACCGCTCAATGTGGAGAGGGTCTATTCTGCCCACCTTAATACTTTCAAAGTGAGGGAGAAGGTGCCTGTCCTTCAGGATTTGATAATAGTCGACCGTGGTTGGCCTCTTGTTGGGGCGAATTACCGTTTCAAACCACCGTTCGGCGATTTCCCCAAAGGTCTGAGTTTTACTTTCCGTGCGAAAGGTTTCATTTCCTACCTGCAAAAGCCTTTTAGCTAATCTCTCTTCTGCTTCCTTCTTGTTAGTCCCCAGGGTCTCCCAGTGTCTCTTACCAAACTGGTCGTAAAAGTCTATCACCCATTTACCTCTTCTTTTTCTTACGCAAGCCATAGCCTTTTTCACCTCCTTTCCTTTTGGATTTTTCCAGACCAATGAGAGCTAAATACAGAAATGACGGTATTTTCCTTGCGTCCGTTTCCCACCTGGCAACCGTTACCTGGCTAACATTCAGAAGGTCAGCAAGTTGTTGTTGCGTCAGGTTATTAGTTTCACGCCATTGTTTAAGCTCTTCCTTGGTCATGTTTTTCTATTACCACTGGTTATATTAGAAGTCAAGAAAAAAATTACCCTTGGTTATAAAAACTTTGAGTGGAAAAGAACTAATAACCCCAAAAGTGGTAGCACCGTGGTAGCAGTGGTTTAAATCCCATTGAAATCATTGTAAAAATTTCTGACACACGGATATATACTCTTTTAGTCATGATTCGCCTTTAGCCAGGTGAGAATATCAGGGAGAGAAAACCGGACGTATTTTCCGACCTTAACATGAGGGATAGTGTTATCTCTGGTTCGGTCATAAATCCAACTTTTAGGGATACTGAGACGGGTGGCCAGTTCTTCAGCGGTGAGTAAATTTTGACATTGGAACAAAGATTGCCCAGTTAGCGCCTCGCAAACCTTCTTAACAATCTCTTTGGACAATAGTTCAATATCTTGCTCGCAAAATCTGAGTTCCATTTTCCAAGTCTTCTCAAATAAATAAAAAGTTTCAATCCCGATCCGCTATTTCAGAGGCCATCCGCCGAATAATCTCCTGTTGCTCGGGGGTAAATAGATTTATTTGAACGTTCGTCTGAGTGACAGACTTTCCCTCCAGGTCTTCTCCGATCAACCGGTAAAAGCCCTTTTGGTGTAAGTAGGAGCCTTCCTTAGCCCTTTTGATTAATGAATTTTCAATCGCCGGTAGATGCTTAATCCGGGATCTCCCGATTAACTCAAGGACAGCTTTACACCAGCGCGCTTCGTTCCACCACGTATATAAAGCCCGCTCAGTTATGCCCATGCCCCTCGCAAGTTCTACCTGGGTTTCGGGTATCTCCTCAAGCCGGGCAAGCCTCAAAAGACCCCTTCGCTGCCTTTCAGTAAGCTCATTCATGAAGTTCTCGGAAGGTAAAATCTCCTTATCTCCACGTTTCGCCATTTCTTCCATTTCGTTTACCATCCTTTAAGGCAATGTAGTTACATCTCTTAGTGATATTGAAGCATTATAAAAAATCAATATTTTCAACCAATTACAATTGAACATGGTAATTTTCTTTCCCCTTATTCCCCTGAGTTCTCTCCTATCCATTCGCATTCTTACTGGCTATGTTCAGCAATCGGACCAATTCCCCTACCTTCGCCGGTGAAATAGCAATACCTTTCTTTGTTGGCTGCCACTCGCCATCATCACTCTGAAAGTATGTTCGCACGTCCACAAACTCCCGGCCTTTGTATTCCCGGACCATTACCTTTATTTTTGAGGTGGAGTTCTTTTCCAGTTCACCTATCAAAATTCCGTCCATAGTTCATACTCCTTTCTTATTTACCCACCGCTTACCCGCGTCTTTTCCTATCTTTTTTCCTTCCACTTCTCCCTTACTTCCCCTCCCGAATAACCCCAGCCTATGACATTCTGTAAGGGTAGGTATGGAATCTATAGAAGTTTTTTTGAAGCTCGCCTATTTCCATAACTCTCACCTAATCCGGGTATACAATCACGGTATGGTTTGTTAAATTTTGAACACAAGGTTTACTGGTTTACTACCCCTACGGGGGTAGTAGTAAACCATAAACGTAAACTGAAAGTTTACTTTTTACTTTCCGTGATTATCAAATAATTTTATATGGTTACTCATTGTCGGTTTACTAAAGTTTACTTGCTGGTTTACTTGCCTCTTTACTGCCGGTTTACTAACCGGTTTACTAACCGGTTTACTAAATTTCCCCTCCCTCACAGGTAAAAATAAACCCTGACTGGCTTAATTTCCCCTTTGTGGTTAGCAAGCCATCGGTAATGGCCTGTTTTTTTACCCTGGAAACATACCCTTTTGTAACCCTCAAAGTTTCACAAATCGCTGGTCCGTCCACTCCCTGGTCTATCATCTTCAAAATTTCTTTTTTGTTTTCCTTTTTTACATTCCCCCAGGTCCAGCTTGTCTCCCCATCGTGTTCTATTAATTGGAAATGAGTATCAGTAATCAAAGGTAAATCCCTTGTGGGTATGCGTGCCTTTGTAAAGTGACAAATGAACCGCGCCCCCTCTTCTGGTACATAATCGTGGGGGTATTTCAAAATTATGCTCACATCAAGGGAATCTTCTCGTGCTGAAGTACCCCGTTGACTTCCTTCTTTACTTACGTGGTGTAAAAGGATGGTGCTAACCCCGGCAAAGCGTAAATCCAAAAGCCATGAATTTATCGGGTCCCAATCTTGTTTTTTGTTCTCGTCTAATCCGCTCGCAAGTGAAGCAATGTTATCAATCACCCATAAGCCGATGTTTCTTTTTATCAAGATTTTCTTCATTTGTTCTCGCCATGCTTTATTTGCCAAGTGCGCCCGGGGAATACCGCGCTCATTAGAAAAAGCGTCTGAGTAAATATAAATGGGATTCAAACAGTTCTCATTCAATTTTAAAGATTCAATTCGCTCTTTTGTATCCTGAGGGCTCATTTCGCCATCAAGAAACAAGGTAGGTACTGATTTCTTACATTTCCAGGGTCCAAACGGCTCACCGTGGGAAATCGCTCCTAAAAGCCCCAGGGCTTTAAAGGTTTTTCCCACTCCACGCCAACCGCTGATAAGGTTAATGCTTCGCTCCTTTAACCAGGGATGTAGCAAAGATTCCTTTGCAGGTAGATTCAGGGAACAAAAGGTCTGCGTATTCAGGATAATGTCATCAATTTCTAACCCTCCCCCCGTATAGGTGTAATGTTCCCTTTGGTCTTCTAACGCTCGTTTGATTGTAAAGGATACATACGTTTCATCTCCTCTTTTGGTGTCCCATTTTTCGCGGTACAGCTTTGAGGTTCTCATTATGCGCTCGATTTGTTGCACTTCCTGAGTATAAAAAGATAAAAGAGAAGCTACAGCTAAGTCTGCCTCGCTTTGTGAAAGGTAATCGCTCCAATCTCCGCCCATCAGCTTTTTGAATTTTTCACCGTTTTTTGCTCCGCTTGCTAACGCTATGATTTTTTCATCCTCCGTTGTTGGCTTACATGGTAAAGAGGTTGGCGCTTCTTTGTGCTCATCTGCCCCAAAGTTCTCATAGTAAATTGCCTCTATCGCCTCCTGGCAGTCATTCACGCTGTGGGGGGTACTATCAACCAAATCACCGGTAAAGGTGAAGAACTTACCGCTATCAAAAATTTCAATACTTCCGTTCTTTCTGCCTCTCCCCGGTAGTTTCCCTCTACCGATAACATGAACACCACTTTTAGAAGGTGAATATTCAGTATAACTTTTTAACCTCGTGATAGTTTTGAGTGCAAAGCCGGAAAAGCGGTTATCAACAATGCAATGATCTAAATCTACTCCACAAAAAGGATCGTTCTGAGAAAACACAAAACCTATTCCCGCATATCGCCCGTTGCTTCCTTGAAATGCCTTAACCGCGTCTTCAAAAGAGGTCCAGGTTGAGGGATCGCTCACACTGGCCTTTCTTCCTGTCTTGGCATTAAAGGGTATTTTATCTATTTTACCGTTATCCTTCGGTTCAGCTTTCCAACAAAGCCATTGTTCACAAGCTTTTAACTCCTGTGGAATGCTATTAAAGTCCATACAACACCTCATCAACAACATGGTCAACTTGATTTTCTCTTGTCTCAAACTGCTCGATAAAAGCATCAAGGTTTTCAATTTTAACCAAAACGACCCCCTTAACCTTGGAATGAGGCAGCCCCTCTTTTAGCCAGGTTCTTAGGGTACGTTCTGAAATCGAGCAATACTCTGCAGCGCTTCTAATTCTTAGATAACCTGAGTTCATTCGTTAAAAATTTCCCCTGGTTGTACATTAAGCGCCTTCGCCCATTCTCGCTTCCTCTTCTGACTTATTGCCTTTCGTTGATTTACAACGCGTGATACTTCGGCTTCAGGGATTCCCAAAAATTGTGCAAACCGCCACTGGTGGCCGAAGACTTCAATGATTTTTCCCCTAAGCTTTAAGTTGTAGTTCATATATTTTTCTCCAAGAGATAAAAAAAAAGGCCCACCTGGATTTCGCCAGAATGGGCCTCTTGTTTTTTGGGCCT
>JAZDOO010000172.1:0-6043 GCA_043798555.1 Pseudomonadota bacterium | reverse complement strand
TATTGCTATAACTGTTATGCGAACGAACAACCTTGCGGTGATTGCCTCTGGAGTCGAGGGATACTTCAGTGTCCGTAGCAGATAGGCAGTTTATGTCCCTTTTCCAAAGGGGCAGTGCGGATAGACACACGTAGGACAGTCAAGACAAAGCCCTCCGTGCCCTAATCTGGCGATCTCAGCCCTCCCGATCTTCTCACCGGCTAAAACCCGGGGTAAAATGAGATCAAAAATAGTATGCTTATGATACATCCCGCACGCCGGGACACCCAAAATAGGAATGTCATCAAAATAGGCCATTAAAAACATGGCTCCCGGCAATACCGATGAGCCATAGGCTGTTATAGTTGCCCCGATTTTTCTTATTCCATGAGGGGTGACATCATCTGGATCCACTGACATCCCACCGGTAGCCACAATCAACTGAGCACCGGCATTGACCAGATCTTTCATTCCCTTGGCGATCATATCCACATCATCCGGGACAACAACCACCTTAATGACTTCGGACCCAAGGTCATTGACCTTTTTCCGTATAATCGGTTCAAAAGCATCCTTAATGCGTTTCTTATAAATTTCGTTTCCGGTGGTGATAAGCCCGGCCTTTACTGACGTTAGCGGTAATACCTCGACAATTTTCCCCCACTTTTCGGGGATTGCTACTGCTGCTTCAACCACCTGTTTTTTGATTAACAAGGGAATCGCCCTTGTCCCCGCGAGCAACTCATCTTTTTTTACTACCGTGTTGTTATGGCGGGTAGCACACATGATCTCGCCCAGTAAGTTGAGTTTTTCGAGTGCTTCGATATTGACCTTAAGCAACCCATCATGAGCGGCAAAGAGGTTAACCTTTCCTTCCTTTACTTCATCAGAAAGATAAACGCCTTCCCCTGAGATCGCTTTTGCAATGCGTTCTCCGGCTTCATTTTCGTGAACTTCATCATTCCCAATCTTTAACACAAAAAGATGTTCTTTACCCAGATCGAGCAATTTCGGAATATCATCTTTAGTTACTATGTGCCCTTTCTTAAAGGCTCTCCCTTTAAAGGTTCGATTAGCCTTAATTTCGGTAATATCATGGGCGAGAAGGGTACCGATTGCTTCTTCTATCCTAATCTTCTGTAACATCCACTTGCTCCCTTTGCCTGAAAGGTTAGTTCATAGAGTAATCTACCTGATTGCCTCCGAACGCGGGATAAGACGTTCTAAGGTTTAATCGGCAATTTTAAAACCGGTAATGGGTACCTTTCTTACTGCGTGATAATAAAGTGGTAAGCGGGCGCAACGCCGGCAAAGTGTTTTTCCTTCCTGTCTGATTTCACGACCTTCAATAATCTCTTCTTTGCATAGGGTACACGTACTCTTTTTAGGTGGAGGGCCGGGGAGTTCTAAATCCGAGATATGCACTCTAACCTCTTCACTGGTAAAAAGGGATTCATCTGGTAAACGCTTATATGCCTCAATATAGACACGATTTTTGTCGGTCAAATGAGGGAAGAGAGCCTTGGCCCGCTCCCGGGAATCAGGGTGGATTGCAATTCGGATGGCCTTCTGGGAATCTAAGTTGATAAAGGTAGCCGCCATAATCCCATAGTCCATTACCTTTAATGTTCGCCGGCCAATGGTACAACCGGTAACTGTTTGGATGCCATCAGTAGCACACCTATCAGTTTCAACCAGTACCATCAGTTTTTTGCGGTTTTCGGCGCGCAGAGGTTCCTCCAGATTAACCATGTTACATCCTAACCGGGCCATCCTGACACCCAGGATTATTCCAGCACAGATACTTCCGTGAAGGTCTCCTGCTTTTTGGTAGAGTGCTTCTAAGTCATTCATCGCCAACCCTTTCAATACGGTAACCATCTTTTGGGCAACTACCTGGAGTCCGCGAATGCCAAGGTCATTGAACTCATACCTCGTTCGTTATGACATTTAAACACAGCGTTACTACGTTATGACAAAAAAACATAGCAGTCAAGAAAAAAATGAACATAAATAAAATAAAACTCTTTACAACCAAGAAAATATCTGGTAAGGTTCGCAAGAACTATTTTTATAAACCACATAATCTTAGGGAGGAGGAGTGTGTATGGCCACATCAAAACAAATTGCTCTGAGGATTAAGTATGCGAAGACAACCGTAACTACCTTAACGAAAAAGCTGAGTACCACGAAGGCAAAAGTTAAGGACCTGGAAGCACAACTGAAAAATGCGAAGGCTGCAGAAAAAGCGAAGGCGCCGGCGAAGACTGCCCCCAGGAAAAAAGCTGCATCACCAAAGAGGGGATGCAAGAGGTAACCTTAAATTAACCACAAACTATAAGGAAGGAGGAGTGTTATATGAACAAAGCTAATTTAATAGATGCAGTATCCCAGGTGGTAAAGACTAAAAAAGAAGCAAACGCAGCGGTTGTCTGTATCTTAGACACAATTACCAAGGCGTTAAAGAGAAAAGAGGACGTTACCCTGATTGGATTTGGAACCTTCACCCTTAAGAAGAGGAAAGCCCGAAACGGGAGGAACCCCCAAACTGGAGAAAAAATTAAGATTAAAGCTAAAACCGTTCCCTTCTTCAGAGCAGGAAAAGCCTTAAAAGATGCGGTAAAGTAAAGAAGGTTAATAGAAACTCGGTAAGTCGTTAATGGCCCCATCAGGCCTTCATGCGCTTGATGGGGCTTTGTTATTTGGTGATCACCCGGTCTTTCTCCTTGACTTCTGATAATTCATCAGCCACAAGTATCTTCCCTTTTGAAAAGTCATCAAATACCTGATCCAGCATAGCTTCCCCCAGGATCTGGCAATCAGACCCCATAACCTTGCCGGTAACCGGATGGACGATTTTTTCTCCTTCCCGGTAAATGATGAGCTTCATCTCTTTTTTCAGGTTCCTATTTTTCCCTAAGTCAATCACCAGTTCTTTACCCTGTACCTTTACCACCAACCCTTCCACCATGGGAAAGTCATGTTTAAATTTGAGGGCCAATCCGTTTAAGAGGAAGTGGAGGTGGGATAAGCTCTTGTCTTGCCCATAAACATCTTTGGTTGCCATTATTGATGAGGTCTCGGTGTTAATCAGCCGAGCTATAATTTCAATGTCCTTAGTGGTTTCGATGACTGAGCCAGAAAGCACGGCCTCGGCTGCCACCAATTTGCCCACCTGAAGAGCCTTTGATTTATCTACTAAATCGGTTTGACTTAGTTTTAACTCCTTCAGTACTGCTTCCAGTTCTGTCCCCCGCGTAACCATACTGAAGCGATTCAAGTTTGAAAAGGATTCGATCAATCCATCATCAATAATCTCTCCGGCCGGAGATAGTTCTCCTTTATGCGCAAAGGGAAGGATGGCAATGGCCAGCCGGGAGCCAATATCCAGTACCTTGGGAACTTCCCGGATGATGGTGATATTCTTAGTAGCTTCACTTCCCTGGTTATCAACTGCCTTGATGGTAAAAGGGTTTTCCCCCTTTTTAAGGCCGGCCAAGTAGCTAAAAAAAATATTCTTACCTGCTCTTATGGGGAGAGGTTCGCCGTTGATTTCAATGCGAACAATAACATTGCTTCCCGAAGCACTTCCATCAATGAAGATGGTGTCATAATACACCGTTTGAGATTCAGTGAGGTCCTTGAGGGCTATCTTTAAAGGGCTCGGCATGGTATCAGAATTAATACGTTTAGAAAATAAACGATTTCCACCAGTGTCCAAGATCCCAAGATTGAGGTCAGCAATCATAACCGGATGGGGAGAAACCGTCTTTTTTCTTTCCTCGGTTTGCCCGGGTTTATAGGTAAGAAAAAATTCTCCCTTCGTTTCATTTCCAGCAATGTCACTGGCTGAAAGAAGGATTTGATTTTCTCCTTCTTTCAGCACGATGGGATAGCTGAAGGAAATTTCTTTTTCTTGATGATGCCCGATAGAAGTTTGGTTAATGCTTAGGGTAGTAATCCCGGTGTCATCAAAAAGAGATCCAACCAGGATGATCTTTTCCTCTCCTACCACGTCTCCACTTGCGTAGTTGGTGATATTAATGGAAGGGCCTACAAAGTCCGCTACGATGGTGATAGTGTGCTCTGTAGTTTTTCCAGTGAGGTCTTTTGCCGCTACCTTGATTTCATTGACTCCCCGCTCAAGTTTGATTTCCTGAGAGAAAGGGATTTTTTTTGATGCAAGCTCAAGGAAGAGAGGGCTGTGATTAATTTCGATGGAATAAGCGTAGGTGTCATCCTCTACCTCCCCTTCGACCGTGACGGAGAATTTATTGGTAGAGGTTCCATCTTCCGGTGCGGAAATTTTAATTGTAGGTGGTTCCCGATCAGTAGCAGTGTCTTTTATAATGGCCTGGCGAACTTTATTGAGATAAAATTTTGCTTTTGCAGTATCAACCGAAGCTAACGAATATTCGAGCTCCTTAAGGGACTTTTCATAATCACCGAGGTGATAATATGCTACTCCAAGGTCGCGATGAGGGAAATAATCAATAAAATGCATGCCATAGGTCCGGGCCCGGCGCTGGTCTTTGTCCCGCTGTTTCATTGCCTCTTGAAAATCAGCGATCGCCTCATCCCAGAAACCACCCTCAGAAAAAGACACCCCTCGTTCATATAAGTTCCACCATCGCACCCGAAAAAGCCCTTTAACCACTCCGTAGGGTTTTCCGTCTTTACTGTATTTCGGGTTTGGAGGGGTTTGACAGCCTTGGATAAGAAGGAGAAAAAGGCAAAAGAACATCAACAAGGTGGAAGTTACAATTTTATAAAACCTTTCTCCCATTTTTATGCTCCGTTCTTATAGATAACAGGCAACTTAGTAGCTCCAGTGGCACATTGCATTATTGTCTTTAGGGTTTCTTAAGTCTTTCTCAGCGAACAACAAACAACCGCCAACGAACAGACCTTTTATTCAAAGTGGTAAATGATAGAAAAAAAGAACGTGTGTTGGTCCACATCAGCCTTGGTATTGGGAATACCCAGCACGCCACCCTCTACATCTGTGCCGGTTCGGAACTGGTAAGCATAATCCATGACCAGCTTACCGATCATACCTCCGGACCCCACAGTAAAACCCCAGAAAGTATGGGAACTTTTGTGAGAAGGTCTGGGGTCTAAGAAGAGACCTCCTCTTAGGGGAATGATAGTTTTTTCCAGGATAAAAAGATATTCGCATCCGGTCCGAATTTGAGTGGTGTCGTGCACATTGGATTGGTAGCGGAGACGGTTATCAATATCACTGAATTCATCCGGGTATCCCTTTATGACTCTGAAGAATTCTGACCATTGGGTGCGGTAGATATCAAAAGAGTAGGTGAAGGCATCGCTCAATCGAAACGCGATCCCTAAACCGAACGATGCAGGCATCTTCAGCCGCATTTTGTCTGGAGGGGGCGAGAATACATTCGTCACCCGGTTATTCAGGGTTGGGTACGTTTGGGTTGAGCTAAAATAATAATGGTGCACGAGGTGGGCAGTAAAAGGAGTTTTAAATACCCCCCCAATGGTGATGACCCGGTTTATGTCCCAGAGGAAGCCGAGGTTCATATTGAATCCTTCGAAGTCCGAAAATTTTTCGTAGATGAAGGTATCAGTTTCAAAGGGGTAGGGACCGATAGAACCATGACCACGAGCGCGAGTGGTTTCAGACCACTCATTATTCCAAAAGAGTTTGTCAGTCCAGATATTAAAGGTTGCCCCTACTGAGAATCGGGGGGTTACCTGATAAGCAAGGGCGGGTGCAAACGCCTTGATTCCTCCTTTCTGTTTAAAACTCTGCACTAAATTTAGCTGCCAGGGAATACTATTGGATAATTCACCGGAGTGGTTATACCCAAAGCTTAAGTTTTTATACATGTCGTAGAGTCGTTGATAATTGAGGGATCCAACGAAATTATGCCCCAAAAGCTGGAAAGGAAAAGCAGCACTAAAGTAATTAAGGTCATCAGCGTACTTTTCATTCATTCCCTCTGCTTCCGGGTGATAGCGGGAATGATAGTCCTCTCTCCAGTGGGAAAAGGAATAGGCCAGGGAGATTTCTGGTGTCTCGAGTTGTATCAAT
>JAZDOO010000154.1:0-20535 GCA_043798555.1 Pseudomonadota bacterium | reverse complement strand
GATAATCCGGGCTTACTGTAAAGAGAAGCTTGATCTTTCGACTGACTCGGTGAGGATCTATAAGATTTGCCATCGCTGCATCAACAAGGTCATAATTTCCGGCCAGGGATTAAAGGTAACCCAGCTTGACTTTAGGATAGTTTAGGGAGAAAGGGATATAGAGAGGAAGGGATATATGGAGGAAGGGAGAAAGAATATGGTAAAGTCTTTCAGAGATTTGATTGTTTGGCAAAAAGCACACCAGTTGTTTTTGGATATTGTTGAGGACGTAGAGAAGTTTCCCAGGAGACGCGTGGCTTGGATAATAGCAGACCAGATTCTTAGGTCATGCGGTTCCATCAGTGCGAATATTTCCGAGGGATTTGGAAGGAAAACCAGAGCTGATTACGAGCATTTTTTAATCATGGCTCGAGGCTCGACTACCGAGGTCCAAAACTGGCTTGCGAAATGTAAAGACTTAGGGTTCATATCTCAAGCGACGTTTGAGTTGCGAAATAATGTCTGCATTGAGATTATTAAGATGATTAATACTTTGATCGGAGTCCTAAGGAGAAAAAACCCTTAATCCCTTTCTCCCTAATCCCTTTCTCCCTGAATTACCATGAACATGATTGTAGCCTATGATATTACCTGCCCGAGGCGCATTGAAAGGGTCGCCAAGATTATCAAAGATTATGGATTTCGGGTGCAAAAATCCATATTTGAGGTCACTCTAAGCGATCCCCTGTTTGCGGAACTGAAGGCCCGGATTGAAGAGGTGATTGTACCGGGAACTGATGGTGTGAAATATTTTCCAGTGTGTGAGAAATGCGCTGGCACCATAGAGATTATCGGGCAGGGGCAATACACAGATCCCGATGAGGAATATTACATTTATTAATTCCGCGAACCCCGGAGCGGTTTTTAGATTTTCTTGTAACTCTTTGATATTATGATAATTATAAAAGTAAAGACTTTGAAGGTCGGCGGAAACAGATATTTTAAAGTAATTTCAACCAGTTATCTAAAAGGAGGTGATAATAAAATGCCGTGTTCTACGCCAGAAACATGTATGCTCAAAAGAGGTCTGCGGAAAAGACAGTTTAACCTTTTGATATTTAATAAAAACCGGACACCGCGGAACTAATTGACCTGATTTAAGAAGGGATTGCGACTTATATTTTTTCATCGCTTTTCTCCTTCTTAAATGGTTAGAACTAATTGACCTGATTTAAGAAGGGATTGCGACGTCAGGGTTAACTGCTTGCTTACGACCACAATAAGGGCACGAACTAATTGACCTGATTTAAGAAGGGATTGCGACCTGGCCGGCGGCATCCATCTGGTCAGGGTTAACTGGAACTAATTGACCTGATTTAAGAAGGGATTGCGACCAACGCCATGAAAGACCACAAAGAATATACGATTGTCAGAACTAATTGACCTGATTTAAGAAGGGATTGCGACCTTGGCCCCTTCTGTAGTATATTGTAGTAACTTTTAGGAACTAATTGACCTGATTTAAGAAGGGATTGCGACTCATATCGGGCGATCCGCTCCAGTTTTTTAGTACTCCAGAACTAATTGACCTGATTTAAGAAGGGATTGCGACTTTTTTAGCTCTTTCGATTGTGTCAAATACCCATTCGAACTAATTGACCTGATTTAAGAAGGGATTGCGACCCCCAACTCAGAATCTTCTTCTGAATCGAAGTCAAGAACTAATTGACCTGATTTAAGAAGGGATTGCGACTAGCCTTTGGAAGCCACATTTTAAGAGTAGGCCCTTTGGAACTAATTGACCTGATTTAAGAAGGGATTGCGACTTTCATACATCTCATTCTTTCTTTCATCGTTTTCTCGAACTAATTGACCTGATTTAAGAAGGGATTGCGACCTTTTGGGAGCCCGGCATAAAGCTAAAATAGCATTGAACTAATTGACCTGATTTAAGAAGGGATTGCGACTCAGTTTTAACCCTTCTTCTTCAGGGAAATAAAGTCCAGGAACTAATTGACCTGATTTAAGAAGGGATTGCGACTTTTTTGACGTGCTGACCATAACCCATCGCTTACATAGAACTAATTGACCTGATTTAAGAAGGGATTGCGACTTTATTCCAATCCGCATCTATTTCATCGTTAGTTCTCCTGGAACTAATTGACCTGAATTAAGAAGGGATTGCGACCAGACTGCCCAAACTCTTCTTTTCATTTGTAAGTCGTCATTGAACTAATTGACCTGAATTAAGAAGGGATTGCGACCTTTCTTTCTCAAGCCCTTTCTCTCTCCAGATGCCTTGAACTAATTGACCTGAATTAAGAAGGGATTGCACGCGCCTGAGGGCGCAGGGATTAGGGATGTAGGGATGAAGGGATTAGGGATGGAGTGCCAGAAAAATAATGACAGAGAATTTCCTGGAGAACTTCCGTGTTTGAGATGATATTCTTCGATCGCCTCTCTCACTAAGGTGCCAAGTTTCTTTTTTTGCTGGGAGGCAATTTCGTTAAGCTCTTTAATCTTTTTCTAATAATAACATTAAGTTGTGGAATATTTTTAGAAACAGCTTTAGCTTTTTTTCGACCCGATTACCAGAACCGGGGCAATACCAATTTTCTTGATGCCTGTGTTTTTCCAGGCGTTGCATACCAATTTTTATTGAGATGAATAATGTTGGGAGTGCACTTCTTTTAACGACGTTAGCCGGTTTTGCCACTTCCATAGGAAGCCTTTTAGGGGTTTTTATTAAGAAACCAGGGCCTAAGTTCATGAGCCTTACCTTGGGGTTTTCTGCGGGGGTGATGCTGTTAGTTTCTTTTGTGGAACTCTTAGCGGGAAGCATTCAGACCATCGGATTTTTTGCTGCGCACGTAGCGTTTTTCTCCGGCATTGTAGGAATCTTACTGATTGATTTTTTGATTCCTCACGAATATATCGGACAGAAAGAGTTGGCCGGAAAAGATCCGAATCAGAAGCTGCTTAGAACCGGCCTTTTGGTAGCCGTGGGAATCGGGATTCATAATTTCCCCGAGGGAATGGCGACCTTTGCTGCTGCCTTGCAGGATTTGAAATTAGGAAGTGCGGTTGCTATCGCCATTGCCATTCATAATATCCCGGAGGGGTTAGCGGTCTCAGCGCCGGTTTATGCTGCTACCGGCAGCCGGGGCAAGGCTTTTTTTTGGTCTTTTCTCTCCGGGGCCGCAGAGCCAGTGGGAGCTGGAATTGCCGGACTTTTCCTCTTACCGTTTCTCTCTTCCGGGCTTTTGGGTGGGCTTTTGGCAATTGTGGCCGGGATTATGGTCTTCATTTCTTTGGATGAGCTCGTTCCAGCCTCACGGGCATTTGGTGAAGAACACCTGGCCATTTTAGGAGTGCTCTTTGGTATGGTGATCATGGCATTTAGCCTGTGGTTGTTCAAGTGAAGCTTCACTTTTGTAATTATAGAAGAAATGTGATACACTAAATTTAATATTTTTTAGTTTGATAAATAATTATAATTTTTAGAGCATTAATGGTAATTATTAAAGTAATACATTATATTTCTATTTAGGTAATGAGGGAAAAATTTTATATCGGTACCCGGGGAAGTGCTTTGGCACTTTGCCAGGCACAATGGGTTAAAACTCAACTGGCGAGAAACTATCCCGAGCGTTTTTTCGAGCTGGTGATCATTAAGACCACGGGGGATAAAATCCTTGATGTTCCCCTTTCCAGGGTAGGAGGAAAGGGTCTCTTTGTAAAAGAGATTGAAGAGGCACTGCTTAATGGGAAGATTGATCTTGCGGTTCACAGTATGAAGGATGTACCCACGATCATTCCTTCAGGACTCGTGCTGGGAGTGATTACCAAACGGGAGAATCCTCTCGACGTACTCATTGCCCGTGAACATAAAAGGTTAGAGGAATTGCCCCAGGGAGCGTGCATAGGGACGTCCAGCCTAAGGAGGCAGGCTCAGATTCTCCATGTCAGGCCTGATGTCCGCATTAAACCTCTTCGGGGGAACCTGGATACCCGGTTAAAGAAGCTGGAAGCCGGGGGGTTTGATGGTATTATTGTGGCTGCTGCCGGAATCATGCGGATGGGGTGGGAGGGAAGAATCACTGAATACCTCTCTCCTTCCCAACTTCTTCCTGCCATTGGGCAGGGGGCTCTCGGCATTGAGACCCGAAGAAGAGACCAGAGAACAAACGAAATAGTCGCCTTTCTTCACCATCCTGAGACTGCGCACCCGGTCATGGCTGAAAGGGCGTTTCTCAAGAGGCTCGAAGGGGGATGTCAGGTGCCTATTGCTGCTTTGGGAACCATGGCAAAGGGAAGGGTATCCTTGGAGGGACTCATCGGCTCGTTAGACGGAAAAGTTATTGTCCGGGATACGCTGGAAGGTGAACTAAAAGAGTCAGAAACTATAGGGGTAACGTTAGCGGAACGATTGCTTTCCTCCGGAGGCAAGGCGATTCTGGAGGAAATTTACGGAATGGAGAAGGTGACCGAAGCAAAAAGGGAGGGAATCGTAAAAAATGTATAAAGTTGTTGTGCATACCCATTTTTCTTCTGCCCATAATTTAAGGGAATACCAGGGGGTTTGTGAAGAACTCCATGGTCACAACTGGAAAGTGGCGGTTCAGGTGGCAGCGGGCGAGTTAGATCGTCTCGGCCTGGTGATAGATTTTAAGGTGTTGAAAAAGGAAGTCAAGGCGGTGATTCAACGGCTTGACCATAAATATCTCAACAATATTCCCCCCTTTGATACCCTTAATCCGTCTTCAGAAAACATTGCCCACTATATTTTTCAGGAATTAAAAAAAACAATTAATAACCAAAAGATACGGGTGATCGAAGTAACCGTTTGGGAATCAGATAGCTCGGCAGCCACCTATTCAGAATGAAATAAGGAAAAATGATGTACCCAAGGGATGTTCAAAATTTGCCGGATGACCGGAACATAGAAATCCAAAAGGTGGGGGTAAAAAATATCAAATACCCCATAATCGTTAAGGACAAGAAAAATGTAATCCAGCACACTATTGCCACGTTTAATATGTATGTGAATCTTCCCCACCATTTTAAGGGAACCCACATGAGCCGGTTCATTGAGATTCTTAATGAATACCAGCAGGGGATTGATTTAAAAAACATTCCTAAGATCCTTGCCAAGATGAAGAAAAAGCTGAACGCTGTATCAGCCCATGTGGAGATAGATTTTCCCTACTTCATTGAGAAAAGTGCCCCGGTATCCAGGGCCAAAAGCCTGATGGAGTATACCTGTCGTTTTATTGGCTCCACCAACAGTGAGGGGAAAGAGACATTAATCGTGGGGGTTGAGGTTCCGGTGACTACGGTTTGCCCCTGTTCAAAAGAAATCAGCAAAAAGGGAGCTCATAATCAGCGGAGCCGGGTTTCGGTTCACCTTCGTTTTAAAAGGTTTTTCTGGATTGAAGATGTCATCCGCATCGTAGAAGAATCAGCGAGCTCTCAGGTTTATTCCCTTCTCAAAAGGAGCGACGAGCGGTTTGTTACTGAACAGGCCTATGAAAACCCCATGTTTGTGGAAGATGTGGTGCGGAGTATTGCCGAAAAACTCGCTGCCAAGCCCAACTTTACCTGGTTTAGTGTGGAGTCGGAAAATATGGAGAGCATTCATAACCATAACGCTTATGCGATGGTGGAGATGAATGGGGGAAGGAAAGGTCAACGAGGTATGCGAGAATAGGCGTCCAAATCCAAGGGGGCCCGGACTCCTTTTCTTAGGTAGTGTGTTCCGGCGGCGGCAATCATTGCAGCATTATCCGTACAGAGAGATGGTGAAGGGATAAATAAAGAACAGCTTCTTTTGATTGCTTCTTCCTTCAATTTTTCCCGTAACCTTCGATTGGCAGCCACTCCTCCGGAAACGACGATTTTGTTTAACTTTTTTTCCTCGGCAGCCAGGAAGACTTTTTGAATGAGCACCTCCACGACTGCCTCCTGAAAACTGGCTGCAATATCAATCACTTCCTGCGATGACACCTCGCGATTCATTTTTTTTATGGTGGTGATTACTGCGGTTTTTAAACCGGAAAAACTGAAATCCAGGGGCTGGTCCGGAATCCAGGCCCGGGGAAAGTGAAAAGCATTGGGGTTTCCTTTTTCGGAAAGGCGATCAATGACCTCCCCTCCGGGATACCCGAGACGAAGAAACTTAGCCACTTTATCGAAGGCCTCCCCGGCGGCATCATCTCGGGTCTGCCCGAGTAAGGCGTACTCTCCCGGATTGTTCACCTCGTAAAGGCTGGTATGTCCTCCGGAAACCACCAGGGCAATGAAGGGGTAGGTTAAATCACCGTGTTCCAGAAAAGCTGCGGTAAAATGCCCCTCTACATGGTTTACTCCTGCCAGTGGTAATCCCGAAACATAGGCGATTGCTTTTGCCACAGAAAGGCCCACTAAAAGTGAGCCCACCAGTCCGGGTCCCTGGGTCACGGCAAGCCCCTGTAAATCATTCAAAGATATAGTTGCTTTTTCCAGGGCGGCACTAATGACGGGAATGATATTTTCGATATGGCACCGGGATGCCAGCTCGGGAACCACCCCGCCGTATTGTTTGTGGACTTCCTCCTGGGAGGCTACCACATTGGAAAGGATGGTTTTGCCGTCTTTTACCACTGCGGCAGCAGTTTCATCACAAGAAGATTCGATCCCTAAGACTATCATTGGAAGCTTTGTTTGAAGTGCGGAATGACAAGAAATAATTTTTACTTGTTAGCTTTGGAGTTTTCGTTTGATAAATTTTGCTCATTAATATAGATATTCAAGCTATTGTCAATAATTTTAATAATCAAACTCTGCTGGGTCTATTTTCTAAAAACCACTGTCTTGAGCAGAGGTACTTGACTTTTTAAAGGTGAGGCATGGAGATAAAAACTGATTTTCTGATTCTCGGGAGCGGTATCGCGGGCTTAAGTTTTGCCCTTAAGGCAGCTCCCCTCGGGACAGTAGCGATTGTTACCAAAAAAGATAAAATCGAGTCCAATACCAACTACGCTCAGGGGGGAATTGCGGTGGTAATGAGTTCTGAGGACTCATTCGACGATCACATCAGGGATACCTTGATTGCCGGAGATGGTCTTTGTCACGAAGATGTGGTGGAAATCGTGGTGAAAGAGGGCCCGGCAAGGATTGGGGAATTGATTAACTTAGGAGTTCAATTTACCCGGCGCGAGGCCGAAGGGAAAAAAGAGTTTGATCTGGGAAAAGAAGGGGGGCATTCCAAACGGCGCATCATTCACGCGAAAGATTTTACCGGGAAAGAAGTGGAAAGAAGATTACTGGAGAAAGTGGAACAGGAATCCCGGGTTACCATTTTCGAAAATCATATTGCCATTGACCTTATTACTCAATCGAAGTTAGAAGGGTCAGAACACCAGGCTTCACCAACTGAAAGGGATACCTGCTGGGGAGCATACGTGCTGGATGCAAAAACCGGAGAGGTTCATACCTTTATTGCTTCCATTACGCTGCTTGCTACCGGAGGAGCAGGAAAGGTGTACCTTTATACCAGCAATCCTGATATTGCTACCGGAGATGGGGTTGCTATGGCATATCGGGCGGGGGCAAGTGTGGCAAACCTTGAGTTCATTCAGTTTCATCCTACCTGTTTGTACCATCCGGAAGCAAAAAACTTCCTCATTTCGGAAGCACTTAGGGGGGAAGGGGGAATTCTTAAATTAATGGATGGCACCCCTTTCATGGCTGAATACCATCCTTTAAAAGACTTAGCTCCCCGGGACATTGTGGCCAGAGCCATTGACCGGGAGCTTAAAAAGAGTGGAGATGAGTATGTCCTCCTGGATATTTCTCACCGGGAACCAGATTTCATCAAAAGGCGGTTTCCTAACATTTATCAAAAGTGCCTTGAATTTGGCTACGACCTCACCCGGATGCCAATTCCGGTAGTTCCCGCGGCCCATTATAGCTGTGGGGGCGTGCTTACCGACAAGAATGGAGAAACTGACATTTTTCGACTTTATGTCTGCGGTGAGGCAGCGTGTACCGGACTCCATGGGGCGAACCGATTGGCAAGCAATTCTCTTCTGGAGGCTTTGGTGTTTGCCCATCGGGCGGCGCAAAAGGCAGTAAAGGAAGGAAGGGTAAACCATTCAGATTTCCCCTCAATTCCGCCCTGGAATCCCGGGGAGGCTGTGGATAGTGATGAATCAGTGGTGGTGTCACATAACTGGGATGAAATTCGGAGGTTGATGTGGCATTACGTGGGAATCGTTAGATCAAATAAACGCTTAGCCAGAGCCAGGCGGAGGATCGAGGTGCTTCAAGAAGAGATTAGGGAATATTATTGGGATTTCACTATTACGGGTGATTTAATTGAATTGAGAAATATCGCTACGGTTGCTGAGCTTATTATTCGATGTGCTCAATATCGAAAGGAGAGCCGGGGGCTTCATTACAATATTGATGTACCTCAAAAAGATGATACTCACTGGAACAAGGATACGGTACTCCGGAGGGAAGGTTTTTAACCGGTTATTCTTCTTTAAAGAGTGAACGCTGATGGTATATCTTGGGAGGTTTATAGTCAATAGGGTACTCTCCAGTAAAGCACGCGTAGCAAAACTCACCGTAAAGATCCTCCACTGAGGACTTAAGGCCTCCCAACGTCAGGTATCCCAAACTATCGGCGGTGATGAATCTGCAAATTTCGTCCACCGGATAGTTTGCCGCGATTAACTCTTTCCGGGTAGGCGTATCTATTCCATAGAAACAGGGATGGGTAATCGGAGGGGAGGAGATCCGAAAATGGACTTCTTTAGCGCCCGCATTCCTCACCATAGTGTTAATTTTTTTACTGCTGGTTGACCGAACAATAGAATCATCAACGATGATCACGCGCTTTCCCTGAATGAACCTTTTTAAGGAACTTAGCTTTACCTTTACCCCAAAATCCCGGATCGATTGTTCAGGCTCAATAAACGTTCTGCCAACATAGTGATTTCTGATGATGCCCATTTCAAAAGGAATGCCGGATTCCTCGGCGTATCCAATGGCCGCAGGCATTCCCGAGTCAGGTACCGGAATGACGATATCAGCATCTACCGGACATTCCCGGGCCAACTGTTTTCCCAGTGCCTTGCGAACTGCATAAACCTCTCGTCCGAAAACGATACTATCAGGACGGGCAAAATAGATCAGTTCAAATACACAGGATCTTCTATCCTCGGGGAATATGTGGAAGGAGTGGAAGCTATCTTCATTGATGACAATCAATTCCCCTGGTTCAACCTCTCTCAGATACTCTGCTCCAATCAGATCAAGAGCACAGGTCTCAGAGCTGATTACCTGGGCCCCGTCAATGCAACCCAAAACTAATGGCCGGAAACCGTAAGGATCCCGGGCGGCGATAACCTCGTTTTCAGAAAGAAAAAGCAGAGAGTAGGCGCCTCGAATCTGTTTTAAAGCCTCGATAATTCTATCCGTCAGCGCTGGTTTCTGAGACATGGCCATCAAGTGAATAATCACCTCAGTATCACTGGTGGATTGGAAAATTTTCCCCTGGATTTCCAATGCTTCCCTCACCTCTGCTGCATTCACCAGATTACCGTTATGAGCAATGGCGATTCCACCTCGGGAATAACGAAAGACCAGGGGTTGGGCGTTTATTTTTTCGCTTATTCCCGAGGTAGAGTACCGTACCTGGCCGATAGACATTTTGCCTTTGAGTTTTTTGAGCATTTCCTCGGAAAATATATCAGCTACCAATCCCATGTCCCGATGGACATGGAGAATTCCCCCATCAGAAGAAACAATGCCTGCGCTTTCCTGACCGCGATGCTGAAGAGCATAAAGTCCCAAATAGGTTAAATTGGCTGCCTCCGCATGACCATAAACTCCGAAGATACCACAGTACTCTTTTTGTTTTCCCAACATACCAGTTAACGTTTCTGAGAGAATTTTCACATTATTTGAGTTTCAATGAAAGCTTAGTTAGGTTAGGGTGTTGATGGTGGGAGTTAAAGGTTATTGATTTTGACCAAAAATAATAATCTTATTCCCTTTGGAAGTCTTTGCTTGATACATTGCTCGATCTGCACAGGAAACAAACGTTTCAATATCGTAATCATCCTGTATCGCTGCTAAGCCTATGCTAACGTCAACGGGGTGGGAGTCAAGATTCATGCATGATTGACGGATTCTTCCAGAAATCATGAGCGCCTGTTCCTGGTTGGCTTCGGGGATGATAATGGTAAATTCGTCGCCTCCGTATCTGAAGCCAGCATCTACATTTTTCCGGATGGATAAATGAATCGCCTCGGCCACATTTTTGAGTATCTTATCTCCTTCGATGTGTCCGTAAGTATCATTGTATTTTTTAAATCCATCAATATCAAACATCATCAGAAAAAGCGACCGGTGCTGGCGTCTCGAACGGATCATTTCTTCTTCTAACTTGGTATAAAAATGGCGCCGATTATAGAGGCCGGTGAGGTCGTCTTTTATGGAGAGTTTGAACAGTTCTTCGGTTGTTTTCTTTAGCTCATTTTTTATGTCTCGTTCCCGGATAATCCGGTTGATCTTGGCCGCAATTTCATTAACTCCAAAGGGTTTGGTAATAAAGTCGGTTGCACCGGCGGTAATAACATCAGTATAAGAATATTTATTGCCATATCCGGTTATGCTAATTACCTCGGTTTCAGGAAAGTTCTCCTTGACTTGTTGTATTAACTCCAGACCATCAATGCAGGGCATTTCCATGTCAGATATGACGACAAAAAAGGGCTCTTTTTCTAACATCCTGAGCGCCTGGAATCCGTTACCGGCGGTTTTACTATGATGTCCTAATGTAGCCATCATCTCCGAAAGGGTCTGGCGGATGGTATCTTCATCATCTACAATCAGAATTTTTTCCTCGTGAGCACCCATTACGCCAGCCCCCAAGTCTGCTAAGTAATTAAAGAGAGGAAAAAGAAACGTAAATCAAAAATGCCGGGTTACTATAATGAAACTGGAAATTTGTTGTCAAGTAGAGTAAAATTTACTATTGCAAGTGCCTTTTAGAAAGTTACTATATACTAATCTTTAAAAAATTTCATCATTTTTTACTTTAAACATCAAAATTGTTTTTATCAGATTAAGTAAGGTATGAAAATTTTGCTCCATGTGTGTTGTGCCAACTGCGCTCTTTATCCCTTTCAAAGCCTGCAAAAAGAAGGACACGAGGTTTTTGGCTTTTTTTATAATCCTAATATCCACCCCTATCAGGAGTATGTAAAAAGGCTGGAGGCAGTGAAAGAAATAGAAGAGAAGCTAAAGGTGAGGATGATTTATCAGGACCGGTATGATTTAGAAGATTTTCTTAGAAATGTGGTATTCAGGGAAAAAGAGCGCTGCCCGATTTGCTACTATACCCGGATGAAAGCTACTGCTGGTATAGCCCGCCAAGGTAAGTTTACTGCCTTTACTACTACTTTATTAGCAAGTAAGCATCAGGATCACCACCTGATTAAAGAAATTGGACTGGCAGTGGGAAAAGAGCAGGGGGTATCTTTTTACTATGCAGATTTTCGGGAAGGATGGAAAGAGGGTATCGAAATGTCGAAAAAATTATCACTGTATCGTCAGCAGTACTGTGGATGTATATACAGTGAAAAAGAACGATTTCTAAAACAAGATAAATTAATGATTATCAAATAGATATAACAAATATCTAAAGTATTTTATCAGAATTGGCTATTCTCCATCGTCGCCGATGGCATCCGATGGACAGCTTGCCATTGCTTCCCGGCAGGCTTCCTCTTCAGTTTCATTCTCTGGCTGTTTTATTACATAGGCGTATTCATCATTGTCGGATGCGAAGTTTTCCGGAGCGAGCTCAATACACGTTTCGCAAAAAGCACACTCGCTGTCCACATAATATTTGCCCGGAACATTTTCCGGAACTTTATCATTTTTATTAGCCATGTTAGTGCCTCCTCCTCTTTATTCCCTCTTTATTGATCTTCAGGGTGCACCTTGTACGTTAAACGGAGAAATGTCTCTAAATTATCCCCTCCCAATACTAAAAATATATCCATTTTTTTAACATTGCGCCACATGGAAGCATAATTACCTTTCTTAGATTTAAAACCCTCTAACCGGCGTTCACTGTTATTGTAACTGTCATCCATAAATTCAATTGATTCTGGCGATCCATATTTAGCAGATAACTGGTCTTTGAGGTCACGGTATTTGGCAATATGTTTGAAGGCAGAAAGGTCATCATCAACCACTTCAAAGTATTGAGAAACTTCAACCAATTTATTGTCTTTAAATTTTAAATTCGTTTCCGTAGCGTCTGGGACATCAACGGGGGGGCACATAAAGTCGAGACGATCAGGCCTTTCAAAAATGGGTCTTTGCCCCCTTTTTTGGTATAACTCTTTGGCCTCCGCCTTAGTCATTCCAAAACGCAGGTTGAAAAGTTCAGGAAAGGTTTCCTCGGCATAATTTGAAGATATTTGTTCAGACATATTTCTTAACCAACTGATTTAACTTCAATTTAGATAACTTAATAAAACAAAACTTTTTTTCTAAAATACTCCAAAAGCGAGGTTTGTCAAGGAAAACCCTTGGGGACTTAGTCATGGAGTTTTCTTAAACGGCATGATCATCGGCTGAAAACTTCCGTTTTCTTTTAATTTTTGGGCAACCTTATCTGCTTCCTCCCGAATCGGAAATTTCCCTATCCGAACGCGATACCAGGTATTGCCGCCTGATAAATTAACCGATGTTATCGAGGCCTCAAACCCTTGCTCTTTAAGTAAGGCGAGTATTTTTTCAGCATGTTCTAAACTCTGAAAAGAACCAACCTGGACAGTATAACTTAAATCTTCCGGAACATCTTCTGCAATTTCAGGAGGGCTCTCATTCGTAGGACTGGTGGTTGCATTCGTTTGGTCGCTCTGAAGGGGAGATTGAGGTTGGGACGTTGCCGGAACCCCCTCGCTGGTGGAAGGAGGAACAGACAATTCGTTTGAATTCGCCGATTCCTGCCCTGTAAGCCGGTCATAGAAGGTGAGATTGGTATCATTTTCAACCTTAGGTAAGGCATCTTCTTCCCCGGAAGGGGAAGGGATAGCAGGGTTTGGTGGAGATTTTTTGGGGGGGAAGGTAGTGATTGTTTCCGGGGTATTAAAATGGGAATACAGGTACCAACGGTTTAAAAAAATAGCAACAAAGAAAAAGAGGAGAAGGATCACTCCGGCGATGACCACCCGGATTGATACTTCGGAAGAAGTAAGACTTTTGGGAGCATGCTTTGCTCTTTTTTTCATAATCATTACCTTACATTTTTTCCGGTGCGGAAACTCCTAATAAGGAAAGAGCGTTTTTAATGGTTACCATAAGGGCTTCTACCAAGCAGAGCCGGGCACGGGCAATTTCCTCCTCGCCCACGATCACTCGCTTTTCACTGTCAATTTTACCGGAGTGATAATAGCGGTGAAAAGTGCTCACTAAATCCTGAAGAAAGATGGTGATCCGGTGAGGCTCAAGAAAAAGAGCAGTACTTTCAATTACATCAGGGAAATGAGCAATTTTTTTAATGAGCGAAATTTCCTCAGGATTGGTAAGGAGATTAAGATCGGCCTGGTGGAGATGACTAATGTTAATTCCTTTTTCCTGTGCCACTCGTAATATGCTACAGAGACGGGCATGGGCATATTGCACGTAGTACACGGGGTTTTCATCGCTTTGTTTTTTTGCCAGTTCCAAATCAAAGTCTAAAGGACTGTCAGACCGGCGCATGAGAAAAAAGTACCGCGCAGCATCACTTCCTACCTCATCCAGCACCTCGCGAAGAGAAACAAATTGTCCCATGCGCGTGGACATGGCAATCGGAACCCCGTCCCTCAAAAGAGAGACAATCTGCACGAGCAGGACCCGGAGGCGCTGGGGATCATAACCTAACGCCTGAATCATTGCTTTCATCCGGGGGATATAGCCGTGATGGTCTGCTCCCCAGATGTTGATAACCTGATCAAATCCCCGGGAAAATTTATTTTTATGATAGGCAATATCAGAAGCAAAATAGGTTTTTTGTCCATTAGCCCGCACTACCACCCGATCCTTTTCATCACCCAATTTTGAAGAAGCAAACCATAGTGCCCCATCGTTTTCGTAGAGGTACTGGTTTGCCTGAAGCTCAGCAATGGTTTTGTCAACTGTCCCATCCTCAAAAAGGGTTCTTTCGCTAAACCAATTATCAAAGGTAACTGAGAAATCAGTCAAATCTTCTGTAATTTCTTTGAGGATAGTTTCCTGAGCCAGAGTGGAAAAGATCGGGATTGCTTCATTATCACCTCCATTCACGTAGTGATCACCATACCTCGAAGTTGCCTTCCGGGCAATGTCATAGATATACTCGCCTTGATAGTGATTCTCGGGGAAGGCTACTGGGCGATTCCATAATTCCCGATAGCGATAAAGGACTGACCTTCCGAGGATCTCCATTTGTTTTCCTACGTCGTTGATATAATATTCTTTGGTGACTGAATATCCAGAAAAGGAAAGAATATTAGCCAGGGCATCCCCCAAGGCGGCCCCCCGGCCATGACCAATGTGGAGGGGGCCAGTGGGGTTGGCACTGACAAATTCAATCTGAACGATTTGACCCGAGCCCAGGGGAATTCTCCCAAAGTTTTTTCCATCCTTGTGCACTTCCCGGAGCTGGTCATACCAGAAATGTTCTTTAAGTAAAAAATTGATAAACCCGGGTCCAGCGATGGTGATATTTTTCACAATGGTGGAAGCGCCATCCATGGAGTCTAAGATCTTTTTTGCAATATCTCTGGGAGGCTGCTTGAGTTCAGGGGCAAGAACGAGAGCAATATTGCTGGCGTAGTCTCCATGGTTTTCATTCTTAGGAATTTCGAAGGTGAGGGGAGGAAAAGAGGTTGCAGCAGGTAGGGCTAATTTCCCAGCCGCATTTTTTAGTGCTCGCTCTAAAATAGCTTTCAGAATTTCTTTCGCACTCATTCCCACTATACCTTCATATTCAGAAATTCGACATTTTTTTCTTATTACCTATTTTCCAGCCATTAGTCAAGAAGCATTGAATGAGGAGTATAAATTTAATTCTGTCTCCGCCTTATTTAAAGAAAATATCCGGGGTTCATGTTTTTTTATTGTACTGATTTGTTATTGGAAGTATTTTTAATGGGAGAGTCCTTGACGGCTTGGAACGTTATATGGTAATGAGATTAAACTTTTTGATGGTAATGAAGAATATACTATGAGTACCATTCCACTTCAGATCTTAAAAGGCACGAGAGACTTTCTTCCTTCCCAGTATATTATTCGGAAAAAGGTAATTGAGACCATTGAGCAGGCCTTTGAGCGTTTTGGTTTTGAACCGATGGAAACTCCGGCACTGGAATATGCTGAAACCCTTGAAGGAAAATACGGAGAAGAGGGAGACCGCCTGATCTATAAGTTTACTGACCGGGGAGGAAGAATGGTGGCACTGCGATATGATCTTACGGTTCCTTTGGCGCGAACCATGGCCATGTATCAGGTCGGGGAACCGTTTCGCAGGTACCAGATTTCGCCGGTGTGGAGAGCCGATAAACCCCAAAAAGGCCGTTTTCGGGAATTCTGGCAATGTGATGCGGATATTGTGGGTAGCAGAGAGATGTGGGCGGATGCAGAAGTGATTGCCCTTACGTATGTTGCCCTGAAAAAGCTTGGTTTTGAAATTTTTACCATTCGCCTTAATAACCGAAAGCTTTTGAATGGAATGGCCATATACGGGGGAATTGAGGAAAGCCAAATGGCCAGTTTTTTCCGCATCATTGACAAATCCGAAAAGATTGGGTGGGATGAAGTAAAAAGGGAGCTGAAATATAAAAATTTTTCCGAGTCAGCCATAGAAAAGACGATTGGCATGATTGTTCATGAAAGCCAGGAAGCTGCGCTTTTAGGAAAACTGAAAGCGATCCTCAAGGGAGTCCCCGTTGCCCAGGAAGGGATCACAGAACTGGAAGAAATTGAAAACTGTTTAGATAACCTGGGGGTAAACCGTAACCATGTTCGTTTTGATAGTTCCTTGGCCCGGGGATTGGATTACTATACTGGTCCCATATTCGAAACGGTAATTGAAAATCCTCGCATTGGGAGCATAAGCGGGGGAGGAAGATTTGACACGCTCATTGGGATGTTCAGTGGGAAGGATGTTCCGGCAACTGGAACTTCTTTAGGTCTGGAGCGGATTATTACCACCATGGAAGAGCTCACCATGCTCCCGGCGATTGCTACGTTATCAGAAGTGCTGGTAACCGTGTTTGACCGTTTCCTGGTAAGCGTGTCTTTACAGGTGGTCACGGAGCTTCGGTTGGCAGGCATTAATGCTGAGCTTTATTTAAAGGAGGACAAATTAAAAAAGCAGCTTACCTATGCGAATAATAAAGGAATTCCTCTGGTGATGATTATTGGCCCCGAAGAAAATGATAAAGGAATTGTTGTGGTGAGGGATATGCGGGGGAAAACCCAGTTCTCCTTACCGCGCAATGCTATGGTTCAAAAAGTAAAAGGACTGCTACAAACGTAGGATACAAGGAAGTCTTTTATAGGCCTTCCTCAGTGAGTTTTTTAATATATTCCCGCTGCTCCTTGGTGAGAACCTTAGGAACATCAATAGTTATCTTGACATAAAGATTACCCTTCCCCTTTCCATCCATTTTTGGTATTCCGTAGCCTTTTAACCGAATTTTGGTATTTGCTTGAGTGCCTGGAGGAACTTTTATCGTCTTATTCCCCTCTAAGGTAGGAACTTCAATGGTGGTGCCCAAAACGGCTTCGGTAAACTTAATTTTCTTTTCCACCTGGAGATCATCACCGTCCCGCTGAAAAATGGGGTCATCCAATACTTCCACTTTTAAATAAAGATCTCCGGGAGGAGCACCGAAAGGGCTGGGCGAACCTTTGCCCGCTAAACGCAACTTTTTTCCACTGCTTATTCCGGGAGGAGTTTTAACGGTAACTTCTTTGGTTTGGCCTTGAATCTGGTACGATACATTCTTTTTTGTTCCAGAGGCAGCTTCCCTTAACGTGAGCTGCAAAGGTACAATCACATCATTTCCTTTCACCGGACCAGTTTGGGGTGATCGAAACCCTTCTTCCCCCCCAAACATTGTCTCGAAATTAGATCCCGGTCCTGACTGATGTGGGGTTGCATAACCAAATCCGCCGGTTCGGGTTTGGTAGCGGCTGCCTTTTCCAAAAATAGTGGTGAAAATATCGCTTGAGCCAAACCCGAGGTCTTTGAAAAGATCACCAATGTCAAAGCCTCTAAAAATATCCTCTTGAGAGAAGCGTTGATGGAACCCTGCCGCACCAAATCGGTCATATTGAGCTCGCTTATCCTTATCACTCAGTACTGCATAGGCCTCGCTGATTTCTTTAAACTTCTCTTCCGCTTCTTTACTATTTTGATTTCGGTCCGGGTGATATTTTAGGGCGAGCTTCCGATACGCCTTTTTTATTTCTTTGGCAACAGCATTTTTTTTCACCCCTAAGATCTCGTAATAGGCTCGCTTAGTGGCCATTGCACCTTCTCATCATTACTCATACGATTTTTTAATCAACCGATTGAGGTACTCCTCTGGGTCGGCCAGGGCCTCCCGACAAACGGTAAAGCTGTTTTTTCCCGTCTTTTCTTTGATCAGTTTAAGGCCAAGCTCGTAATTTTTAACAGTATTTTTACAAATATCCCAGGGTGACTTATTTTCCCTGATGGATTTCTGAATAATACCATTAAGGGCATCATTGGCAAAAGTAATTTCCAACCCATGAGTTTCAAAAAAATGATGTTCAAAAGTTTTTACTTTTTGGCGAATCCTGATCGCTTCTTCATAAGCAGCACTGACTGATATACCTTCTTCCATGACCCAATACGTTATGAGGTCTATGATCTCTTCATCCAAAAGGACTCCGTATTGATTCAAAAACTCGGTTTTTCTTTCATAGATGGACTCTTTTAATCGCTGAGCTTCTATTGTAGTAAGGTGTTTGAATTTTTCGTCCTGCTCTTTAGTGCTCTCGCCGTTCAAAATTCTTTCTAATTCACACTCGGGTGAATCTACCATTTCCGGAGTGACAACGAGGTGCTTTATGGAGGTGGATGGCAGTTTTTTCTCGAACGGAAGGAGCGCTCTTTCGATGGTGCTCACTAATCCACGAGCTCCGGTCTTTTCTTGATAAGCATTTTCGGCAATTTTTTTTAAGGCTTCAGCCTCAAATTTGACGTCTATTCCGTAAGCCTTAAAGTCCTTTTTCTTCCCTAAGATTATAGGGTCATTAATATTTTGTAAGATTTTGTTCAGATCCGAAGCATCCAATTTTTCAAAAACAGCAACCACCGGGAGACGGCCGATAAACTCAGATTCAAAGCCATAATTGATAAAATCTTCCGCTTTTACGTAAGGAAGTAAGTTTTCGTTACCATTTCGGGAATGAATTTCAGCCCCAAACCCGATACTCTGGCGATTGAGGCGTTTTTTTATAATTTCTTCAAACCCATTGAATGCTCCACTCATGATAAAAAGAATATTTTTAGTGTTGACTTTCTGTTTTTCTTTTTTCCCGGTCTTGCGATAGTGTTCTAATGCCTCCATTTGGGAAATGATATCATGGGGGACTTTAAGCTCAACTTCGGTTTCTTCCATAGGCTTTAATAGTGCCCGTTGTACCCCGGTTCTTGAGACATCAGGGCCGATGAGGTTATGGCTGGAAGCGATTTTATCAATTTCATCCAGATAGATGATGCCGTATTGGGCAAGCTCAATATCGCCATTTGCCTCAGTGACCAGATCTCGTACCAAATCCTCAACGTCTCCTCCCACATACCCGGTCTCACTAAATTTCGTGGCATCTCCTTTTACAAAGGGGGCCCCGATTTTTTTGGCAATGAGTTTAATAAGATACGTCTTACCGACACCGGTGGGTCCGATCATGATGATATTGTTTTTAATACTCCCCAACTGGTTATAGTCGGTAAATCGTTTAGAATTTTGATGAAGTTTGACGCGGTTGAAATGGGTGCAGATTTTGGTAGCTAAAATTTCTTTGGCACGTCGTTGTTTGATGATATACTGGTCAAGGTAGGCTTCTAATTCTTCGGGCTTTATGTCAAAATCAATCCGGGAAAAGCTCGATTTTTTCTCCTCCCCCGTTTCTTCGTTAAACTTTCGGGCATCTGGTTGTAAGGGGGGCGTTGAGGTTACCCCCAGTTTAAACTGTTTCCCGTATTTTTTGCTTAAATAGTCATTAAGTTCTTTTTCCAGCTCTTTGGGAGTGGGAATGTTATCGTTGGTACTATTCATCTTCACCATTTACACTAATTACCCTCAAAGGCAGGTTGATACTATATATGTTGTTTATTCCGGAGAAAGCAGGAATTCAATATTTATAAAAATGCTATTTTTAATTATATAAATAATTACCAATAATTTAAAGTCAAATTTTATTACCAAGGAATCGGTAAGGGAGAATGGAAGATGAAAAGGGTTTTTATCATCACTGGCTTTGTTTTTCTTTGTTTGGTTCTTATCCTCGCCGGATACTTTTCCCTCTACCGAAAGCCAGAAAAAGAGGTGGCTGTTTCTTTGGTTCCGGTTTCCGGGAGATACGTGCCCAGGTTTGCTGACGATTTAAACGGAGAGGGACTTAAAGAGGCAATACGTCTGCATATAAAAAGTTTAAGGCGAAAAAATCTTAACCAAAAAGTCAGGTTTGGGGAAATGGAAATTACTCGAAAAAGAATTCTTAAGACCCTTGAGCTTTTTTATGCATTACTGGAGAAGAAAAGCATTCCTGCTCTTCAAAAGGAAATCCCCAGGCACTTTTTGATTTTTCAGTCTTCCGGACTGAATCGGAAGGGAGATGTACTTTTTACGGGGTACTATCAACCAGTGTTAGATGCCCGTGTTACTCCTGAAGGAGAGTATATCTACCCTATTTACAAAAGGCCTCCTGATCTTCAGGTGATTGACTTAGGGAACATTAATCCTACGTTCACGGGAGAAAAAATTGCTCTCCGAATAGACAATGGGATCATCAAACCATATTTTGACCGTAAAGCAATTGATGAAGACCTGGTGCTCCAAGGAAAAGGGTTAGAGTTAGTGTATCTTAGAAATTTTTTAGATCGGTACATGTTGCATGTCCAGGGATCGGGGGTGATGAATGTGGAAAACGGCCAGGTAATCAAGGTTCGATATGCAGCGAGTAACTGCTTCCCGTATGTTTCCTTGGGAAAACTTCTTAGGGATGCGGGCAGGATGAAAGAGGAAAACATTTCTCTTAAAACAATACGAGAGTATTACCAGGAGAATCCGAAAGAGGTCAAAGATTACCTCTATCGTAACCACAGGTATATTTTCTTTGAGGAGTTTACCGGTAATGTAGCCGGTTCCGAAGGAGTGGAATTGACACCGGGCCGCTCAATTGCCACGGACAAGAGCGTTTTCCCGGGGGGGGGATTGGCTTTCGTTATGTGTCAGAGACCGGTACGCAATCCGAAGGGAAGGGTGG
>JAZDOO010000129.1:0-6583 GCA_043798555.1 Pseudomonadota bacterium | reverse complement strand
TGAATCTGATGGAAAAAGCTGCAAAGCGGCCTCTACGAGAGTTTCGGTTTGCGGTCGGGGAATCATTACTGCATAATTTACCTTAAACGTGAGAGACCAAAACTCTTTCCTTCCGATTATATACGCTACTGGTTCTCCTTTGATTCTTCGAGCTATCAGTTCCTGTAATTTCTCAATTTCTTTGTCAGAAATCCGATGATGAAGAGAGAGGTAGAGGCCCGTTTTGTTGGTTTTGAGAACGTGAGCTAATAGAACTTCGGTATCTAATCGAGGGGTATCAGGGCGGTGACGAGAGAGGAATTCAGCGGTTTTATTAAGAAGCGAAAGAACGGTATCGAAATTTTTAGAATTGGGATTAGCTTCCAACAGTTTCTGCCTTCAGGGCCTCGGATTGAAAATGGGCTTGCAAAGGATTAATGACTTCCTCCAAATTGCCTTCGAGTAGATAATCAAGCTTATAGAGGGTGAGGCCCATGCGGTGATCGGTTAAACGGTTCTGGGGGAAGTTATAGGTTCTTATTCTTTCACTTCGGTCACCAGAACCAATTTGGCTTCTGCGAGTTTGGGCGATTTCAGATCGCTGTTCGGCAATTGCCATGTCCAAAAGGCGGGCACGAAGAACTTTTAACGCCTTCGCCTTGTTCTTATGCTGTGACTTTTCATCCTGGCACGTGACTACCAGGCCGGTAGGAAGGTGGGTAACCCGGACTGCAGAATCAGTAGTATTCACGCTTTGTCCTCCGGGACCAGAAGAACGAAACACGTCAATCCTAAGATCGTTGGGGTCAATCTGTACATCCACCTCTTCAGCCTCAGGAAGCACTGCCACTGTAACCGCTGAAGTATGTATTCGCCCCTGAGTTTCGGTGGTAGGGACGCGCTGAACGCGGTGAACACCACTTTCATACTTTAAATGGCTATAAACTTTCTCTCCCTCGATGAGCGCAATTACCTCTTTAAGTCCTCCCAGCCCAGTACTATTATGACTTAACAGTTCTACCCGCCAGCCTTTTGTTTCTGCATACCGGCTGTACATCCGAAAAAGATCGGATGCGAAAAGCGCCGCCTCTTCCCCACCGGTTCCAGCACGGATTTCTAAGATGATATTTTTTTTATCGAGCGGATCCTTGGGTAACAGAAGAAATTTTAGTGAGGATTCAATTTCCCGCTGTTTTTCTTTGAGAGTGTGAATCTCTATTTTGGCCAGCTCTTTTATCTCTTCATCTTCATCCTCCAAAAGATACTGGTTATCCTTTAGTTCCTGCCCGATTTTTTTATACTCCTGGTACGTGTCAACTATTGGGGTCAGCTCCGAATATTCCTGGGAGAGTTTTCGGTATTGCTCTTTGTCATCCAGAACTTTGGGGTCACTTAAACGAAGAGCAAGATTATTATAATAATCTTCCACTGATTCCAATTTTTGAAACATAGTACTTTGTTATCTTTTCAGTTAAGAAGAAATGGCGGGCATAGCCATTTGGTACATAACAACCACCAACGGCAGTGAATTTCTAAGATAAATAGAGGCCGAACCAGGTGGGTACGTCTTTATCCAGATGCCTATTTTCCTGTTTCTTCGGTCTTCTTTTTCCTTCCGAAAGAAGAAGGGTCAGCTTTTTTGCCATATTTTTTCTGAAACTTCTCTACTCTTCCGGCAGAATCCACTAACTTTTGCTGGCCGGTGAAAAAGCTATGACAGGCTGAGCAGACTTCGACCTTAAGATCTTTTACCGTGGAACGAGTCTTTACAACATTTCCACAGGCACAGGTTATGGTGGTATCAAAATATTCCGGATGAATTCCTTTTTTCATTTTTGCCTCCATAGAAAAAGCCTTGATAACGGTATAAGTTACAATCAAAACGGTACACGGTCATTGCCAGGGACACAACAAATGAAAAGAAATCCTAAATACGAAATTCTAAATTCTAAATAATATCAAAATTCAAATGTTCAAAGCGATCTCGCATTTTGGTTATTAGAATTTTATATTTGTTTAGAATTTAGTGCTTAGGATTCAGAGTTTTAAATATAACTGGGATTGCTTCATCCGCCTGCGGCGGATTCGCAATGACAATTAATCTGAAGCAATCATTGGTTCATAGAGTTTAAAAACTCAGCGTTAGCTTTGGTTTCGCTCATCTTATCCAATAAAAATTCCATTGCATCAATGGGGCTTAACGGTTGCAAAACTTTTCGAAGCACCCATATGCGATTGAGGTCATTCTTATTTAACAGCAGTTCTTCCTTTCTTGTTCCAGAGCGGTTTATATCTATTGCCGGGAAGATTCTCCGGTCACTTAACTTTCTGTCAAGATAAATTTCCATGTTACCGGTTCCTTTGAATTCCTCAAAAATAACCTCATCCATTCTGCTCCCAGTGTCTATTAAGGCAGTGGCTATGATGGTAAGACTGCCACCATCTTCAATATTTCTGGCGGCACCAAAAAACCGCTTGGGACGATGGAGCGCATTGGAATCTACCCCTCCGGATAAGACCTTGCCGCTGGGGGGAACCACGGTATTGTATGCCCGAGCTAAACGGGTAATACTGTCTAAGAGAATAACGACATCTCTTTTGTACTCTACCAGTCGTTTTGCTTTTTCAATAACCATTTCAGCCACTTGGACATGGCGCGTCGCCGGCTCATCAAAGGTAGAACTAATAACTTCTCCTTTGACCGAGCGTACCATATCAGTTACTTCTTCGGGCCTTTCATCAATGAGTAAAACGATAAGAACAGTTTCTTTATGGTTGATGGCAATGCTATTAGCAATTTTTTGTAAAATAACCGTCTTTCCCGCCCGAGGAGGCGATACAATCAATCCTCTCTGTCCCATCCCAATAGGGGTAAGCAAATCCATAACCCGAGCGGTATATTCTTTTGGTTCGGTCTCCAAGACAATTCTGCTTTCTGGGTAGAGCGGGGTTAAGTTGTCAAAAAGAATTTTATCCCGGGAAACTTCAGGATCTTCATAGTTAATGGCCTCAACTTTTAATAGAGCGAAATAACGCTCCGAATCCTTGGGGGGGCGAATTTGTCCTGCAATCGTATCACCAGTCCGAAGATTAAACCTCCGAATCTGAGAGGGTGAAACATAGATGTCATCTGGTCCAGGGAGGTAGTTGTAATCTGGAGCTCGAAGAAATCCGAATCCATCGGGGAGCGTTTCTAACACCCCTTCCCCATAAATAGATCCATTTTTTTCAATTTCAGCTTGGAGAATAGAAAAAATGAGTTCTTGTTTTCGCATTCCGCTCAGCCCTTCCAGTTCGAGCGTTTTTGCCATTGCTGTTAATTCACTTATTTTTTTTGCTTTTAGTTCTTTCAGATTCATAGTACTTATGCTTACCATAAAATGAAGTTAATAAGTTTTAACCCTGTATAACCTTTTAAGAATTATAAAAGATAGGAGTCATGCTAATCTAAATCGTTCCGGGGTTCTAATTGTTGCAACGTAAGGAATAGAGGTATGATTTTTGTGGGATATTCTTGGACCAGAATCCTCTTTTTTTGTGCAATGGATACTACCCAAGGAAATGGTAACAGTTACCCATAACCATGTCCTGTTTTCACGATAAGAAATTATTTCTGTCTATCCTTAGACTAAAGCCTAATAATTATTCCGGATCACCCAAAAGGTAGGTTATTCTATTATGAAAGCTACAATGATATTTTGGGGGCGGGCTTTAATTTCGTATTGCTGATTATTATTAATATAAAGGGTTAAAATTATTGTCAAGTAAAATTTTATTTTTTTTCCAGCTATCCATTATAATAAATTTATAGGATCTATGTCCACGCTCAATTTCACTCCGGGAATGTTAATGTGCGTTTTGATAGAAATTAATATCTCTTCGGTAAACTGATGTAGAACCTTGTGATCCCGACCCTTAATGAGCATCTGCCAGCGATATTTGCCCTTCAGTTTTTCCCAGGGGGCCTCAGCCGGGCCAAGCATCTCGAGATTAGTGTGAAATGATTTTACCTTTTCCTGGAGGCCCAAACACAACCTTCCGAACCTGGTCGCATACTCACGGGTTAAGGAAAGGCTATTGCCCACCATTCTAACGTTAACTAAACGATAAAAGGGAGGATAGTTAAGCTCCTTCCGGTGTACAATTTCTTCTTTATAAAAAGTGGGGAAATCCTGGTCCATTGCCATTTGAATGCTGGGGTGGTTAGGGTTGTACGTCTGGATGATTACTTCTCCCGGGATTTGCCCCCGACCCGAACGGCCGGCAACTTGGGTGAGTAACTGAAAGGTTCTTTCTCCTGCCCGGAAGTCAGGGAAATTGAGAGAATGGTCAGCAGCAATAATCCCTACCAGGGTAACCCCGGGAAGGTCATGTCCCATAGCTATCATCTGGGTCCCGATTAAAAGTTCGGTCTCTCTTCTGCGGAACTGGCGAAGTACCTGCTGGAGAGCATTTTTTTGAGTCGTAATATCCCGGTCCAGTCTCCCTATGTTAAGGCTGGGAAAGAGGCGATGAATTTCCGCTTCTAACCTTTCCGTGCCGAATCCAAAAATTTCTACTTTATATCCCCGGCAGTTAGGGCAAAATTCTGGCGCTGGTTTGCAGAAACTACAATAGTGACAAAGCAATAACTGTCTCTTTTGGTGATAAACAAGAGAAACATTGCAGTTAGGGCAGCAAAACGTACTTCCACAGTCTTTGCACATCATAAAGGGGGCGAATCCGCGCCGGTTGAGAAATAACAAGGTCTGTTCTCCTCGTTCCCCTCGTTCTTTTATGGCATCTTTTAGGCGTGAAGATAAAATTACCTGAGGTTCCTCCTTGCGCATATCCACAATTTCTACCTTGGGAAGAGGGCGACTATCGATTCGATGAGAGAGGTGAAGGTAGTTTATTTTACCAATGCTGGTATTATAATAGGTTTCGATCGAGGGGGTGGCGGAGCCCAATATCACCACGGCGTTATTCATTTTCCCTTTTACCAATGAGAGGTCACGGGCGTTATAACATATTCTATCTTCCTGCTTATAAGCAGGATCATGCTCCTCATCTACGATAATTATCCCGATGGTTGGCAAGGGAGCAAAAATTGCCGAACGGGCTCCCACAACTATTGAAGCCTCACCATTTCGTATTCTCCTCCATTCATCAAACCGTTCTCCCTGGGAAAGTCCGCTATGGATTTGGGCAATGTTCTCTCCGAAGCGTGTTTGAAACGTAGCCATCAGTTGGGGGGTAAGGGCGATTTCCGGTACCAGGACCATCGCTCCCCGGCCAGTTTCCAGGGTAGCCTCTATTGCCTTAACGTAAACCTCGGTTTTGCCACTCCCGGTGATTCCATGGAGTAAGAAGGAAGCATATTTTTTTCTCTTTACCTGAGATACAATTTTTTTTAATGCCTCTGATTGTTCAGTGGTCATGTTAAGGGGGGAAGAAAGGTCGAATTCATCTTCTACCAAAGGTTTCCGATACGATTCTTGTAGATAACCAATGATAAACCTCTTCTTTTCCAACGCCTTTAACGCGGATTCTCCCTTGCCGAACTGAGAAAGAATTTCTCTTTCAGCTACTTTTCCTTGCTTTTGCATCCACTTCAGGATTTGGAACTGACGGGGGGCTTTTCTTCGAATCCCTTTCCAACCTGAAAAGGAAAGTCCAGCCAACTGTTCTCTATTAACCTGGAATACTTTTTCCTTTCGGGGCTTAACAGTTCGTGCACCTTGCCACTGGGCCATTGCTATATAGCCCTTTTGCACGAGGGCGGTGATCAGAGGGAGCGATTTCTCGTTTTTGTGACTCCCTAATAACCCTTTAAGGGCAACCCTTCTCTTTTTCAGTAATTGGGAAAGCACTTGTCTTTCCGGTTCAGAAAGCGTTTGATTAGCTAAGGCTTCTTGCCCTTTGGGAGTAAGGGAAAGGTGGGCACTGGTTTTTATATTGATTCCTGGCGGCAGGGCATTTTTAATCACTTCACCCAAAGAGCAGCAATAATAGGAAGCAATCCATTTAAAGAAATCCAGATCCCGGAGGTGAAATAAAGGGAAGGGATCCAGAATTTCCTCGATCGGTTTGGTGTCCTCAATGTCAGAGGATGGTTTTAATTCTACTACATAGCCGGTAACTTTTCTTTTTCCTAAAGGCACCAATACCCTGTTACCCGGTTCTATTGTAGGCTGCAAATGAGGCGGGACCTCATAGTAAAGGTTCTTTTTTAGTGGAAGTGGAAGTGCCACTACTGCAAAAAGATGCTCACCTTTTTCCATAACCAGCAAAAATAAAATTAGCTATTAAACTCAAAATGTATCGGATACCAGTTGTATAATATGGCCCTGGGAGAAAGCAACTCTCCCCCTACGTAAAGAAACCAGGGGATAATTTTTTAGGTAAGTTCAAACACAATCGGTATTTCTACCGGAATCTCCCCTTTAACAAGTTTATCCGGAGGCCTTGGAAAAGGAGAGGCGTCTCTTATTGCTTTTAGCCCTGCTTCATCGAGAACCGTATACCCGGAGCTTTGAATAATCTTAAGGGTTTTCACCGTTCCCTCGAGGGTAATAACAAAATGGACAACTACTGTTCCTTGTAGTTGCCTCATTCTTGCTGC
>JAZDOO010000099.1:0-2500 GCA_043798555.1 Pseudomonadota bacterium | reverse complement strand
GTCGCCTTTTTACACAGAAGACGACATTTCCATTTTTCTCCTCCTGTCATTTAGTCACTTCCTCTGCTGAAAGGCCTGAGTTCACCATACAGGGAACCCAACAAGGTGTTGATTAAAGGCATGTTTAGATAAAAAGATGATAAACAAAAAAGCCGCACGGGGTTCCTTGTCTGGTGGAGCGATTTGTTATGAGACGTTCTCTATCCTTTGATCACAAAATGGGCAGATAATGAATTCCCATGTTTTCTGTGAACATTTATCATTGATGCATCCGATAGCCTCGTTTGGTTTCAATGGTATTAATCTCTCTGGGTTACAATAAGGACAAATAATTGATGTAGGGATTTTCTGATTACATTTTGAACAATGATTGTTATCATTACATCTATTAGAAATGGTGATTAAAATATTCCCTACAACTTCAGATCCATCGGTAGGCTGCCACAATTTTAATATCGTGTTTTTAGATATTCTCCTGTCTTTACCTTGAATTGGATCGTTTACAAATACGTAGTCGCCTTTTAATTTTTCAAAAACGGTGAAGTGCCCAGCATTAGATTTCTTGTTTAATCTGTGACATAAAATGGCAGTGAAATTATTTTGGTTGCAAATACTTAGAACTTTTAGGGGGTTTTTGGCCTTAATTATAACAGCATGAATATCATGGTAAAGTAAATCAGCGCAAATTCTAAAAGTACGGGCATACAGATTACCATTGCCGTCTTGTTGTGCTATCCGTTGCCAAATACTGTTTTGATTGTCACTTATTCCATAATATCTATATATCATTGACAAACAAGCAGCCCCACACATCCGGTGCAAAGTAGACTTAAGCTGAGCTTCCTGGAGCTTCAAAAGGAATATCTACTGCCATACTTAAAATCCCACGCCCCAGCTCAGCCGCGCCGCCGCCCAAGCATCCCAGGTCAACAGAACTTAACGGCTCCGGCTGGAGCGTGTTGTTAGGGCTGGGGAATTCCCAGGTCTTTGCAGATTCTACGACAAAGGTATTCGTCAATTTCCCGGTGGCGAGGAACTGTCGACACCTTCTTCTCCCGCCGATTGACGTAGACAGTATGGTCCCCTCCTTCTCGAAGAAACTCGCAGCCTGATCTTTCAAGGTGTCGGAGCAGATCCCTCCGTTTCATAACGAAATCATTCCAATAGGCTGTTTAATAGTCTCTTTTCCGGCAATTTCCTCTTCTGCGAGATCTCGGTTGGCTTCCAGAACAAGTTGGATGGCCTCAATCAGATTCTTCTTTGTTTCTTCCAGTGTTCTCCCCTGTGTGTTGGCGCCAGGTAGTTCCTCGACAAAGCCGATGTAACCGTACGGGGACTTCTCGAAGACCGCTGTCAATGATGTTTTCATCTGTTATGTCCTTTCATTCAAAGCCCTAACATTCTATTTTATGTTGATGTTATGTCTTCCTTAAAGGGTAAACTTCCGGCGCCGTTAACTCCCCCATAAAACCCCGAAAAGGCTCGGTGGGTACACATTTTTGCAAGAAAGGATTTTTGTTAGCAATATTATCCGGCACCGTTGTAACTAATGAGTATAATTATCCGGGGCCACAGTCGGAGTTGCCAAGCGTGAATTATGGTCAGAAATATACACCAGATTAAAATTTTAGGGAAGTGAAACTTTTAGGGGGAAATGAATCATTAAAGGGAGCCTTCATGAGACAAATAGGATTCATTCCAAATGTCTGTCCAGGCTCCGGTATTGAATCGCCTCAGCAATGTGGTAAGATTTTAGAGATTCTTCCTGGGCCAAATCGGCAATGGTTCGGGCGACTTTGAGAATCCGGGTGTAAGCCCGGGCGCTTAACCCTAACTTATTGATCGCCATCTCCAAAAGGTGTTTTGAATCGTCACCAATTTGGCAATATTTTCTTATATGCCGGGAGGTCATCTGAGCGTTACTATGAATTTTACTATTGCTAAGCCGCTCCTTCTGAACAGTCCGGGCTTTTTCAACCCGTTTCCTTATTAGCAATGATGCTTCCCCTAAGGTCTCTTCGGATAACTCTTTATATTTTAACGCCGGGACTTCTACGTGAATATCAATCCGGTCCAAAAGGGGGCCAGAAATCCTGGATCTATATCGCTGGATTTGAGGAACAGTGCATACACAGTGACGATGAGGATCGCCAAAAAAACCGCAGGAGCAGGGATTCATGGCTGCCACAAGCATAAATTGAGCCGGGAAGGTGAGGGATATGGATGCCCGGGAAATGGTTACCCTACCATCCTCCATGGGCTGGCGCATAACTTCCAGAACATTCCTGCGAAACTCCGGAAATTCATCAAGAAACAGCACTCCATGGTGGGACAAGCTTACTTCCCCTGGTTTCGGAATGGATCCTCCTCCGATGAGTCCGGCGTCAGAAACAGTATGGTGAGGAGATCGAAAAGGACGAGCGGTAACCAGAAAATGATTATTTCCTAAGAGGCCAAGAACACTGTGAACTTTTGTAGTTTCCAGGGCTTCTTCAAGGCT
>JAZDOO010000086.1:0-2147 GCA_043798555.1 Pseudomonadota bacterium | reverse complement strand
GCAGCGATCGGTCATATCTCCCCTGAGGCGGCTGAAGGTGGCCTCATAGCGCTGGTGGAAGAAGAGGATATTATTGAGATTGATATACCTGGGAAAAGGCTTACCCTAAAGGTTGATCAAGAGACTATTAATAAGAGAAGAGCGGCCTGGACACCTTCTTCACCTAAGATCAAAGAAGGGTATGTTTACCGGTATTCTAAGCTGGTTAGTTCCGCCAGCAGCGGAGCAATCTTTAAGGAAGACTAACTTTGCCTGTCATTCCCACTCCGGCTCTCCAATCGGTGTCGGGGACAAGTTTCGCCGGGGGAAACAATGGCGGAAATCGATAAAACCCAAAATTCTCAATGGAAAATGGTCATTACTCATTGAGCAATTTTCATTGCTATTCATGGATTCCGTCTCAAGTGCAAGAGGAATGACAAAGAGATAGGTAGCGAGCGAAAATGCAAAACATAAAAACCATCCTGGAGGATATTTTTAAAAGGCGGAAAATAGATTCTGCCTTAAACGTTTACCGCATCCTTAACCTGTGGGAGAACGCAGTCGGCCCCCGGATAGCCCGTCATTCCCAACCCAAAAGGCTTCGAGATCATGTCCTCTGGGTTGTCGTAGACAATTCTACCTGGATGCAGGAATTAACCTTTCTGGAAGGGAAAATTAAGAAAGAGCTCAACCAAAGGATTGGTTCACCACTTATAGAGAAAATACGGTTCCACCTGGGGGAAATACAGGTTTCTGGTACTGAAGTCATTAGAGGGGTGTCTTCTCCGGGGTGGAAAGAGATGGAAATTGATGATACGGTGCGTAAAAATATCGAAAAAGAGGTGACGATTATAAAAGACGATGGGTTAAAGGCGAGGCTGAGGAGTTTATTTCAGAAGCACGCCCAGTACGAAGCCTATCGTGAAAGAAAATAAATGTTCTTAAGTGCCTCAGTGTAGTTCCCTTCAGAGTCGTAGAGCACAAGCGGTTCTTTTACGTGAAGCTCTACCCCTCCTTCCCGGACCCCTTCAATGAGCACCATCTTGGCAGGAGTCCCAATCTGGGCATGAACACACTGGATAGTTTTCGGCTCCAGACAACATTTTCTCATTTCAAAAAATAAATCAACCAGACGAAATGCCGGGTATATTAAAAATATTTTTCCGTTCGGTTTTAACAAGCGGAAGGCCGCTTGCAGGAGATCTCCAAGCGATGTCGTGATTTCGTGGCGGGCAATGGCCTTTTGATCTTGTAAGTTCAAGCGCCCGGTTTCCAGTTTCCGAAAGGGAGGATTAGAGAGAACACAGTCAAAAGACCCGGGAGGATAAAGAGAGGAAAGATTTGTTAAATCCTCTTGTAAAATCGGGATTCTTTCATGAAATCCATTAAGGCTAACATTTCGGAGCGCTAATTCAGCCAGTTCTTTTTGAATCTCCACCCCCACAATCGTTTTTGCCTTAGTTGTATATGCAAGGATAAGGGGAATTATCCCGCAGCCAGTTCCCAAATCAATCACACAATCTTCTGAAGAAACCGGGGCCAGCCGGGCCAAAAGAACCGCATCTAAAGAAAAACGGTACCCCTCCCTCTTCTGGATTACTTTCAGCCTCCCCTGAAACATGGTATCGAGGGTTTCATCGGGCAATAGTGATACTGCAAGTCGTGAACTATTATTCAATTGAAATTGCTTCCTCACAAATATTTTTCAACCGCCTTTTCCCACCAGTCGAATTCATCGGGAAATTTCTGGTAATTTTCATCAAACCAATCGGTTAACTCCGTATCGTAATAACCACCTTTTTTAAAACGATCTTCAAACTCCTTAAAGCTCATGTTCATTCTAATTGCCAGGACAAAATCCCGGGCCCCAACATTATCTCCGGGGTTGGTCTTTAAAAGCTTTCTGAAGAGTTCTAAGGCACCATTTGTCTCATTATGTATCCAGAGCGCGATAGCCTTATTCAATATAGTTCTTATAATATGCCGGTTTTCCAGCCAGCTCCATTCTAATATATCCGGCCAGTTGCCCTTTTTATCGGTGATTAATTTAACCACTCTTTGGTAAGCACTCTCCAGTATTGCCTCTGCTTCAAGGAGCTTACCCTCATTCTGCAAAATTTCAAAAAGAAATAGAGAGGTGTCAAAAAAGTCAGGGTCTTTCACAG
>JAZDOO010000054.1:0-9448 GCA_043798555.1 Pseudomonadota bacterium | reverse complement strand
GCGTCTTTACTGGATATCCTTCGGGAATGCCAAACTCATTCCTGAAGATGTCGTCAAAGATGGCATACAGTTCATTGCTGAGAGCCACAGTATTAAATGTCCAGTCGTGGTAACCCATTTCCTTGATATTAAGGCCAGGAAATATAGACCCCCGGTACTTATCCCAGATCCAGAGCAACTGCAAATCCCCAGGCTTGAACCCGTAAGTGACATTGAGCATCCAAAGAGGTATCTTGGTGTCCTCTTCGACGAATTCCACGGGGTTTCGCAAATTGAATGGGTTAATAATGTCGAGCATGTACACTCCGTCGGATTTCCCCCACGCCACAATCTGCTTGCCCAGCCGGAGGAAGAGTTCACGATACTTAAAATCCACGAAAGCTTCCCGCAGGAGCGGATCGCGGTCAGTATTTCTTCCCAGGTTGTGCGCCCACCCATTACGCAAATAACGACCGTGCTTCCCGGTGCCCTCACTCGACCAGTCATAGACCGAATCGTAGAACGGCCGAAGATTGACGAAGACGCCGGTATGCGGGATTTTATCGTAGGATGCTTCGAGATTGAAAAAAGTACGGCACTGCATCAGGTCATCCGGACCATGAAAGGCACGAAGATACGTCTGGTTCTTAAGATAACAGGATACTCCAAAAGGACCGACTTCAAAGGCAAACGCACTTCCATGTCCCCAAGGAGACCACAAAAGTGATAAAACTACTAAAACTATCAGTACCATCTTATTTTTCATACACTCCTCCTTGTTGGTTAAAGATTACCCATTAGTCTCGTTTATCCTCCTTTTCTCAATTCATTAAATAAATAACCCTCACCTCCTTCTTCCGATTTTAAACTTTTATCTTTTTTTAAGACAGTCAGTATATAACTTTTTTTCAATCACTCCGTCAATACCGTTGCCTTCTTTTAACCTATTGATTAATTTCACAAATCTCTTCGATGCGTAACCATTTCGCCGAGCCATTACGGCTTAAAAAGCAAATAATATTTTATGCAAAAGAAAAGGATGTTATGTAAATCCGTCAATAACCAAAAGACTTGTAGTCAACCACTCCTTGAGACTATAAAATAATTTAAAAAAATATATCAGCAATTTGCTATTTTTTTTGTCAGGAAATCTATACTATATAGTATGTTATCCTCCCTCAGACTTGCTCATCTCAGGTTTCGACGAAGAGCAGCAAATCTTATAGCAGAAAGAGATATTCATGTAAAGAAATATTTCCTTCTTTTGACACGTACATACCTCCAAAAATCAAAAAAGAAAAAGAGTTATCCGGATGCGGGAAGTCTTCAATTTGAATCAATCACTTTGGAGTTTGCCATTCATTTTCTATTCTCCGGCTCAGGTATCTCTTCCTCCACCCCCGCGAGTCTCCTGGCGATTTTTGCGTATTCTTCGAGGGGAGAGAAGGCGCGCATTACCATTTTGGCCCCATCAGGTGAACCGCCCCCGTGCATACATCCAGGGACTCCACCGCCTAAGGTAAGCCATTCGATGAGCCGTCCGAGCCGGGCTCTGATTTCTCCGGAGACAGCTCCGGAAAGGGCGAGTTGGACTTTCTCGCCATATCGGGAGTCAATAAAATCCTTATAGGAGGGCATACAGCCCGTCTCGGCAAATCCTCCGGCACAGTACTGGCAGAGTACCTTGGTTTCGTAAGGAAGGGTGGCCACATGCAGCTTGTTAGAGTGCGCCAGTAACGGATCAGCAAAGAAAGGCCCGGATTCGTGCTTTCGGCCGGCTAATATTGCTCCCAGGCCCAATCCGTAAGTTGTTTCATTGTTCAGAATCATCCTGGTGTACTTATCGTTAAAGACCCGGGCGGAAAGGCCGTTGGCCCGGGCTACGTTAATAGCTGCGCCGATCATCACGTCTCCTTGCCCGGCCACGCAGGCACCGATGCAGGCACGATAATTTGAAGTGAAGCGGAGAATCAAATCCCGGCAATACTTGAATTCCCGGCACATAAAAACCCGATCCCTGGGGACAAAAACGTCTTCAAAAATAAGGTAAGCCTGGGTGATTCCACCCACTTTATTGGGATTATCAAACCCCTCTTCAAAGTCGCGCTGATCACTCGGCCGTCTGGCTTCTACTAAGGTAAGCCCCTCGATATCCCGCGGTATTGCAAATGCCACTGCCCAGTCAGCGTCAACTTCCCCGTAAGTGGTTCCGGGCATAACCATTATCTCATTTGATGCGGCCACTCCGCAGATCATGGCCTTGATCCCGCTTACCACGATTCCATCTTCCCGGACCTCTTTCACATGCATGTTTAAATCCAGATCCTTCTGCTTACTGGGAGGAAGGGCCCGGTTTCCTTTGGCGTCCGTGAGAGCCCCGGCGATGAGCCAGCCACATTTCTGAGCCCCCTTCATATAATTTTGCAGGAGCGGGTGATAGTCGGTTCCGAGTTTCTTATCCATCTCGTAGGTGACGCTCCAAAGAACATTCATACTATTCCACCCCACACAGAGAGCTCCGCTACAGGTGCCATTAAGATGATACATCTTTCTTTTCATCACCGAGTTTGCCATCAGCTCTTCCGGTGTCTGCATTAAAGAAGTCCAGCGAAAAATGGTCTCTCCATCAAAGTGGGATTTAGTGGTAAAAATATGGGTGGTCTCGGGATTATGAGCCCCTTCAATAGCCTGGGCATGACCTTTTCCTGTCCATTTAGTGGCCGGATGCTCGGTTACGTCCTCAATGAGTTCCCCAAATTTGTATAAGTTGGGCCGCATCCTTTTCAAGCTTTTATAATACTGTTCCACTGTTATTAACCCCATCGTATACCCCTTTCTTTGTTTGATCAGGATAAGTGCCTTATATAGTCTTTTACCAATCCCGGGATTCCAGTTCTTAATCGGACCACACTTTTCCCCGTCTATCAATTACCCGCTGCGCTTTATGGGTCGCTCTCTCCAGACTGTGCTCAGGAAGTATTTTCACCCTCGGGCGAACACCCAGCGCAGCTTTTAACTTAACCTGTAACTCTTTCGCGATTTCTTCATCCGAACCGCGCTCAGCTTCTTTCTTCTCTACCTCCACGTCGAACTTATCCAGGTGTTGTTCGCGGTAAACAATGATTCGGTACTCCCCGGTTAGTTCCTTCATATTTCGAACCACCTTTTCGATGTCGCTGGGAAAAACATTGACGCCGGTGATAATCAGCATATCGTCTCTGCGGCCATGGATATTTATCCGAACCATGGTGCGGCCACAACGACAGGGATCATAGTTCACAGTGATAATGTCTCCGGTGCGGAAGCGGATCATGGGACGGGCCCGCTTCCGCAGGGTAGTGAGCACCATCTCTCCCCGTTCCCCCGACTCGACCGGTTTAAGAGTATCGGGATTCAAAACCTCCAGCAGGTGGTGATCTTCGGAGAGATGGAGGCCATTTTGCTCTTTGCACATGCCGGCATTTGCCCCGAAGATATCGGAAAGTCCATAAAAATCGTAAAGTTTAGCGTTCCACAGGGTCTCGATCGCTTCCCGGGTGGATTTGATACTGCCCCCGGGCTCTCCGGCAACGATGATTTTATTGATGGCCAGGTCTCTATCCGGATCGATTCCTTGCTTTAAAGCGGTTTCTCCCAGGTACCAGGCATAGGAGGGCGTAGTCCAGGTGATGGTGGGCTTGAATTGCTTCATGATAAAGAGAAGACGCTCCGAAGCAATGGCTCCTCCCCAGATACAAAGGGCACCAGTACGCTGGGCTCCGATCACATCCGGACCACCCACAAAAAGCGTAAAATTGAGAGCATGAAGATAACGGTCGTGGGGGCGCATTCCCATAGCCCAGAAGAGCCGAGCTTGCACGTCCTGATATTCATCAAAGTCCCGGGCAGTAAAAGGAGAAAGGGTAGGTACGCCAGTTGAACCACTGGACGCCGAAACAAAGACAATATCTTTTTCAGGAACCGCGATCAGATCGCCTAAGTCGGGTACGGCGAGCTGCCGATCCCTCTCCACATTTTTATCAGTAAACGGGAACTTCTGAATGTCTTCAAGCCCTCTCACTTTTTTAGGATCGGCACCAGCTTCATCAAAGGCCCGGCGGTAATAGGGAGAGTTTTCGTACGCAAACCGAATCTCCTCCTTGAGTGACTCAAGTTGCAACTTCTCCAGTTGCTTGCGGGGCATTGTTTCCAACTCTTCATCCCAGTACGTGTCGGTGCGCTTAGGCATACGGGATACCCCTTTATTTTAAGGCCTTGTTATTATCTATTACCTATTACCTGGCTTTTATTTCCTCAATGAGGAGAGGAAGAATTTTCTTGAAATCCTCTACCACTATTACATCACAGGTATCAAAGATTTCCGCATTAGGATTATTATTAATGCCGATAATATACTTCGCTTGATCCATGCCTACAACATGATGCATCATACCCGATATCCCCACGCCGATGTAAAGGGTGGGACGCACGGTTTTTCCACTTTGCCCGATCATTTGCCCTTCCTTAGCCCAGCCTTCATCAACCGGTGGACGGGTTGCCCCCACAGCACCGCCTAAAACCATAGCCAATTCCTCGACTATTTTCCAATTTTCTTTGTTTCCCACACCCCACCCTCCTGCCACTACTATTTCCGCCTTTTCCAGTGGCAGCCATTCCGGCTTTTCCCTTTTCACCTCGAGCACCTCTGGACCCCAATCACCCTCGGGCAGCTTGACCTCTATCTCCCTGATCTCCCCTACTCTCTCCTCCGGTGCCCTCTTTCTCATTGCTCCCGGCATAACTGTGGCCATCTGCGGGCGATGGTCAGGACAGATGATCGTAGCAACGATGCTTCCTCCCCATCCGGGGACAACCTGCAAAAGTTCTCCCTTGCTCCCCAGTTTGAGGTCAATGCAGTGGGCTGAGAGACCGGTCTGAACCCTCGCCGCTACTCGGGGAGCAAGTTCAACCCCTATAGAGGTGGCTCCTATCAGTAAGATTTCTGGCCCATATTCCCGGATCACCCGCTCCAATACATGGGTATACGGAAAAAGCCGGTAATTTTCTAATGGAGGTGCATCGGCTACGAATACTGAGTCTGCACCATGATTGATCAAAATCGGAGCAAGGTGCTTCACCTGGTAACCCATCAGAATTGCAGTAACCCCTTTTTTTATCTGATCAGCTATCTCTCTTGCCTTACCGAGAAGCTCAAGGCTTACTTCCTGCAATTCACTGCCTCGCTGCTCAGCAAAAACCCAGATACCACTATAATCATTGACACTCATAAGATAAGCTTTACCTCTCAGATGATACCGAATTGATATATCTTATCCACCAGCTTTTTAACTATCTCCTCAATCGATCCGTCCAGTCGCTCTCTTTCCCTTTTAAACTGACGAATTTCTACCCCGGCCATTTTTGTGGGAGACCCTTGAAGTCCGATCAGATTATGGTCAATCTTTAACTCCTGGTTGGAAAGTACCGTGATTCCCTTTGATTCCGCTTCCAAAATGCCGGTGAAGGAAATGTATCGTGGCTTATTGAGTTCTTTACGGACCGAAATTACGAGGGGAGGTGAGGCGAGAACTCTAGTGTACCCATTTTCGGTCTTCTGGGTTATAAGAAGTTTGTCTTTTTCTTGCCATTTTAGATCAGTTACATGCATTATGCTCGGAAGCCCCAATAATTCTCCCAGCTGGGAAGGTACCTGGGCGGTTGAGCCATCTATGGATGAATTGCCGGCGAGGATTAGGTCGTATTCGCCAATCCATTGACAGCCGGCGGCAAGAATACAAGCGGTGGCCAGTGTATCAGACCCGGCGAATACCTGGTCTGATAACAGCACTGCTCGGTCAGCGCCCATGGCCAATCCCTCCCGAAGAATAGAAGTGGCAAAAAGTGGTGCCATCGAGATTAAGACCCCTTCCCCGCCCCGATCCTCCTGAATGGATAAGGCGGCTTCAAGGGCATGTTTATCGAGAGGATTCATGATGCTCGGAATCCCTTCCCGCTTTAAGGTCATGGTATCGGGGTCCAGGGATACCTTATCCCAGTGTTTCGGATCGGGTACGGGTTTAATACAGACAATGATTCTTTTCATACTCCGGCCTTATCACCCTCCTTTTAGGTGGGCGATAAATTACCTTTTAAAGGGAGCAAGTGCTTCTCGACCAAGGACTATCTTACCTATCTCCGCCGTTCCTCCTGCAGGGATAGTAACCATTGCATCACGCAACAATCGTTGCACGGTATATTCCTTCATGATCCCGTAAGAACCGTGTATTTCGATCGCCTTTTTCGCCACATTTGCGGCTGCTTCACAGGTGTAGTATTTTGCTAAAGCAGTTTCAGCATCACAGCGCTTTCCCTGATCTTTCAAGGAGCTGGCTTTATAGCAGAGAAGCCGGCTGATTTCCAGTTGAGCATAGATTTCCGCCATGTAGAACTGAATCGCCTGGAGAGTACTGATTGGTTTCCCGTACAGCACTCGTTCGCTCACAAACTTACCAGCCTCCTCATAGGCGGCAGTTAGAATCCCCAGAGCAGTAGCGGCCATGCCAGTTCTTCCCGTTTCACTGATTGTTTTCATTGCAATTGCCAACCCCCCACCTTCCTGACCAAGCAGATTCTCGAGGGGAATTTCACAGTTATCAAAAATCCACTCCCCGGTATTAGCCCCGCGAAGCCCAAACTTATTCTCTTTTCGGCCGAGCTTTGCACCGGGAGCGTTCTTTTCTACAATAAAAGCACTCAGCCCCTTCGCTCCTTCCGCGGTTCGGGCAATCACCACCCAGAAATCCGAGGTGTGGGTGTTGGTGATAAAACATTTTCGCCCATTAAGAATGTATTTATTGCCTTTCTTCTCGGCGGTAGTCTTTATGCCAATCACATCTGATCCCCCACCCGGTTCCGTGACCCCCACCGATCCCATTGTTTCTCCCTTGGCCAGAACGGGAAGGTACTTTTTTTTCTGAACTTCAGTGCCGAAGTCATTAATTGCTGCACAACCCATGTGATGCACTTGCAGGGCCATAGGAATCGCTGCACAAACCCTCCCTAACTCCTCTAAGACAATGGTGCGAGCTACGTACCCCAGCCCTACACCTCCATATTCTTTGGGAGTGATTACTCCGGTAATTCCCACCTCGGCCATGGGTTTTAAAAGCTCGATGGGAAATTCACCGGTTTCTTCCATGGCCTCCATTTTTGGCCTAATCTCATTTTCCGCAAATTCCCTCACCACCTTTCTTAACATCTCTTCCCGTTCCGAAAATGCAAAATCCATACTATCCCTCCTTTTTCATATTTAAATTAAGACCGACCGGTTTCCCTTAGAGAGTACCCAAAAAATTAAGGGGCGAGTCCGTCAAGGTAGTTAACTACCGAAATATAAATTCGTCTTAAAGTAGCGGCCGATTTACTTGTGCCATACATAACTGACGCACCCAATATGGCAGAAAAGATAAGCTCAGTGGCTTCTTCAGTATTAACATCAGCCCTTATTTCACCTGACCCTTTTCCTTCCTCTAAGAGTCGAATGAACATTGCTTTTAAACGTTTAAACCCTTCATTAAGTTCTTTGGCTAAATGCGGCCGTTGATCATCGAGCTCAACCGACATGGTAACAAAAAAACAGCCACCCGGAAAGTTCTTTTTGTCTTGAAGATACTTTATAAAGTAGTTTTTCAGGAGCTTCTTTACCTTCTGAACAGGCTTTCCGATCTGATCCAGGCCGGATAGATTTTTTTCCCGCCAGAGCCTCCGGGCTTCACTTAACACTGCGAAAAACAGGTCTTCTTTGCTTTTGAAATGATTGTAGAGTCCACCCTTCGAGGCCTGGGTTTTATCCAAAATGTCAAGAATGGAGGTGTTCAAGAACCCTTTTAGAGAGAAAAGCCTTAAAGAATCACGAATAATTTTTTCTCTTAAATTCATTACCATATGATTAATCTAATTAGGACAGACCGGTCGGTATTTTTATTATCAATTCCTTTTTGACATGTCAAGCCTTTTTTTAAAAAAAATACTTGACAACTTCTCTCTTGAAGTATTACCATAGGAACACTTTTGAACGGTACCAATCCCTTTCGTAGGAGCCTATACTATAAAGTAAAGACATTATACAAGTAGTTATTTCCCTACAGAAAAAACAGTTTTTTACCGATACCATAAATACTCTTTACTTGTTAATAAAAGTATGGTCAACATGTCATTATTCGGGCTGCCAATTTCAACACCTATCATTAGCTCAGCCGAACAACAGCCGTAATAGTTTGTTATAGGTTGTAAGCGGTAAAATTCGCCGGATTGAATTGCGCGAAAAAGAATGGGAAAGAAAGAGACAGCATTAACCTCCTTGGGTGGCAGGAATGGGCTATGCACCCTCCTTGGCACTTAGTAGTTGACAAGAGGGACTCTGAGATTTTATAATGCCTCAACCTCCTTTATTTATAAAGATATATATTAAAAAATATTATTAAAATTTAATCTCAAGAGGGGCAATAATGAAGAAGCAGTGTAAGGGGAAGGAAGGAGTGATTATTTTTTTAGGGATGCTGGCAATGTTTTTCTTTACCGTTTCCGCCGATGGAAAAACAGTCTTTTCTCCCTCTTCCCTGGTAAAGCAGAAGTGCGGGGCCTGTCACCAATTGAATAAGGAAGGACGGATGGAGGTAATCGAAGAGACCAGGAAGACCCCGGAAGAGTGGAAGGTGGTAGTAGACCGGATGAACCGCCTGAACGATGTTCCCATTGATGATGGAGAATTCAAAACCATCATCAAGGAAGTAAGTTACTCGTTATGCTTAAGCCCGGAGGAGATGTCCAGGATAGCCTATATTACCAGTGATGAAAACAGCCAGTACCGGGAGAAACCCAAGGATGAACTGGAGCAGAGGATATTTACTGCCTGTGTCCGGTGTCACACTTTTGGTAAAATTGCCTCTCACCGCATGACCCGGAATCAATGGGAGGAAAACAGAAATTTACATTTAGGGTACGTACCTACGGTGATTCCCCAGATGCGGGAGATGGATTGGGCGAAGGAGTCACAGGAGTTAGTGGAGCCGGTTTCAGAGCGTTTTCCTTTTGATAATCCAGAATGGCAAACGTGGATGAAAGCCAGAAAGGCCCAAGACCTAACCGGCACATGGAACGTGGCAGGTTACCAACCTGGAGGCGGATATTACCAGGGTACCTACAGTTTTAAGGCAAATCCCAATAAGGGAGATGATGAATATCTGATTGAGAAGGAAGTGCGGTATGAAAGTGGGGAGGTAGTGAATCTGAGTGGTGAGGGAACGCTTTACAGTGAATATCATCTCCGGTACGCCTTATCTTCCACCGGTTCGAATGAAAAGGTGGAGGGGGTATTTGATCTTGATGCCGGGACGATGGAATTTAGGGGAAAGTGGTGGAAGGTGATTCAGGATAAGAATGTGTATGGGAATGAGGAATTCTCAAAGGGTGACGGAGGAGCGAGGATGTT
>JAZDOO010000044.1:0-4653 GCA_043798555.1 Pseudomonadota bacterium | reverse complement strand
GCAGCGCATCATTTCATGCCCATCGTACTGGGAAGCCAGGTGACGGTCGCCGGGAACAGCCAGCAGATGATGAGTCCGATAAGCATGATCAGGTTAAACAGCATTGACCCCTTTATGACCTTGGTCAGAGGCGCCCCCCCCAGCTTCTGAATGACGAACAGGTTCAGACCCACGGGCGGGGTGAGCAGTGCAATTTCACCCTTCATTTACGAGATCAATGGGGTACCCAAAGTACCGTTCGTGGCTTTTCTTTCATGGTTTTGACTAGATCTTCTATTTTCCCAAACCTCATGACTGCTGCCTGGCAGTGTTTAACACAAGCGGGTTGGCGTCCTTTGGCGATCCGTTTGCCGCACAGATTGCAGTGATCCGTAGGGAACGGGAAATAGTATAATTTGCCGCCTGAAATTTCGGGTGAGACTTCCATGACATGGATTCCCTATTCTTCAGGAGGTCGATGGTGTTCCTGTTTACAGGCTGACCAGCCCCAATCCTTGTACCACACTCGGAGTTAGACTTGTTGAACCATAAACTGGCAAAATAGCCTCAGGTGCAGGAGGTCGATAACCCAACGCACTGTGAGGTCTGATCTGATTGTAGTCCTTCCTCCAGTTCTCGATCAGCACCTGAGCCTCAAAGAGCGTGGTGAAGATCTCCACGTTGAGAAGCTCGTCCCTTAACTTCCCGTTGAACGATTCAATGTACCCATTCTCCCACGGACTCCCAGGCTCAATGTACAGAGTCTTGACTCCAAGATCCCTTAGCCACTGCCGAATCGCTCTCGCCGTAAACTCCGGCCCATTGTCCGATCGAATATGCTCCGGAATCCCTCTCTCAAGAAATAACTCCCCCAGCTGATAAATCACATCTTGAGCAGTAATCCTCCTCGCCACCGTGATACTTAAACATTCTCTTGTATATTCATCCAGGATGGTCAGAATCCGAAAAGCCCTCCCGTCCTGGGTCCTTGCTGCCATGAGATCATAACTATCCTCTAGGTAAGCCCCCGGCTTTGCCGGGGGACTCGCAAAGTTTGACATTTGCGGGAATATAAGAAAAGCCTCCGATTGTGAACCGCTCGAGGTTACGCAAAAGGAGGCTTGAAATGGAACACTACGAAAGCTTACACCATACCAAATGGGAATGCAAGTATCACATAGTATGGATTCCGAAATGGCGGAAGAGAGTTCTGTATGGACAACTTCGGAAGGAGTTGGGACAAATCCTTCGAGGGTTGGCGATGTAGAGAGAAAGTGAAGTAATGGAGGGGACGCTAAAGGCAGATCACGTGCACATGGTGATCTCGATATCGCCAAAGTATTCGGTGTCGCAGGTCGTAGGGTATGTGAAAGGCAAGAGTGCGATCTGGGTTGCAAGAGCAACGGGGAAGAGCCGCAATTTTGTAGGTCAAAACTTCTGGGCTCTGGGCTATTGTGTCTCAACGGTTGGCCTGGATGAGGAGACGATACGGGAATACGTACGCAGCCAGGAAGAGGCCGATAAGAAATTGGACCAATTGAAAATGTTTGAGTAAAAGCTACCTTCAGGTGGCTCACGGTTTTATTCAAGCCTCCGGCTTTGCCGGGGGATAAGTGACTCATCCCCTGGACCGGTTTTCGGGGGGCAGGTCGCCACCAGATGGAGTTTTCTCCCAGATCGAATTGTTTTCTTCAACGGGTGTCTTGACAAATGATAAAAAAAAGAGGAAATTAACAATTGGGAATAATGCTAACAAAGTACGTGTAGTGTAATTGTTTCTAAACTGGTGTCATTGTTCGAAAAACAAAGCCCTAGAGAAGAAAAAGTATGACCTTAAGTATAACTGAACAAGTGGTAGCAAGAGCTAACTAAAGGTAAGAATATATCTCATGATAGATTAGGAGCGATACTAATGTCATCTGAAAAAGAATTTACGAATATCTCTAATGGCGGTCCGGTTACTGTAACAGTGGAAGACGGAATCATAACCCGGGTCCGCCCGATGGTTATTGAGGAAAAAGATTACCATTCATGGACCATTCAAGCGCGAGGGAAGAAATTTACACCCACAAAAAGAATAAATTTATCACCCGGCGCTTTAACGGAACGCATCAGGGTCTATTCGGAGGACAGGATCAAATATCCCATGAAGAGGATCGATTTCGATCCGAATGGAGACACGCATCCGGAAAACAGAGGAAAATCCGGTTATGTGAGAATTACCTGGGATGAAGCTCTGGATATAATTTCCAGTGAAATGAAAAGGGTTCAAGCCAAATATGGTCCGGAAGCCATATCCGCGGTTACATCATCTCATCACAACTGTGGCCTGGTCGGTTACCGCGGCGGACCGTTTGCGCGGTTTTTCAACCGGTTAGGTTATACCGCCTGGTTTGATAATCCGGATAGCTGGGAAGGCTGGCATTGGGGAGCCACGCATCATTATGGTTTCTATTGGCGTTTGGGCTCACCGGAAACCTTTGACCTGCTGGAAGATACTCTACAAAATTCTGAAATGATAGTTATGTGGTCAAACGATCCGGACAGTACGCGCGGAGGCTACTGCGGCCAGGAATCAGCGCAGTGGCGTCTCTGGCTAAAACAACAGGGAATAAAGATGATCTTCATTGATCCTTTCTGTAATTATACGGCTGGACCTTTGGCGGATAAGTGGATAGCTCCCCGCGTTGGAACAGACTCCGCTATGGCCCTGGCAATTGCTTATATATGGATTAAAGAAGATACCTATGACAAGGACTATATTGCCAAACGTACCACCGATTTTGACAAGTTTAAAGAATACGTTATGGGCGAAGAGGATGGCATTCCCAAGACGCCAGCATGGGCTGAGAAGAAAACAGATGTCCCCGCCAGAGTCATTACGGCCCTGGCCCAGGAATGGGCTTCTAAAAGAACTGTAATTGCCTGCGGTAGTAAGGGTGCTCACGGCGGTGCCATGAGGCAGGCCTACGGTCATGAATGGGCCAGGTTGATGGTCTATCTGGGAGCGATGCAAGGACTGGGAAAACCCGGAGTATCTTTCTGGACCACCAACCTGGGCGCACCGTGTAACACCGAATTTAATTTCCCGGGGTATTCCGACCCCGACGGTAAATTAAGCACTACCCCTGCAGCGGGGAAGTGCTTTCCCAATCCAGTATCACAGAAAATGTACCGGTTGCTTTTTCCGGAAGCTATTCTAAGTCCTCCGGTGAAATGGGTGGGAGAGGGCTTCTGCGGCAAGTCTCTGGAGCAGCAATTTATTCCCTATACCTATCCCAAGCCAGGCACTTCCGAAATTAAAATGTTCTACCGCTACGGCAGTTCTTTCTTTGGCACTATGACTGAGACCAATAAATGGGTCCAGGCATATCAGAGTCCAAAATTGGAATTTGTGGTGAATCAGGATTGCTGGTGGGGAGGAGAGACCCTATTTGCCGATGTAATTTTACCGGCTTGCACTAATTTGGAACGAAATGATATTCAAAATTGGGTTAACGCCGGCGGTTACGGTGCCCACGGTTATAGCGGCTGCAATCATAGGGTCATCGTCTACATGAAGAAATGCATCGAGCCTATAGGGGAATCGAAATCCGACTACCAGATATTCGCTCTTCTGGCTGAGAGAATGGGTTTTAAGGACGATTACACCGATGGTAAAACAGAAGAGGACTGGATAAGGGCTATTTTTGATTACAGCGATTTGCCGAAATACATTACTTTCGAGGAATTTGAAAAGAAGGGTTACTTCGTGGTACCTCTTTCTGATGACTATAAGTCGACACCTACAATGCGCTGGTTTTATGAAGGCCGAGCCTGCGATACTCCTGACCCTCACAACCCTAAGAAAGGTACCGCTAAAGCCGATGAACTGGGGACTTATAGCGGCAAGATCGAGTTTGTATCGCAAAGCCTCACCAAATATTTCCCCGATGATAAGGAAAGACCTGTCATGGCCAGATATATACCCAGTTGGGAAGGGCCGGAAAGTGAATTGGCGAAAAAGTATCCTCTGCAACTGGTTTCCCCTCACACTCGCTATTCATACCATACTCACTTTGATAAGCATGTTGAATGGATGGGAGAAATTCCTGGTCACCGTGTTTTCAAAAATGGTTTCGCCTGGTGGGTCGCTCGCATTCATCCCTCCGATGCGGCAATACGTGAAATAAAAGAAGGAGATATTATTAAACTCCATAATGACCGGGGTGCAGTTCTTTGTATTGCCCATGTAACAGAACGTTGTAGACCCGGCGTAGTGCATAGCTATGCTTCTTGCGGGAAATATGATCCTGTGGAACCGGGTAAGGCTTATTCCATTGATAGAGGAGGCTGCGTCAATCTATTGACATCTGCCCGCATGCTATCCCAGAATGCTCCGGGAATGGCGCCTAATTCTTGCTTGATTGAAATATCCAAATGGGAAGACGAATAATGTATTGGATTAAATCATTTGTAAAAAGTTTAGATCACTAATCCGGTTTGATAATGAGATAAGAAAAGGAGGAAGGTGAAATGTCAACCCGGTAACCTTTGATGGTCTCGTAAAAAGTCCTGATTTGTCACCCTGAACTTGTTTCAGGGTCTCGTAACACATTGATTTTGTTAGATGCTGAACCAAGTTCAGCATGACATTTTCTTACTTTTTTGACTTTTTACGAATTCATCAACCTT
>JAZDOO010000407.1:0-4260 GCA_043798555.1 Pseudomonadota bacterium | reverse complement strand
CAGAGGGTCACATCTTAAAAATTAAATTTCAGACCAGTTTACTTAATATTTACGATGCGACCCTCGACCCTCCCAAATAGGTATGGTGTCCCCGGATTTCGGAAACGATGTCAACTCAGCGCAAAAGAACGACGCTATCTTCCTCTTTACATTAAACAAGAAGAATGGGAGAAATACAGAGAACAGACCAGGTCATTTACAGACATCATCAAACTTTATCCTTTAAAATAAGCTAAAAGAGGACAAAACGTGGATCGGTTTAAAAATAATTTTCGCCAAGCCACTCCGGAGGAAATAGAATTTTACGAGGCCTTTCTCTATCCTTTTCAAGATGAAATTTTTCAATGCTTTCAAACGGATCAGTTTTACCTAAGCGGCGGAACCTGTCTGTCGCGGTTCTATTACCATCATCGCTTTTCGGAAGATTTGGATTTTTTCTTTGACGGCTTTCTCTTTCCAAAGGACGAATTTGAGATTGCTGTCAGGGAAACAATCAACAGAATCAGCGAAAAATTTAAAACCGAAATAACCATGAGCGGTGATTATTTCAAGAGGGGATTTGTGTATAAAGATGAAGTTGCCATGAAAATCGAATTTATTTTTGAAAACTACCGGAGCATTGGACAACGGGAAAAAGTTAACAATATCCTCATTGACTCGAAAGAAAATATTGCCACCAATAAGTTGACTGCTGTTTATGACCGCAAAACCGCAAAAGATTTTTTCGATCTTTACTACTTATTGCGGTAAATTGATTTTGAGCAAGTTGCTGCCTGGGCGGAATTAAAGGTGGTACCTCTTGATTATGAAGGGGTGCTGATTGCTTTTGCTGATCCTAATTTAGAGGGGATAGCTTTAACTAAACACCCGACACCGCTCCAAGATTTTGAAAATTTTGTAAAAGATCTCATTAAAAGGATGATCGATTATGCAAAAAAGCATGAATAAATATTTTTGGGATGGTGAAACAAACCTTTCAGGTGCTTACAAACTCCGGCGAATGTTCGAATATGCCTCTTTCCCTGATCTTATCAATTATCCGGTGGAAGACCTAAAAAAATATCTTCCTGCTATTGATGTTGATAGCTTACGCACCAGCGAAAAAAGAAAGAGATTCATTAAACTCATCGTGCCGCTTTTACCGGAAGTACAAAGTTGGGATGATATAGTTAACAGACTATTGGATAAGGTTGCTTAGAAATGAGCGAACCCAATCTTTCCGACTCTGGGAAATCTGGGGACACCATACATATTTATTGACACCCCGGGAGAGTTTTGTAATATTCTCTCCATGGCAAGACTGGCAAGAGTAGTAGCTTCGGGCTTTCCACATCATATCACCCAACGTGGCAACAGACGCCAGCAGGTATTTTTCTCTGATGATGACTATTCCGCATATATAGACTTAATGGCGGAATGGTGCGACCGCTTGGCAGTGAAGGTTTTGTGGAAAAACTGGAGAAGGTGCTCGGTCGGGTTCTTAAACCCCAGAGGGCTGGTAGAAAACCGAAAAACAGAAACAAATAGGTATGGTGTCCCCTGATTTCTTTTCATTGGAGGGCTGCCTCATAATTGGATGAATTGAGTTTTTGCCTCTCAATTATATCGAAGCGCTGTCCGCTTCTACAGGTATTATAGACCTCACCGGAGGAGATTATGGGCAATCAAATGGTAACATTGGAATACCAGGACAGAATCTGCGTATTAACTTTGAACCGGCCTAAACAACGAAATTCAATGGATGAAAAGCTGGCCAGAGACTTTCAGAAAGCCGTGAACGAAGTCAAGAATGAGCCTAAAGCAAAAGTTCTTGTGTTAACGGGTGCCGCAGGGGCCTTCTGTGCGGGCGCGGACTTGACGATGGTATCGCGATGGACCCAGGCAAAGCCGACAATCCTGGAGAAGAAGGTGTTTGATTTTTATCACTCTTTCTTAAATATTACCGAGTTAAAAATCCCCACCATCGCTGCCATAAACGGCCCGGCCATCGGAGCAGGGGCGTGCCTGGCCTTGGCTTGTGACATGCGAATTGCCGCTTGGGAGGCCAAAATCGGCTTTACTTTTATCAAACTGGGCCTTAATCCCGGCATGGGATCAGAATATTTTCTCTCCAGGCTGGTGGGACCAGCCCGCACCATAGAACTGCTTATGACCGGTGATATGTTAACAGCGGACGAAGCTCTTCGGATTGGATTGGTCAATAAGGTGGTTTCATCCAAAGAATTGATGGGACGTGTGATGGAGCTTGCCGAGAAACTCGCAGCAATGCCTGCTTTGCCAATTAGTTTCATAAAGGAATCCACCTACACTGCCATAAAAAGCAATCTCACAGATGTACTTCATAGAGAGGCCGCTTGCCAAGGAGTCTGTTTTCAGACTATGAATGTGAAAGAAGGAATTAAGGCTGCGCAAGAGAAACGCGAGCCGCGTTTTTCGGAAGAATGATGAATGGAGGAAACAAAGGGGGGCGTCCATTAAATGCGAGTTTATTCCATTTTTATTACAGAGCCTTGAAATCAAAACCTTCAGACAGAATCTGCGCCTTTACCTGAGACACGTCCCGTTTTTCTGAGATCAGTTTGGTTATCCGGTTAAATATTTTGGTGTCCCCCAGCAAGATGCAACCGATGATTCGGTTATTATCCAGCACGATTTTCTTGTAAACTTTTTCTCCCATCACAACCTTAGATTCGAATTTCTGCTCCGGATCAATATCGCCGGCTGAGGCAAGATCAATACCCACCACTTTCAGGGTATTGGCCATAGTAGTTCCGTTATAGGCTAACTCTCCATCGGCCATGTTAACTCCCGCGACCTTCCCCTGGTCCATGGCTGCTGGCCAGATTCCGTAAGAGATGCCTCTATATTCGGCCACATCACCGGCGGCATAAATATCAGGCTGGTTCGTGCGCAGATGTTCATCCACCTTGATCCCTTTATCAGCGTCCAGCCCCAGTGGTTTGGCTAAATCGAGGTTCGGACGCACTCCGGCTGAAATAATAACCATTTGGGCGGAAAGCCTCTCGCCCCCTTCCAGTAAAACCCCGCTTACGTCACCGTCTCCAATAATTTCCTGGGTCTTGGCGCCCAAGCGGAAAGAAAACTCCATCTCTTCCATCATATCTTTAAGCCTCTTTGCCCCTTCCTCATCCAGTTGCCTCGGTAAGAGGCGGGAAAAAAATTCCACCACGATAACCTTTTTCCCAAGCTTACGGAGGGCATTGGCTGCCTCGAGTCCAAGCAAACCACCACCGATTAAGACTACATTCTGAGTCTTTTTCGCCCAGGCAGAAATTTCGCGGGCGTCTTTTATAGACCTTAAAGCAAAGACCCCGTGCTTTTCCGATCCTTTTATAGGTGGGATAAAGGAATGACTGCCCGTAGCGATAAGAAGCCGGTCATAGGGAATTTTCTGATTATCATCGGTGAGCACTACTTTTTCTTTAGGGTCTCCTCCGGCAATACGAAACGTGAGCTTCAAATCAATTTTCTGTTCCTGATACCACTGGTCCCTTTTGGCCAGAAGTTCCTGCTCTTTCAGATCCCCAGACAGATCTTCAGGAAGTCGGATAGGCGAGTTGAAAGGAAGGTCCTCATCAGTGAAAAGGGTAATGGAACCTTCTCCATCCAGTTTACGGATGTTTTCGGCTGCAGTTGTGCCCGCAACTCCATTTCACGCAATCACATAGTTTCTCATCTGCTTACCTCCTCAATAAAAAAATAATCAAAGGGCTTCCAATAATTTTTTTATTTACATTATTTTCCCATAGTTTCTTCTAACAGACAAGGAGTTTTCTCGAAAACGTTTCGTTTTTTGAAGGAAGAAACCGGAATCCCTTGACACTCAGGCTTATTTTTCCTATAGTAATTCCACGCCCCGGAAATTCTACAACTTATTAAAGCTAAATAAGTTTTTTTGGAACTATTTCTTTTTGCCCTGCTAATGGAGTAATGGAATGTTGGAATGTTGGAATGTTGGAATATTGGGCAATAGAAAAATTATCAAATATAAAATCCATCATTCCACCGTTCCATTATTGCATCATTCCAATTGCTTAAGCTAAGTTCGGATTAACTCATTGTTTCTACAATTAGACCGAACAACTGCCGCAGGTTCTTCCATGCGCGTAGCAGTGTATTACAACAATAAGGACATCCGGGTTGAGGAGATGCCAATTCCCTCCATCGGGCCGGGTGAACTGCTGGTAAAAATTCATTCCAGCGGAATTTGTGGCAGTGACGTTATGGAGTGGTACCGAA
>JAZDOO010000389.1:0-4904 GCA_043798555.1 Pseudomonadota bacterium | reverse complement strand
GCAAGATCATAGGTGCGGCCAAAGATCTTCACGGTTTTGAGAAAGGCCCGGTTAAAAAGCGGCATGTTGCCTTCCGGGGTTGGCGTTCCCCGCTCCACTGCCAGCACCCGCAAGGCGTCTATTGCCGAGGGGATGTCTATTCCCATGGGACAGCGGGCAAAACAGGTTTCACAGGACACACACATCCACACAAGATCGCTTTCAAGCAACTCATCTCCTGCGCCCAGATGCAAACGTCTTAGGATCTCTGAAGGTGGAGACCCGGTAAGCTCGGACACCGGACAGCCACTGTCGCACTTCTTACATTGAAAACAGACGCTCAGATCAACATCCGCCATCTCTTCCACGGTGCGGAGCAGTCCCGGAGATGTTTTCCCTTTGCTAATTCTGATTGTCATGGTGGTTATTCCCTTCAGTCACTAAGGGTCTTAAGTTCTGCCGGACATTCATCATCCCAGTACACTTCTATTGATTCAGAAGCTGAATGAGCACCAGTGCTGGGGACGACTTTGCGATAAACCCGGTCTGGTGATCGGCCTTCGCCATCAGCAGTCAATAACTCATCAATTTTGATTCCAAAGAGACGTTCATTTTCCTCAAGGTAAGGGAGGATCAAATCCCAGTCCTTCCTGGTGAGGGGAAGGAACATCCCCCCGTTTAATTGCTCCTCGACAAGGATTTTATGAGGATCACGAATAAAGGCAGCACCCCCCGATGCCAACGAGAAGAGGTTGCTCCCCGGGTATGGTTCCGCCAGAGGAATAATGCGGCCCTCGTCATCAAAAGTAACGCTGTTCAGGATAACAAATCCTCCGCCGTTATGGGGGTCACCGGCCATAAAGGACTCACCCAGAAAATCGAGGCACGTTTGGTTAATGACTACCCGTGGCCTTCCTACTGAATTAATAAGGGGCCGACCGGCTGCGTTTCCCAGCACGTAGACCTCGCCGCCTTTGGCGCCGTACATGAATGTCTGGCCGACATCTCCGTGGACAACAAGCTTTCCGGCTTTTATGATCTGACCGAGCTGGTCCTGGGCATTGCCGTGAACGGTGATTGTCAATCCATCAATGCCCGAGCCCAGATAATCTCCTGAGCTGCCGTACACGTCTATGGTGACATCTTCAGTTTCCGGTCCCAGACCACAGCCGATAAACCGCTGGCCGGAACAGCCAAAACAAATAAAATGCCGCCATCCTTTCATATACGCATCCATGAGGAGCGATGCGTCACACTCATTTCCTTCCGGAGGGAAATGTTTTGCGTTTATTACCAGGGTTTTCTCATCGCGGCGCGGAGGCCTTAAGGTCTTCCGGGTTTCAAAGTCGATGAGGCGATAGGGGCTGGCACTCTTTTCGTTACCTAAGCCGGGGAGGCTGCTGAAGAACCGGTCTAACTCACTGCGCACGATATGGATAATGTGGTTCCGCTTTTTTTCACCAGTAGGGTATTTGCGGTCATTAAGAAGCGTAAGGCCCTGAATTGCGAAGGCAGTGTTGTTTGGGTCTTTTGCCAGACCGGTAATTATTCCACACGCTGCCCGGATATCGTCAAAAGACCAGGACGGAATTTTGCCGCGAACATACTCAAAGAGAGCGCCGGGTTTATTGGTTTCAAAGCAGCGCCTCACGTCCTTTTCCATCTCTCCATCTGTCGGGGCAGTGAAAGGCTCTTCCCTGATGAAATCACACGATTCGGTTTTCTCCGGCATCGGCACGGGTGTCCCAAACTTGTCCGTACAGGTCATCCGCATCTTGCCGGCAGCGTCCGGGGTGACATTGAAGATAAATGCTCCGCCGTCAGTGTGGCTTCCGCCCCGGGCGTTCCAGTACCGGTCAGCAACCGGGCAGATCCGTTTATCATGTTTGGACAGGCTGATGAGGGTTGCGTCAATGGCTTGTTTTTCCGAGCAGATCAGCCCCACCTGGACTTCACCGTCGGAGAAAGAGAATACCTGGGGCCGCAACATCGCCGTATCGGTTATGCCCAGAAGCTGGAACGTTTTTTGATCAGGAATATTGCGGGCAATGATGAAAAACCAGGGCCCGTCGGGCGAACCATGGATATGGGTGGCCTGGATTGCTCGGTAGCTCTCTTGCTTCTCTTTAGGGAGGCGATCAAAGTCGAGTTCGGTTGTGGGCGCAAGAGCCTCGATGATGTATTCAAGAGGATAATGATACGTCCGGCTCAAGAGGTCGAACAAAAGCGCAGACACCTCGGTGTCGGTGAGAAACTGCGGATAAATGTGCCGTTGCTTAAGATACTCCGTAACCGAGTGGTAATTTGCAAAATCACCGTTGTGAACCAGGGCCATATTGACGCCGGCAAAAGGGTGGGCGCCACCCGGATGCCATACCCGGCCTTTAGTGGGGAAGCGCTGGTGCGCGATCCATGCGTGGGCTAAGAGGTCCTCAATCTGGTAATATTTCACTATTGCCTCTGCATAGCCAACCACCTTGAGAATCATAATATTCCGGCCGTAAGACAGGACAAAGGCCTTTTTGTCCCCAAGGGAAGCATAGTATTCCTGATTGAGTCGGAAGCTGTTTTGGTTTACAAACTCGTCTTCCGCTTCGCGGCGGTCGAGTGCGGTAAGCTGGTTTTCGACAATAAATGCGTCAAGCACGTTCCCCTTTACCCGCACAAAGTACCGCCACACGTCCGGTGGCTTTACTTCCAGACCTTCCACTGACTTCCAATCATCAACTGACTCAAGTTCGCTGGAGGCGGCAACATCAAAGTGAGAGGTGATAAAACGTTTTTCCAGCTCTGGCCGGACATCCGGGTAGAGAAAAGCCACGTGGAGCATATAATACTCATCCAGTACTTCCCGGCTTACTCCCAGCTGCTCAGGAACAAGCCCGACCGCAGCAACGCCCCCGCCTTTTCCGTTACCCCGGTTGTGCATCAGGCAGGAAGGCTCGTAAATATGGCGGCCTGGAACCGGTTCGGTACAACAGAAGCCGACAACGCCGCACCCGCCTTCTTCCTCGCCTTTTTTCACATTCTGGAGAAGATTAAGCTCGTTGACGAGTCGCTTTTTTGAATCCAAAAGTTGTCGTATTCTCTCACTATTCGTTTTCATTCAAAACAATTTAACTCATGGTGAAGGAGTCATGCCTCCAAAATTCTAGTCCTAGTCTCTCTCCATTCGTTTCAATTTTTTCCTGCAAATCGAGACCGAAAAAGCGCTTTGGTAATAAAAGCGCTCATGGCAAGAACCCCTTTGTTTTGATGATAAATGGTTCTTGGGAAGGAGTGCTGTCGAAAATAAAGAAAAAAATCAAATCAGCTTAACATATTGAAACTGAATCTACCATTTCCTCAGTCGCCGGGAACCACTTCCCCCTTTCTTGACCAAAATAACGTGCTTCGGGGTAAAGATATGAGGGAAGATGAGGAGGCGGGGGTGATACTCAAGTAAATTTTCAAGATTATTAACCAATACTTAATTCACGCCTTCTCTAATAAACCTAATATGATCTCTGTTGTTACCTATTCAGCAATAATTAATTTAATTATTCGTATTCAGAAAGTCAAGAGGATTTGTAAGAAATAAATGCCTTGCAAGCGCATTGTTTCATAGAGGTGGTTCTGATCTCCGCGCCTGACAATGCCCTGAAGAACAGCTTTCTTTCCATTGTTAGCTTAGCTTATAAGTTGCGAACACCATGATTCTGCAACCAGATTGTAATTAAGCATTCCTAAATGTGACTGTTTGTTATCGACATTAGCTTATTGAAAAATTAATTTATTTTGACATTTTTTCATTATTATTTAAAATAATAAGAGTTTGGATTCTGGAAGAGGATTTCTCATCCTCCGCCCCTTTGTTTTTTTGCTAAACAATCACGGGCGATCCTGTTAAAGGGAATCTATGGAAAAGTTCATTAGTTTTGGCATCCCCTATTTAGACAGAACAATGGGCGGACTATTTCTCGGTGATAACGTGGTCTGGGTGTTAGAACCGGGAATGTATTTTGACTACTACCTGGAATCCTTTTTTACTGTTCCCAACCCTACTCACTGCAAAAACATTTATCTAACCTTTGATTTTCCCCCGCAGAAAATATATGCCCGCTATCAAGAATCGCTTCACCCCGATGATTTTATCCTGGTAGATGCTTTCACCTTTGGTAAGGGAAAAGGGGATGAATTCTTTCAATCGTTCTATAAAAAGGACTCGCTCAAGTCCAAACCCTTCCGGTTACTCTGTATAAAGGACCTCACCAACCCTGATGAATTTATCACTACTATGAGTGAGTTACAAAAGGAATTTCAGGATGGGGCTTTGTGTAAATATGTATTTTATAGTCTCACCGGAATGCAAGAACTGTGGAGTGAACGAGACACCCTTCATTTTTTTACTTATACCTGCCCCAAACTTTACGAACTCCAGGCATTAGCCTACTGGCCCTTAGTGAAAGAGGCCCATACCAAAGCATTCTTAGCAACGATGAGCGATATCACTCAGTTGGTCATTAGTCTCAGTTTCGGGAAGGAAAATTCCTGCGCCGCACGATTTCTCAAGATTGATGGAAGGCCCTCCCACCTGCTTAATATCAAACATTATTATAACTTCCAAGACAATCGAGTCAATTTCCTTGAGCCTGCGAAACCGTCAGAGGTGGCCAGGAAAGCTGAGACACCAGAGGCTCCTGATACGAAAAAAATTCACAGTGCCTTAGGAAGCAAAAACGCTATCAGGATAGGAGGTCGCATCCGGGAGTATCGGTTAGAAAAAAGTATTTCTCAGGTAGAATTAGCCCGAACATTGCATATTACCCCCAGCGCGTTATCTCAAATAGAAAACAACCAGAGTTCTCCATCGCTTCACCTTTTTGTGGATATTGCGCGCTATTTTGGGAAACCCTTAGATGCATTTTTTGTTGATACCCATACTG
>JAZDOO010000386.1:0-3824 GCA_043798555.1 Pseudomonadota bacterium | reverse complement strand
TCGTGAGACAGGTCGGTCTCTATCCGTCGTGGGCGTCTGGAGATTTGAGGGGAGCTCTCCCTAGTACGAGAGGACCGGGAGGGACAGACCTCTGGTGTCCCAGTTGTCCCGCCAGGGGCAGCGCTGGGTAGCTATGTCTGGATAGGATAAGCGCTGAAAGCATCTAAGTGCGAAGCCAACCCCAAGATAAGATCTCCCATCCTTTCCCGCAAGGGGAAGGAGTAAGACCGCAAGTAGACTACTTGCTTAATAGGCGGCGTGTGTAAGCGCAGTAATGTGTTTAGCTTAGCCGTACTAATGGTCGAGGGCTTGACCTGCTTCAGAGTTGATATTAGGAAAAACAGAAATCTATGGTGGTATCTTGCTGCCATAGATTTTTTGTTTTATGGGGGTTTACCGCCGGTGTCATTGCGAGCCAGAGGCGAAGCAACCCATACACTAACATTTTCCTTGTCATTGCGAGCGAAGCGAAGCAATCTCATATAAAGAAGTTTATCTCTTGGGATTGCTTCGTCGTCCCGATTTTATCGGGACTCCTCGCAAAGACAGTGATGACCTATCCCCCCGCCTGCCAAAGCCTCGTGCGGCCTGCTTGCGCTAAAGCTTCAGCGAAGGCAAGCGGGTAGGCCTGGCCCCCTTCCCTTGGGGATTGGTGAAGGGAAGGGGGTAAATTTTTAGAGAGGGGCCTAAGCCCCTCTCTCTTTTACTTCACCCTTGTTTTTTCTTCTTGTACTTGCGATATAATTCCAGAAGAGAAACGTTCAGGATAAGGGAAAAGACCGACGGTATTGCCAGCACCCATAAGTTTTTATCTATACTAATACCGAGACGCTGACAGACTCCAAGGACAACGAAGGTCATCACCACCCCCACCGCCACGCAGCCTGAGGCGAGAAATATATACTCCATGACCATAGCGAGCATAATTATAGATGATGAGTTTCAGTAGCACAATTATTCTCTCCCCGGACGGGTTTTCATGGGGTTTTTCCCCGGTGTCATTCCCGCGAAAGCGGGAATCCACCAGGGCTGTCCCACCCCTGGATTCCGTATCAAGTACGGAATGACAATGTGGGTGATGACCTATCCCCCCGCCTGCCAAAGCCTCGTGCGGCGGGCAGGCCTGGCCCCCTTCCCTTGGGAATTGGTGAAGGGAAGGGGGTAAAATGTTGAGAGGGGCTGGTGCCCCTCTCAGGCTTCCCATTCATAATGAGTTGATTATTAGCAACACACCGCCCCATACCCAAAAAAGTATTAAGAAAAGCCACATAAGTCGCCTACTGAATGTCTTATCAGATTCACTTATTTCTAATCGAATTCTTGTTAAGACGATCCCCAATTTCAAAAATCCATACAAGATGAAATACATGAGTGACAGCAAAAATCCATACGATATAAACATTAACAGGGTTAAATATAGTGCGGATGGTAGTGCCACAAAAATAGAGCGGCCGGACAACAGTTGAGATATAGGGTATAGCAAGAGCAGTGCACCAATCAATACAACAAAAGAAACGATTAATAGAATTAAGTTCGACCAAAGAAAGGGATTCGAATTTGTACGCTTGGCTAATGAGTTCTTCATATTCTTTATTCTTTTCAGCAATCTTGAAACTGCGTTGATGAAAATAAAATATACTCCACTGGAAACAGCAACAGCCATGCATATTGAAAAGAAGGCATCGTACCACTTTGAATTAGTGCCGAATTTAAAATACATAATAAGTAAAAAGGGGCTAATAATTGGGATGGCTAGAGTGGGTATCTTTTGCTGGAAAGATGGTTCATCTAATAGTGCTTTCAGTTTTTTCAAAACATCACGTTCAATCACTTTTTCCCAAATTTGGTCAACAATGAATATTAGACCAGCTAGTGTTTGAAGGCATATGCCAATAATACCATTCCTTGGCATGAGTAGGGTTACGAGCAGAAAAATTAATACCATGAATAAAAAACTTAGTAACATTGTACGAAAGTCTATTTTAATTTTGTTAGATTTAGTCTGTTCAGTGTTGTTCATGCTTTACGTATCTCCTCTCTGGAATCCTCTATACTCATAGTTTGCCTTCAAAAATCCCTTCGTTCTCCTTAATAACCAAAGAATACGGGGATGAAAGCTACATGCGCGTGTACTTTATAATCCATTACAGTTATTGCAGAGGCTTTTGATTTGATTGCTTATTCGTAATGAAAACTTTAATGCCGTTGTGGACATTTGTCAAGAAACATGTGGGGTGTTTAAGAGGGGCGGCGCCCCTCTTTCTTTTTCTTCCCCCTTCTAAGAAAATACTAAATCCTAAACCCTAAATCCTAATATCGAAATCCTAAACGGGCGCGTATTGCTTGTTTAGTATTTCGGATTTTGTGCTTAGTGCTTTCCTCTGTGAAGGAGGATAAAGGGGGATGGGGTTGAAAGAAAACTAGATATCGGGCTTGACCTGACTAACGATTGGTATTAGTATATTTGGGGGAAAGCCTCGGGTTTCTGACTGAAAATTTAAGGAGGTATAAATGCCAAACTACTGGTATGACCATATTCATTTAATTAGTCCCGATAGCTCAAAAACAGCTCAATTTTACCAAAGGATGTTTAATGCCAGGATGGTTAGCAGCCGCGAGCTCGACTTAAATGGGTCGAGGATTCTAATAACAGAACGAACCGCCCAACCAGAGCCGGCAACAGGTTCTCCGCAGACCGGTTATGGGATAGAGCACTTTGGAATAAGAACCGACAATCTAGAAGCCGCCGTAGCCGATTTGAAGGCGCAGGGAGTAAAGTTCCGGGATGAGATAAGAGTGGCAAGACCTGGTGTAAAAATATCGTACTTGTGGGCTCCGGAGAATGTGCTCATTGAACTGCTGGAAAGGAGTGAGTAGCCTGTTCTTCCTGTTCCCTCTTGAGACAAGAGGGCTTTGTTTAGGTTTGGTCTTTTCTATTCTTAATTATTGTGTTATAATAGATATTCAGTAGAAGTCCCTTGGTGGTTAGAGCGAGGTGGAACCACCCGTTCCCATCCCGAACACGGAAGTGAAACGCCTCAGCGCAGACGATACTGAGAAAGCGATTTCTTGTGGAAAATAGGCCACTGCCAGGGGGCTTCGCTAAACAAGCTTTTCTTTAGCCTTTGACCTTTATCATCTATTGCTCTATAATAAGGATGATACTGCCTACTTAGAGAGGCGGTTCCGGGAGAAAAAGATGGCCAGCCGATTTGAGAAATTTTCAGAACGAGCCCGTAGAGTCCTAACCTCGGCTCAAGAAGAGGCGCAGCGTCTTAACCACAGCTATATTGGCACCGAGCATATCTTGCTTGGTTTGATACGAGAAGAGGATGGGGCAGCAGCTAAGGTTCTTAACAACCTAGGTGTAAGCTTGAGTAAGGTGCGCTCGGCGGTTGAATATATTGTTGGGCGTGGTGAGAAACCGGTTACTGGTGAAATCGGGCTTACCCCCAGAGCTAAGCGGGTCATCGAGTTGGCCATAGATGAGGCACGTCACCTCGGCCATAATTATATTGGCACAGAGCACCTGCTATTAGGACTGTTGCACGAGGGGGAAGGGGTAGCCGCCGGCGTATTAGAGAGCTTCAGTATTACCCTTGAGCAAGCGCGTGCTGAAACAACTCGCGTCGTCAGCCAAGGTTTGTCTCGGTCCAAGCTTGCTCGCTCCGCAAGTCGCACCCCGGTTTTAGACCAGTTGGGCATTGACCTGACCGCAGCCGCTCGTGCTGGGAAGCTTGACCCGGTTATCGGGCGAGCTAAGGAGATTGAACGGGTAACTCAAATTCTCAGCCGTCGCACCAAGAACAATCCAGCCCTCATTG
>JAZDOO010000346.1:0-6815 GCA_043798555.1 Pseudomonadota bacterium | reverse complement strand
TCATAATATTCGAACCAGTATTTAATATCGTACCATATAAGTGATGCGTCACCCACACGTTCATAGTCTGCGGTAACCTTGGCAATGGCTTCTGAAAAGCTGAGGTTACACTTTTGGGCATAAAGCTCAGGAATTCCAATTTCCCACACCCACATGGTATAGGTAGCGTCAACTAAAGTGCCGTCTAAATCAAATGAGATGAGATGTGGTTTGTCCATTCTTTTTTATCCATTACCTACAAATACTGTACCCTCTTGAATGAAATTCAGATAACATTCAAAAATAAAATTTATATCATGCCCTAAAGCTCCTTTGCAACCTCTGTTTTCCTTGAAAAGAGGAGGTAAATAGGCTATAAAAGTACTTAGTATGAAAAAATTATATGTATTGAAAGATGACTCCCTTCCCTTTTCTGCCAGATCTTTTCAGGTTGATTACGAGAATGAGCTCAATCCCGCTCAGTTAGAAGCCGTCACTATCCTGGAAGGCCCAGTGCTGGTCATTGCCGGAGCAGGGAGTGGAAAAACCCGTACCTTAGTTTACCGGGTATCCCATTTAGTGGAATCGGGAGTGCCACCGGAAAATATCCTCCTTTTAACGTTTACCCGCAAAGCATCCCAGGAGATGCTCCGAAGGGCGAGTTTGATGATAGACAGCCGGTGTGAGCGGGTTAATGGAGGGACGTTTCACGCGGTAGCAAACATGTTATTGCGAAGATATGCTCCTTTAATCGGGTATGAACCCACCTTCACCATTTTGGACCGCGCTGATTCCGAGGTGGTGATTAACTTTCTTAGAACCCAAATGGGATTAAACGAAAAGAATCGCCGTTTTCCCCGGAAGGATACCATTGCTGAGATTTTTAGCAAGGCAACCAACCGGATGGAACCAATTGCTCAAGTGGTTGAACGAGAATACTTCCACTTTTACGATGACCTGAAGGATTTGTTGCAACTTCATTCCCTTTATAAAAGACACCGAGAGATAAATCAGTTAATGGATTACGATGATCTTTTGACTAACTGTAAAGACCTTCTGGAAACCCACCCTGAAGTTCGGGAAGATATTTCCCGAAAATTCCGTTACATTATGGTGGATGAATATCAAGACACCAATTGTCTGCAGGCAGAAATGATCCTTCTTATGGCTTCCACCCACAATAATGTAATGGCCGTAGGGGACGATTCCCAGAGCATTTACTCCTTTAGAGGTGCCAACTTTCGCAATATCATGGACTTCCCTCGTAAATTTCCGGGAACCAAAATCATAACCCTGGAAGAGAATTACCGCTCCACTCAGACCATATTGGATGTGACCAACGTTATCATTAGTAATGCTAAGGAGAAATACTCCAAACATCTCTTTACCCGGAAAACCCAAGGTTCGCCCCCGGTAATTTTAGCCGCTGAGAATGAAAATTATCAATCCCGATTCATTTGTCAAAAGATTCTGGAGCTCAGGGAAGAGGAAATTTCGCTTAATGATATCGCCGTTCTTTCTCGGGCGGCATTTCATACCTTTGATTTAGAAATCGAGTTAGGCCGGTACAATATTCCATACGTGAAGTATGGAGGATTTAAATTTATTGAAACTGCCCACGTCAAAGATGTCTTGGCTCACCTTAGACTCCTCACCAACCCCCGCGATAGCATTAGTTGGAACCGAGTGCTCATGCTGGTGGAAAAAGTAGGAGTAAAAATCAGGAATAACATCATTGAGTGGATTTTCAAGAATCGAAAGGGGCCGGAAGAGCTGATCCATTATCCGGAAAAAGGGAAAGTCAAAGAGGGCATAAGGCGATTACATGAACTCATGATAACCATAGCCCAAAAGGGACTTACGATTTCCGACCAGATCGCCCTTATCTGCCGTTATTATGAACCAATGCTGAAAAACAAATATGATGACTACCCCAAAAGGCTGAAGGACCTGGAACACCTTCAGAATATTACTGATCGCTACCGGGATCTGGCCCATTTTCTGAGTGATATTGCCTTGGAACCCCCAAATGAGAGCGTCTCGGACGTGAGTCCTCCCACTTCTGATGATGAACGGTTAGTCCTTTCTACCATCCACTCGGCTAAAGGGTTAGAGTGGCATACCGTTTTTATTATCTGGGCCTTAGAGGGGAAATTTCCCTCCAGCTATGCTTATCACAGTGAGGAGGAAATGGAGGAAGAACGAAGGCTCATGTATGTGGCCGCCACCCGGGCCAAGGAAAACCTCTTCATCACGTACCCGATTAATATCTACGATCGAGTTACCGGGGAGATCCTCACCAAGCCGTCCCGCTTTATTAAAGAAGTACCTACCGAACTGGTTGAGGTCTGGACACTTTTAGATAAGGTAACGTCTTTTTATTGATGGAAAAGGATTTAGTCTTAACCTCTTATTTTAGTAAAAACCCGCGCCGAAGGAGAAATGGGCATGAAAGAAAAACTGTGCTTTATCGGAGGAGGAAACATGGCGGAAGCCATGATAAAAGGACTGCTGCGAAAAAAGACTGTTACTCCTGAACAGATTATCGTTTCGGAACCGCAGAAAGAGCGGGTTCAGTTCCTATTGAATACGTATCACGTTCAGGTTGTTTCCGACAACTGCCTTGCCTTACAAAAAAGCGATATCATTATTCTGGCAGTTAAACCCCAGGTAATGAAAGCAGTGTTGCAGGAAATTTCCTCGGTGGTCACTGATCAACACTTGATTGTTTCAATTGCTGCCGGCATCTCTATCCCCTTCATTGTTTCCTATTTAGGGGAGGATAAACGAATTATTCGGACCATGCCCAATACTCCCGCTCAGATTGGGGAAGGGGCGATCGCGTTATGTGCCGGAGGAAATGCAGCCCCAGGTGACCTCCAGGTTGCCCAAACCCTTTTTAATGCCGTTGGTTCCACTGTCACCATTGAGGAAAAGCTCATGGACGCAGTGACCGGTTTGAGCGGAAGTGGTCCAGCGTATATATTCTTGATCATTGAGGCGCTTATTGATGGGGGGGTGAAGATGGGATTACCTCGGGCTACCGCTCGATCCCTTGTTCTCCAAACTATTATTGGTGCAAGCCGGATGGTGTTAGAAACCGGTGAACATCCCGGCACCTTAAAAGACATGGTTACCTCTCCTGGAGGCACCACGATTACCGGGCTTCACCTCCTTGAAGAAAAAGGAGTCAGAGCAGCATTAATGAATGCAGTGGCAGCAGCCACTGAACGATCCCGGGAACTCGCCCGGACTATTATTGCTTAGGAATGCTTATATTTTTTTGTTTCATTTTCCGCCACAACGTACTCCGGTGAACCCCCAATTCTTTTGCCGCGCGGTTGATACTTCCGCCGTACTGTTTTAAGGTTTCCTCAATCAGGTCTTTTTCAAAATTACTCAGTAATTCCAGTTTCTTACCCTGAGAAGTACGGGTAGCAAATCGTTCAGTAAGATATTCGGGGAGATGTTTGGGGGAGATATAGTTTTCTCGACAAAGAATGAAAGCGTGCTCAATAATATTCTCAAGTTCCCTCACATTACCCGGATAGTCATGGTTAAGGAGAATCTTCATCGCCGCAGTGGTAATGCCATTTATTTTCCCTTCCACGGTTTGATTAAACTCCTCCATAAAATGCTCGATTAAAAGAGGAACATCTTCCTTTCGTTCCCGAAGGGGAGGGATGCTAATGGGTATGACATTAAGGCGGTAATAGAGGTCTTCTCTAAAAGCTCCGGTTTGCACCATTGACCAAAGGTCCCGGTTGGTGGCGGAGATAATGCGGACATCTGCTTTTTCAGTTTGTACGCCTCCTAAAGGTTCATATTCTTTTTTCTCTAAAACCCTTAATAACTTAACCTGAATGCTCTTAGGAACTTCACCAATTTCATCCAGAAAAATTGCTCCTCTTTCAGCCAGCCGGAAACGTCCGGGTTTGTCATTTTTAGCATCAGTAAAAGCACCCCGTTTATACCCGAAAAGCTCTGATTCTAAAAGCGTTTCCGGTAAAGCCCCGCAATTGACTTTGATGAATGGTTTGTCTTTCCTGGGACTTAGCTCGTGAAGCGCATTAGCAAAAAGTTCTTTTCCGGTTCCGCTCTCTCCCTGGATCAGCACCGTTGCGTCACTGGCGGCGATATTAGGGAGGTCTTCAATAATTTCCAGTATTTTTTTATTCTTGCTGACGATATTGTGATAGGTATATTTTGTCTGTATTTCCTTTTGCAACGTTTTGAGAAAAGTTAAGTCGCGAAAACTCTCCATCCCGCCAATAACTTCCCCATTTTTGTCTCTTACCAACGACGTATATATACTTACCGGGATTAGCCGATTTCTTTTGGTGAGGATGGTTGTTTCCAGATTTACCATATCTCTTCCCGTTGCCATTGTCTCTCTCAGTGCACATTGGTCTTTACAAATATCCGTGCGAAAAACCTCGTGGCAGTATTTCCCCAATACTTCTTCCTCTTTAAAACCGGTAAGCTTTTCGAGGTAATAATTAAAAAACACAATTTTAAAATCGTTATCAACCACAAAAAACGGAATTACCACGCCTTTTAAAATACTATTCACCGTTTCTTGATCCCTTGCCGGGCTCATAGGTGCTTCCTCCAAAATAAGTACGTTTCCAATATTGTGAAAAGAATGAACGGCTAAAAACTTCCGTTTAGCTAATATATTACCAAAATTGTTTTAAATGTGCAACATAGAAATGCTCAGGCAAACTCTGTCCCGGGTACTTCTCCATAAACCACTGGCTTAAGAGAAGCAGGGTAGAGATAAAAAATGTCTGATTGTTGCTTAAAGACGAGTAAAGGAAGAAAAAAAACTTAAAGGGCGTTATACTCTCCGTCCCCTATATTCTCCCTAACGAGCAAAATCAGCGGTGGCTGTAAGCCATCCGCTGGAGTGATTTGTTAGGCTGGCAAAATAACTTTTTTGCGCAATGTCAATAAACAAATCTGTAGAATTTTCTCTACATTACGGCAAGATTTGTTTTGGTTAAACATTGAGGATATAACGATTGTCATCGACCAAAGAGTCAAACCGGTGCCACTTGAAACATACAATATGTGAGCTGTTCATTTCTCCCCTTAAAGGAAAATACTCCTGTCTTCCTCTTCTTACCAACCCGATTTTCCTTTTTATATTAGATTTCTTTTGAAAATCGTGATAATCAAAAACGAGTCCATAGCAGAGACGATTATAATTCTGAACCATTAAGACCTGCGTGAGAGTGTCATGGAGCGATTATTAAAAGACCGTTTCTCGAAATTCAGGATATGACCTTTGTTCCTCCTCTCACTTCCTCCATTTTTCTGTTGACATAAGACAATCTTTATCATAGAAACTAAACTTCTGTAAAAATGTCATGAAGTGATAAATAATTTAGACTCAGTAGCCCCTTATCCCTATGAAAGCTTAGGTTACCATAATTATCCTTTAACTTAATATTAAGGGATTGTAAAAAGTTTTCTTAAGAGAGAAAATTAATTGGAATCATTACTAAAAGCAATAATTCTTGACTATTACGATTGTGATAAGAATTTATTGAAAGATATTCGCTTCATTGAAAAGGCAATGTTGGAAGCGGCTGAGGTTATGGGGGCTAGTGTTAAAACATATTCCTTTCATGAATTTGAACCTCATGGAGTGAGTGGTGCTGTTATTATAGCCGAGTCTCATCTTGCAATTCATACTTTCCCAGAATATGGCTTTGCCGCTGTCACCATTGAAACTTGTGGTAATAAAATTAATCCTTGGGATGCCCATTTTTTTCTAAAGGAAAAGTTTAAAGCGAAATTATCAAATCAATCTGAAATTCGCCGAGGACTTTTTGATGCTCCGCGGGGATCAATGCCACATAAACCTGTTTAGAATATTCTTCTGCAAAAACAAAATACACCATCCATATCTGTATTATCCATACTATATTAAAATATGAGTTTTTGGCTTATAGATAAACACTCAGAACATTCAGCTCTAATGATAGGAGTTAAAAGGGTTTTATTAGAAAAAACGACTCGCTTTCAAAAAATAAAAGTAATAGAGACATTTGATTATGGAAAAGCATTAATGTTAGACGATATTATAATGTTTTCCGAACGCGATAATTCTTTTTACCATGAGATGATAGTCCATGTACCGCTTTATAGTCATCCAAATCCAAAGAATGTTTTAGTAATTGGCGGTGGTGATGGAGGGGCAGCAACAGAGATTTTACGGCATGGTTGCGTTGATGCTGTTACAGTAGTTGAGATTGATCCCGATATCCCAACTATTTCCAATAAGTATTTTCCAGATATTGCGAAGGGTCTCAATAATAAATGTTGTAATTTAATCATCGATGATGGGAGTAAATTTATACAAAAAGCTGAAAAGAACTCCTATGATGTTATCATCGTAGACAGCACTGACCCTAGTCCGCTATCCCGCAGTCTGTTTACCTCTCGTTTCTTTAAGACTTGTTATGAGTTACTGACAAAGGATGGTATTTTAGTGCAACAGGTAGGCTCCCCTTTTTATGATTCAAAGACCATTAATAAATTACGTCAGTTTTTTTCCAAAATATTCAAGTTGACATTTCTCTATACAGTTTATGTTCCTACATATTCGAATGGTTTTTTTTCAATATTGCTGAATTCAAAGAAATATAATCCTGTAAGGGATTTTGATGCATGTAGGTTTCAAAAAGATGGTCATCATATGTGTTACTATAATGCAGATATTCATGTTGCATCTTTCGCACTTCCAAACTTTATAAAATTAATTTGAGGGGGATAAGATGCCGGCATCATCAAAACAAATACGCTCTTCAGATGTTGAAAAAATTATC
>JAZDOO010000335.1:0-5418 GCA_043798555.1 Pseudomonadota bacterium | reverse complement strand
CTGCGGAATAATTCTATTATAGAATGGCTCCAGGACCACCGGAGGTTATAAGCCAATTCTTCTAATGGTTTTAACTTTTCTATCAGTAAGGGGGAAATAGTAAACGTCCGAATCGGTTTCATTCTGTGTTCTCCTTTGGGTTGTATTTGATTACCTTTGTTTCTTTTCTGACAAATTAAACCTTAAGAAAAGAACCTTTAGGGTTAAGTAGTGAAAATAAAATAAAGTATAATAAAATAAAGTATAATAAAACAAGGGAAAAAAGAAATAAAAAAATGAATACGAAGCAGAGAATAAGTGGCCTCAGACGGGGGATATATATCCGGAAACGATACGTTTCCTTCGAAAAAACTGTATTACCTTCTTCACCACGGCAACTACATCCTCCAGGTCCTCTTCAGACATGCTGGGATAAAGAGGGAGGGAAAGGATACGCTGGGAGGCATCCTCAGCTACCGGCAAAGTTCCCGGGAGAAAGCCGAATTGCTTCTGATAAAAGGGATGAAGGTGGATAACCCGGAAATGAATGCCGATTCCGATGTTTTCTGCCTGGATAGCGTTCATGATGTGATCCCGGTCAGCAGCAAGCATGTCCAGTCTCAAAAGTATAGGGTAAAGATGATACGCAGGTTTTACCTCTGGCTTTATCTGCAGCGGTTCAACTTCGGGAATTTCCCGAAACGCCTTGTTGTAAAAATCTACATACGTTCTTCGGGTTTCCCAAAACATTTCGATTCGGTCCATCTGGTGGAGCCCCACTGCCGCCTGGAGGTCAAACATGTTATATTTATAACCGGCATATAAAATCTCCCAATGCCGATACCCTTCATCCGAATATCGTTTCCATGCATCCCGGCTGATCCCGTGAAGACTCAATATTCTCGCCACTTCTGCCATCTCATCGTTTAACACGGTAAGCATTCCGCCCTCACCGGTAGTGATATTTTTGGTAGCATAAAAGCTGAATGCCGTAAAGGGGCTTAGGGTTCCAATTTTTCTCCCTTGATACGCTGCTTCAAGGGCGTGGGCAGCATCTTCGATAACCGTGAGACCATACCGTTTCGCGATGCCTAAGATTTTATCCATCTCGCAGGGATGTCCGGCAAGATGGACCGGGATAATAGCCTTGGTACGAGGGGTAATGTTCTTCTCAAGCAAGTCTGGATTAATATTGAGCGTTCCAGACTCGACATCAACGAACACCGGCGTTGCCCTCCGGTGAACAATGACGTTAGCGGTGGAAGCAAAGGTAATCGGGGTAGTGATAACCTCATCCCCCTCCTTCACTCCAGCCACTTCAAGGGCTACATGGAGGCCTGCGGTACAGGAGTTTAGGCCCACTGCGTGGGGACAGCCGATGTATTCACAGAATTTTTTTTCGAATTTTTCGGTGCGTGGACCGGTAGTTATCCATCCAGACTGTAAGGTGGCAATTACCTCGGCGATTTCCTCTTCTCCGATAAAAGGTCGGTGGAAGGGGAGGAATTGCTTTCTTAGGGGTGTTCCACCATGGATCGCTAAGGTTTCATCAGTCATACTGCCTTTTCTCCGATGATAATCTTCAGGCTTTCTTTTCCACAATTAAATAGAAGGTCAATTACCGAAAGGTAGGGAGTAAATGCTCCGTAGAGTTGGGGATAGGTGGGATGGTGATAATCCTGGTATTCTAAGATGATCCCCCCAGCTTTAAACTGCTCTTCTTCAATATAATTTCGGCCTGCTGCACCCTCATAAAAAGCAGTTGCGCCCAATGCGTTACAGATTGCTACCAACCGATCGGTCTTTTCCCCAGGCATTCCTAATGCGGAAGACCTGATAACTGGGGTCATTATCCCCAATTCCCTGAGGAGATAATGAATGAGGGCTATATCCAAGTCAACCAGATACGTCCATCCCCGTTGCAAAATTTCGCTAAGGGCGCTGAAATAAAGGGAAAAAAAATGAGCCTTGCTGTAATAAGCCTTAATCGAATTGAGGTGCTTCCTGGCCCAGTCTTGCTTTTCCACAATCTTGGTTTCTAAAAGGGTCTGAGAAGTATGGTCTTTCTGGTAGACCGGAACGGTTAACCAGAGGGGACCATCAGGAGTCTTGATCCGATTTCGATTTCGCCAGGAGTTTTTATCAAACTGGACATCATCGTAAAGAACAAACGTATCACACCGGAACACCTGCTCAAAAAACCCTAACCAGGGAAGATACCCCGGCTGAAGAATGCCAACTCTCATGCAACTCAACGCTTACCTTTTGAGCTATAACGTGTGTGAGGGTTCAATTTTTCTCAGCTTTTGCCACCACTGGGAGTTATTCTGGTACCATTCGATGGTTCGAGCCAGTCCCTGGGAAAATTCAGTGGAAGCTTTCCATTCAAGGAGTCGCTTTGCCTTTTCAGTAGATGAAACATGGCGAAGTACCTGCCCGGGCCTCGTACCCCCAGTGGATATGAAAGCACGCGGTTTGCCCAAATACTCCAAGGTTAGCTCAGCAACCTTAAGAATGCTGGTATCCTTTCCCGTCCCTACATTGATCACTTCTCCTCTCAATTTCTCAATATCCCCGTGGACAGCCTTATCAATGGCATCACAGCAATCTTCCACATACACCCAATCCCGTGATTGGTTACCATCATCGTGAACAGTGAGGTGTTCACCGCTTAAGGCCTGGGTGATAAAACGGGGAATAACTTTTTCGATATGCTGGTGGGGTCCATAATTATTGAAGGGCCTAATGATCACCGCCGGAAAGTTAAAGGTTTTGTAATAGGCATATACCATTCTTTCCGCCCCGATTTTTGAGGCCGCATAGGGGCTAAACGGCAAGAGGGGATGATTCTCATCCATAGGCACCGTAAGAGCACTGCCGTAAACCTCTGAACTTGAGATATTGATAAACCGCTCGATCCCATTTTCCCGAACCGCCTCACAAATGACCTGGGTTCCTTTCACATTAGTCTCAACAAAAATGGATACGTTCTGAATGGAATAGGAAACGTGGGACTCAGCGGCAAAATGAACAATAACATCCACTTTATTCACCAGCTTTTTCATCAGGCGCTCATCAGTAATTGTTCCTTCAACAAAATGAAAATTAGGGCGGTCGAAAAAATCTTTAGGGAGGTTGTCTACATTACCTGCATAGGTGAGGTTGTCCACCACATACACGGTATAATCAGGATAGTTATTTACCGTGTAACGAGCAAAATTACTCCCCATAAATCCCGCCCCTCCAGTAATCAGAATCTTTTTTGTCATCTTTTCGCTTAATCTCTAATCGGTTATAGGTTCGGAAATCAAAAACTTACTGCTCTTGAATTCGGGCAAGCGCATAATCATACCCATACTCCCAGGGTGATGCTTGCCAATCCGTACACGTTTTGCATAGCGGAATCTCTTCATAGTGACCATTGAGGTGAAGCCTCCGAAGTCGTTCATACATTTCACCTTTCCAGATCTCCTCGATAGAATCCTTCTCAATGTGACCTACCACGGTCTGGTTGCGCCAATCTTCTACGCAGAATCGAAAATGTCCTGAACAGGTAATGGTCACCCGCTTCCAGAACTGAGGGCAAGGGTAACGACTTATAGCTTCAGCTTTTTCTCCGGGAGCTTTCACCAGCCCTAACACATTGCAAAATTTCCTCACTAAGACTCTGTCCACAAGGGGAGTCCAGTGATTTACAAAATCCTCTACCTCATCTGCGGCTTCTGGCTGGTCCACAATGCTCACCATGATCTTCATTGTGGGATTTATCCGGTCCCTCAGTTCAATCAGTTTATGGACATTGGACATCACCCGATGAAAGTTCGATTTTTTCCTTATGCGTTCGTAAGTTTCCTTCCGAAGAGCGTCCAGGCTTACATCAATAATATCCATTCCCGCCTCGAGAAGCGCCTGAGATTTATGAGCATCCAATAGGTATCCATTGGTCGTGAGGTTCTGGGGATTAACGCCAACCCGATGGGCATAAGCTACCATATCAATGAACCGGGGGTGGAGGAGGCTCTCTCCGTCACTGGCATAGCGCAGGAGCGTCCCCGGATGCTTGCCCACCTCATTGGCAATTTTCTCAAAATATTCCCATTTAAGAAAGGTGGGAGTATAAGCGTCCTCTTTTTTTAAGGCAACATGGGGACAGTGGATGCATTCTAAATTGCAGACATTGCATACATCCAAAATCACCATCGGGGGAAATTCCCGCGCCTTCTCAGAAGGGAAGTCATATTTCATCTCAGCTTTTCCTTAGAGTTGGAAGGGGTCACATCTTCATATGTCAATTAATATTCCCTTGACCGTCTTTTTTAACTGCGCATCTGATTCAAGATACCTCTTCCCCCGTTTAACTGCCCCACTTACCGCGGTATACCCTATCCCAAATACTTCCCCAATCTCCTCATTCCGATACACTCCAAGCTGATATAAAATGTATATGGCAACATCCCTCATCGGCCGCTTACCCCTCCAAACTTTCAATACCGAATCAGAATCCTTCTCCCCTAACCTCTCCAGGATTTCTAACATAGTAGACCGAACGTCTCTGTCCCTCAATAATAACCTGAACTGCGGCTTCTCACGATGCCCTTCTTGCTTTGCCTTCCCCTTACATTCTTCCCAAAACCCCTCGCTCCCAAGATATAACCCATGCCGAAGATCTTTCAATACATTCCCATTTTCTCCAAGATTCACCTGCTGAGCCTCCAAAAACCTCTTGCGATTCCCACCATACATCCCAAGCACCACATCCGTGGTTAACCACGATACCTGGTTCCGCTCTCCTGCATAGGACTGATAACTGCTCCACGGATACTCCGATAGCCTCTCCACCATACCTGCCCGTAGGGGGTTACCATGAATGTAAAGACACATGGCCGTAAAGTAACGGTCATCTTCAATGAGAAAACTCTTAAATCGTCCCTGAAACAGATGACCACTCCGCTCATACCGGCGGTTAAACCAGATAGAATAACTGACCCCAAGCCACTGGATCGCCCGGGAAAGATTGGCTTCTTTCGTGCGGACAAGCAGGTGGTAGTGGTTTTTCATCAAGACATACGCATGAACCTCCAAGGTAAACCGCCCTACCATTGCGCCAATGATGTCAAGGAACTTGAGGTAATCATTCTCCTCGTGGAAAATGTCTTTTTTTTCGTTTCCCCGTGAGAGAACATGGTAAAAACTATCCGGATAATTCATTCGAATTGGTCTTGTCATAGTCTCATCATAGAGAAAGGGAGTCTTTTGTCAAGGAATTAATGACATATGAAGATGTGACCCCTCTATTCCCCGGAATCTGACCTTGTCTCCCGATCAAATGCCCCGATTCTTACCATGATCTGTATCCGATATGACCACATGATGCGCAATATCTTCGATTTATTTCTTGATTTCATAGAAAAATTTCCCCATAGTAGTTCACAAATCAAC
>JAZDOO010000396.1:0-32652 GCA_043798555.1 Pseudomonadota bacterium | reverse complement strand
TTGTCAAGTAAAATCGCAAGGTATCGAGCTCGTAGACTACTCCGGGCCTTGGTTTGTGGCCTGGAGCACGGCAGAAAAAAATTGGGAGATAATCACGGAAGAGGACAAGCGGAGCGGTCGGGCTTTACTCTTCTGGGATACGTCGAGTAAAACGAATGTCTATGGGCCCTTCCGCGAACGAAAAGAGGCTGAATGTGTTAGTAGGCTTGCTTGGTTATAGGGATTGATTTAAGGGCACTTTCTGAACGATTAGAGAGGGGTCCTATTGTGTTAGCGGAGTTCGAAACTAGAGATTTTCAGAGAGTTGGCCTGTCTGTATTAACGGATTAAAAGACCAATCGGAAGGCATCGAGTAAAGGGTTAGTGCCACAGGATTCAACAGAATTGGCCTTCTGCTGAATTTTTAGGGGAAGAAAATGAAGAAAAAAAGCAGGATGCCTCAAATAAACAATCTTGATGCGTATCTTAAAGCGTATCAAGGTTTTCTAGAAGGTAAGACACTTCTAGAGTTAAGCAAAAAGCTAAATATAGATTTTGGGACTTTGAGACATTGGAGCAGTGCGAAACGTTGGAGCGCTGATAAAGATACACTTATGGCGCAAACAAAAGAAAAGTTATATGTTAAGGTCACAAAAAGACTTAACATAATTGTAGAAACGGCGATGCAGAGCGCGCTAGTCCATGTCCAGTGCATTGCAGGTCAGACGGAACTTTTCCGGCATAAAATGTTCATTGTCGGGGATGATGGCAAAATTTGGCCTTGTTCGATTTCGAGAGAGGACCATCAGGAATTTTCTCAAATAGTTCGTGACAATGTTACTGCCGTTTCGATTTTGCGCAGTGTCGCGCCCGATATGAACACCGAACTTGGAAAAGAATTGACGGCAGGGGTTAAAAGTATTCTTGGGCTCATAAAAGATGCGGTAGATATAAAGGCGGCAGCGGTGCTTAAGGAGAATAAAAGGAAAGGGGTGTAAGCATGGATTGGCCGGAAATGCGGAAAAGGATAATTGGTGCTTTTTTTTTGTGGCGGGTTGAGCGTGGTTTTTCGTATCGTAAGACCGCGGCATTTTTAGATGTGTCAGCCAGCCATTTAGCGAACGTTGAGAAAGGCCGATTTATGCCGTCAAATGCCATGATAAATAAGATATTGCTGACCGTGGCAAATTGGGGGAAATAATGAGACTTTTGAAAATCGCAAATAAGCGCAGGACGAGACTTGCTAAGATTGAGCGAAAATGGGCCTTGCGTGTTAGAAATCGGCCCGAGAACTTTCCGCGTGGGAAGAGAATTGCAGATCGTTGGAGCAATAATGCGACTTATAAAAATACTTGGTCCATTTCCGAGGAGTGGTGTGGTTAAAAAACCTGTATGCAAAATATAAAAAGCATCAAAACTTATTGTTTGAGGCGCGGGAAACCTGGCAAGAAAGAGGAAAGCAGAAATGAGAAAATTAAAAAATCTTACAAAACACCTCAGATCAATTATCTTCTGTCTTCCAGATTGTTTTTCTACCCTTGCACAAAACACCCCAAAACTTAGCTATTGCGGTGATTTGCAATAGGTTATAGACTTAGGTGGTCTTTTTCTTTGGGGGAAACGTACCGTGAAAATTCTTCATCTTGCTTTGACTCCGACCGCATACGCGCCTGCCAGGTTCGTTGATTTACTTTGTAAGGCGGGCCACGATGCAAAGTTAGTACAAAGCCGAGATTGGTTCCAGGGGGAGGCGTTCCAAGAGCACCGGCTTTTTGCTGAGTGTGAAATAGTCGAGGCGCTGAAGAAGGCTGACATCCTGCATTTTCACGGCCTCCAAATATTTGATAATCATAAAATAGGAGTGTTTTCAGATGGCGAAGAAAAAAGCAGAGGCCAAAAAACCCGAACCCAAAAAACCCGAACCCAAAAAATCCTAGATATTTCTCAATACATGACGAAACCGAAAATACTTCACTTCCACGGGTCACCCCAACGGGAATCACCTTTAAAATCTGTTCGGAAGGGAGTGTATACGCTCTTATCCACGCCGGAAATGACGAAACTTTTCCCTGCCGCGCACTTTTTCCCAAATTTAGTAGACCCAGGCGATAAAATTTATATCCCACGGTCGCGGCGGGGCTCTTATCCTTTGCGGGTTTGCCATCATTATTCCATGCACCCGGCAAAAAAGGATACAGAGTTTTTTCAAGACGTGGCTCGAAGCTGGCAGAATAACGGCCACAAAGTAGAATTTTCTTTTATTCCAAGCTCTTCATTAAATGACGCTCTTGCTCAACGTTCTTCTCATGATGCTGTTTTCGACCACCTGCAGGGCTATTATGGCCTCGTGTCCATTGAAGCTCTTTCGCAGGGCCTAATAGCTTTAAACGGTGCAGATGACGATGTTATGGCGGCATTGGTTTCTTTTCTGGGGGCCAGGCCGCCTTTTTTTATCACGAGCAAAGAGAGATTTAGAGATGACCTGACCTCGATTACTTTTGAGCAGGTAGAAGACTACGGGCGACGGGGCCGGGAGTTTATGCAGAAATTTTGGGCCGGAAAGAAATTGATACAGAGACTCGTTGAAATTTATGAGAGGCTTATTTAATGCCGATTAGAAAGGTCGTCGGAGGTTGGAAGATTGCGCATGTTGCGGGCAAAAGTCCGACACGGGCGCAGGCAGCCAAGCGGCTTAAGGCGGTCAAAGCGAGCCAATCGAAGAGAGGCAAGAAATAAATGGGTTTCCGAGACTTGATAGAGGGAAAGAAAGTCGTTTTCGTGGGGCCGAGCACGAATCTCCAGGGCCGAGGGAAAGGCAAAATTATCGAAAAATTTGATGTAGTTGTCCGCACGAATGGCGCTTTCCCTGTCGCACCCAAGCTTGTCGCGGATTATGGAAAGCGGTGCGACGTGCTTTATCTTAACACGTCTTTTGTAAAAATCATGGCCCCTCTGCCTTTCGATGTCTACAAAAAGGCAGGCTTGAAATGCGTGGTTTTCAAGGGGATAGACAAGTCTATCCTTCTGCAATACAACGAAATAATTCTGGCCAGAATTATCCCTGATACTTGTCGAGTGTGGACGGGGCCTGGTGTAATCTTAATGGGCCTTATGATTTTGCGGGATTTAATGAGTTGCGGCGCTAAGAAAATTCACATTATAGGGATAGATTTCTATTCCTCGGGAAAACACTATTTTGATGGCTATGTGCCGCCTGTGATAAAAAAAATCGCAGCGGCGAGAACAAAAGTAGAATTGTCATCTGTGCATGACACGATAGCCAATGCGGAAGAAATGATAAGTTTGATTCGGGCGCATAAACGGCTTTTTTCTGTGGATGAAGAAGTACAAAAAATTATAGATATTAAAAATTCTCACGGCGTTGAAAAGGTTCAAAATGCCTAGTTCTACATGGGTACATATCTCTAAAGTCTGCGATCTCATTTGGCAGTATCGACAGGCTAAGACAGTGCTCGATTGTGGCCCCGGTTTTGGCCGGTGGGGATTTCTCGTCCGGGAGATTTTGGACGTATTTCGGGGGAGGTATGACCTATGGAGCGTGTCGATATCCTGTGTCGAGATTTTTGAACTTTACATCCAGGACCACCATCGGGCGATTTATGACGAGATCATCATAAGGGACGCCTTAGAATTTCTGCGGTCTCAACCCAAATTTGATCTCATAATTGCCGGAGACATACTCGAGCATTTTGCTAAAGATGCCGGCAAAAAATTCCTCGACTTGGCATACAAAGCGGCTCAGATGGCTTTAATTGTGTGCGTCCCACTCGGGCCGGACTACCCGCAGAAACAAACACTAGGAAATAAAGATGAGGCCCATCGAGCGGTCTGGGAACTTAAAGAATTCCGACTTGATAGCAGACACCCGCAGATTTATGAGTTTGTAGAGCCGATAAAAAATCGGCCTTATGCAGTGATACTTTACACGAAAGGTGCTAAAAAATGAGTTTAGAAAATATCTTGAAATATTGTTTACATCCCGCCAAGTGGAATCCCCATTTGTGGATGATACCATTGGCTGCTATAATTTTGGCTTTTGGTGCGCCCGAAATATATCGTACTTTGTCCGCGCCTCCAGATTATGCGGAGGTGTTTTTGAAATCTGGAGAAAAAGTAGAAGGCGAGATCGTAGGGCCAAACGATGTAAGGGCGGGATATTTAGATATACAAATGTTTCCAGGCAAAAAAATAAGAATACCACTAGGAAGCATTGACAAGGTTAATATAAAGCTTGGTTATAAATAGCATATGCAATACCAAGCACTTTATAAAGATGAGGCCCATCGAGCGGTCTGGGAACTTAACTACACACAATAATCATGCCTATTGAGGGATGGATAGAACTTTTTACGAATGAGGGAAGAGTAAAACTTGTAGAAAATCATCAAAATCTTTTAGTTTTGGGAAAAGTTATAAATCATGGAGAAAATAAAGGTCGTAGCCGAGTTGGGATGTAACCATCTAGGGAAAATGGAATTTGCGCGCAAGATGATTACGGCAGCGGCGGGGTGTGGTGTTGATGCTGTAAAGTTGCAAAAACGATGTATAGCGAAATGGGCGACAGAGAAACCAGAACTTTATAACGCGCCTCATTCCGTGCCCAAAAATAGTTTTGGCCGAACTTACCGGAGACACCGCGAGGCGTTGGAATTGTCTCTTTCACAGCATAAAGAACTAAAAGAACATTGCGAGGCCATGCGGATAGGCTATTCTGCATCAGTCTGGGACTTGCAGAGCGCCCAAGAAATTGCGGGTCTGAAGCCGGAATGGATTAAAATTCCATCCGCCTGCAATCTTGATTGGGAGATTTACGACTATCTTTTTCGCGAGTATTCAGGCGGTCTCCATGTCTCTGTGGGCATGACAACACGACAAGAAGAAAAAAAGATTTTCGATTATTTCGGGGCTGCTGGCCAGATGCATAGATTAGTTTTATACCACTGTACAAGCGGGTATCCGATCAAACCAAGCGAGGTTTGCCTTTTGAATATCAAGCGGCTTCAGATGTACGGTGTATCCGTGGGATATTCAGGGCATCATTTAGGGATTGCTCTAGATGATGTTGCCGTAGCCTACGGGGCGACCTGGCTTGAGAGGCATTTTACTCTAGACAAAAGCTGGAAGGGAACTGACCATGTCGCCAGTCTCGATCCTCCCGATCTCATGAGACTTGTGCAAAATATAAACGCAATCCGTGAGGCAACAACAGAGAAACCGAGTGATTTGTTGCCCGTAGAGGTAGAGCAGCGCAGAAAGTTAAAGCGAGAAGTAATACCAAAAAGTGAGGAGCCGATCTTATGCAAGGTGTAGTTGCCTTAATCCCGGCGCGTAGTGGCTCAAAAGGAATCCTGAAGAAAAACATCAAAGACATGGCGGGTCATCCTCTCGTTTATTGGGTTGCAAAGGCGGCGAGTGATTCAGGGATATTTGAGAAAATTTATGTGTCCACGGACTCAGAGGAGATTGCTCAGGTTGTCAGAGAGTTAGAATTGCCTGGAGTTGTCCCGATTTCACGAGCGCCTGAAACGGCCACGGATGCGGCAAGTACGGAATTAGTTATCGCGGATTTTACTAAACGAGTAGATTGGGGGACGCTTTTTCTTATCCAAGCCACGTCGCCCCTGCTACGAGCAGAGGATTTAAAGAAGGCGCTCAAAGCTTTTAATGATGTAAATGCCGATGGATGTGAGGCTTACGATTCTATGCTTTCGGGTGTGACTGATTTCCGTTTTCAATGGCATCCCCTGGTGAATAATGAGGCACACTTTAAAGCCTTCAATTATGAACCGCGATGCAGAAAACGGCGGCAGGAGATGAAACCTCAATGTTTAGAAAATGGGGCCTTTTATATTACAAACAGAGCCGCTTGGGAGCTAAGTCATTGTAGGCTTTCTGGGACTGTTGGTTTTTATGAGATGCCACAAGAGACCATTTTTGAAGTTGATACCCTGGAAGACTGGAAAATCATTGAAAATTTGCTTTTGGTTCGGGGTCATGAGGTTGCATTTGTTGATTCTAAGGGATTAGCCTGCGGGATAAAAAAGGAAGAGGAAGAAAAATGGGAAGATTGCCATTGTTTAGATCCAAAGAGAAAAACAATAAAAGCGGTAGCGATTGATGTAGATGGGACCTTAACAGATGGAGGGATCCTTTTATTTTTACCCAATGGGCAAATAGCCCGAAAATTTTCGGTTATAGATGGGCAAGGAATTAGTCTTTTGAAGGGGCGGAATGTTCATATTGTCCTTATCTCAGGGGAGGATGATGAGGGGATTTCAGCCCGTGCAGAAAAATTAGGGGTAGTTTTTTTAGTGGGGTGTAAAAACAAAGTAGAAGAACTTGGTGTTTGGCTAGAAGAAGCGAAAATCTCATGGGAAAGTCTGGCTTATATCGGAGATGATCTAAACGATCTTGACTGTTTGAAAAAGGCGGGTTTTAGTGCAACTCCAAAGGATTCTCAACTTCTCCGGTCAGGCCCACTGGGGTCTCAGATACAAAATGATTTTGATTTTGTATGTCATTTTTCGGGTGGTTCGGGCGCAGTCCGTGAATTTTGCGATTATTTAATAAAGGGAGATTACTTAGTATGATCGAATTACCCGACATAGCCAAAAAATGGGATTATGAGAACGGTTTTTATCTCACGGCAGACAAAAGCAGGATGGCAAAATTTGCCGCGCACCTGGACTTATATCGTGCAGTTGAAAATTGCCAGGGGGCAATCGTAGAGTGCGGGATTTTTAAAGGGGCTTCCTTCTCCAGGTTTTTACTGTTTAAAAAACTTTATGGAGATCAACGACAGGCCATCGGGTTCGATATTTTCGGTAAGTATCCGGAAACCGCTCACGAAGGTGATAAACCGATCAGAGAAAAGTTTATCAAGGATGCTGGGGAACAATCTATTGCCGTCTCGGGCTTACGGGAAAATTTGAGTAGTCGAGCAATTAATGACAATGTAGAACTTGTTGAAGGCGATATTTGTAAGACGGTGCCAGATTATTGCGCAAAACATCCAGGACTTAAAATCGCCCTTTTGAATCTCGATACGGATATTTATGAGCCAGCGAAAGCAATACTCGAACATTTATATCCGCGTATAATCCGTGGTGGAGTGCTGATACTCGATGACTACGGCGTTTTCCCTGGGGAAACTCAGGCTGTAGACGAGTATTTTAAGGGAGATGCGAAAGTTTTGAGATTGCCGTATTGCCAGACCCCGTGTTTTATGAGGAGATAGGCATGTTTCATTGCATTCCTGAAGTCTACAATTATCTTGAGGCGGACAAAAAAAGCAAAGACGGATTGCTCTTGGCGACTGGCCCAAGTGCGGACAAATTTGCGTTAACGGCATCTTGTTTGCGTGTGATTATAGGGATAAACCGTGCTATTGTGCTTTACAAGCATTTTGATTTTCTTTTCATAGATGGGATCAGGGCCTTGGCTCTGATTATCCCTTATATTGAGCATACAAAATACATCGTTATGCCGATTTGGTCTTGCGGGCTTTTTAACATCAATAATGACGTGGTACAAAAGTACCAGGAAAAGATTCTTTTTTATGCCTGGTCTCTTGATAATTGGGACTTTCTGAATGTCTCGCACAGTCTCAATGATTTTCAGTTGTACATAAACTGGGGTTGTACGCAAAGCGCTATCCATTTCGCTAAAAGAATCGGGCTACAATCCCTTGAGATGATTGGATGTGACGGGGGACCTTCGGCAGATGGGCAATTGTATTCTTCACGGGTTACTCAAGTATTCCCAGAGCCAGGACAGGCGCGATTCAGAAAACAGAGCGGAGCTTATAAACGTACATCCAGAAAAACTGGCGCGTTAGGTCGAAGCGTAGGGATAGAACTTATCAATAACTTTATGTCCAAGGCTCAGTTGGAGGAAATGGAATGCCCGTAGTAATGGCTTTGCCTGTGCCCGCAGTCGCGCCCGTTATGACGTTAGACAAAGCCTTCCCGAAGCGATCAGAGACCGCGATTATTTTGGGGAATGGCCCGACGGTTTTAGAGACGTTGCAAGATGCCGTGAAATTGCAGAAAGAAAAAAACGCGGTGGTTTTCGGAGTGAATCGGGTTTACATGCTACCTAAAGACGTGATCCCATTTCATTACTTTTGTGCTGTGGATAACTCGCTCTGGGAGCAGTTCTCGAAAGAAATTCTAGGCATGAAATGTTTGGCCTATTTTATCCGAGAGAAGTATTATGCGCCGCTTTATAACCTTTATGCCAGGGTTAATTTCCAGTCGTTCCAGGTCGCCCAAGGGCCGCGCGAGTTTGCGCAAAATATAGGGGATCGGATAGCACACGGTTTTACCTCGGTTTATCCGTGTATGCAATTCGCCTATATCCAGGGCGCAAAAGAGGTCCATCTTTATGGCGTGGACTACAAAAAGCGAGAAGACGGCCAAACGCATTTTTGGGGGACGACCTCAAGAACTGCAAAAGGTTGGGCCGAGGGGCGGAAAACCATTTTATTAGGAATAGAAAAATTGAGGGCGTTAGGCTGTAAGGTCGAGATTCATTCGAGGTTGTTTGAGCTGTAACCCTCGCATAGGCGCGAGGGGCGGAAGTGGTTAGCTCTATGATTTAAAAGGATTGAACCAGGCGGGTTGCGGATGATTTTCGGGTTTGAAAGGTAAGGGGATTCTTTGCGGATTCCGTAGAAGCCATTCAAACCCGTCTTCTCCTTTCTTGCAATCATAAAGTTCAACTATGCCGATTATAACGCCCGTTAGAAATTCGGATTTTCCTTTACAGGCGTAAATATAAATACGGCCCCTGATTTTAGCAGGCCGTGAACGATATTCTGTTTTTTTCTGTTCTGTAAAAATTTGTTCAGCAAATGGTTGTCGAATACTTAAAGCAATCATAAAGGCACCTTAAAAAAGTTGTCTTAAAAGTTGTCTTAATATAGCAAAAATAATTGATTTTGTCAAGAGAAAAATTTCTATAACTATTTAACGATTGGAGGGTTATAACATGCCACGAGGAATTCCAAAAGCAAAAGCGGCGGCAATGGCAAAGGCACAAAGCAAAGGCGGTGGATAAGGGAAAATGTCTACGGTGCTTTACGAATCCATAAGAACTGCGGCATTGATGAGTTCTGATTGTTTGGTTTCTTTTTCGGGTGGGAAGGATTCGGTTGTTGTTTTATCTTTGTGTCTTAAATATTTTAAAAAAGTCGAAGCGTTTTTCATGTATACCGTTCCCAAGTTATCGTTTTATGAGCAAATTATCAAATATTATGAGCACCGGTTCAAAATAAGAATTCATCAATGTCCCCATTATTTTTTGTCAGGTTGGTTAAAATACGGGACATATAGGGGAAAAACAGATTTAAATGTCCCGATTTTGAGTTTGAATGATATTTATAATTATTTTCGAGAAAAAACAGGGATTTTTTGGATTGCCGGTGGTGAAAGGATACAGGATTCTTTTCACCGGCGGGGGATTATAAAAAATACAGGGACTATAGATAAAAAAAGAGGGCGGTTTTTCCCTGTTGCATATTGGACCACAAGAGAAATTTTACACTATATGAAAGTCAACAGATTACACCGAGATAAAAGTTCGTTACTTTTAGGGCGGAGTTACGGGTGCGAATTAGAGGGGTCGTTATTTATAAAATTAAAAGAAAAATTCCCAGACGATTGGAAAAGATTTACAAATTTTTATCCGTTGATTGAAGCCGTAATTGTGAGGGAGCAAAATGGCAATAAGCAAATATCAGAAGTTTGAGCCAGAGGTAATCCAACGAAGCCAGATAAAATTAGCGGCATATAATCCACGGAAAATGGACGAAGCGGCGAAAAAGCGGTTAAAGGCGGATTTAAAGGTACATGGATTAGTCGAAACTTTGGTTTGGAATAAACGCACGGGGAATCTTGTCGGCGGGCATCAACGACTTGAGCAATTAGATGCATTAGAGCGGAATAAAAATTATGATTTAGCCGTGGCTGTTGTGGATGTTTCCGAAGAAGAGGAAAAAAAACTTAATATAATTCTTAACAATCCAGGATTGCAGGGCGAGTGGGATATTGAGGCGTTAAAAGATATGCAGGTAAATTGTGGCATAGACTTCCACGAATTAGGGTTCGTGGATAGCGAAATTGATTATTTATTTGATGGGGATAGTGATTTTTCTAAACAGTTTACTGATAGCGAAGAAGTTAAATTTACAAAAGAAGAGATTGCCAACATAAAAAAAACTGTAAAACAAAACGCCAATAAAACGACCCAAGACACAAATCCGGATTTTTTTTTTATAGTCGTTTGTGATTCTGCCAAAGAGAAAAATGATTTTTTACGAGAGATCGGGGTTCCCGTGTCAGAAAAATACGTCGCTTTCCACAGTATTTTAAGAATTCGGGCAAATAAAGATGATCTTGTTACAGCTAAATAACGAAATATTCAGATCGGCAGAGATCGAAGAAAGGGCCATTCCTACAGAGGCGGAGCGGCTTTCTGGGTTCTATTTTATCAAGAATAAGGATAAGCAAAAGACTGCTTTCAGGCCTAATTTAGTACAACAGGAAATCGTTAAAACCATAGAAAAGCTACGGGCACAAGAAAAGCCTGTTCGCATCATAATCCTCAAGCCTCGGCAAGTGGGATGCACTACGTTTTTCGGAGTTAGGTTTTTTGACAAAGTTTACTGGAATCCTAACCAATTTATGGCGATCATTGCGCATCAAAGTGACATGGCACACACGATTTTTGATGAAATCATAAAATTTGTGCATAAGAACCTGCCGCCGGAATACTATCGCAAAGCGTACCATGACTCGGTGAACCAGTTGGCTTGGCAGGACAATTTTAGCCAGCTTAAGGTAACTACGGACGCTCACGGGATAACGCCTAATTTGCTGCATCTCACGGAGGTGGCACGATACGAAAATGCGCAGGAAACGATAGGAGAGGCGCTTCCTGGTGTTCCGAGGTCTGGGGAAGTGGTGCAGGAATCAACGGCAAATGGTAGCGGTGGGTACTTCTTCGACGCTTGCCAAGAGGCGATAAACAACCCGGAAGGAATCTGGACGTTTATTTTCCTCAGATGGTGGATTCATGAGGAGTATACGTTACCCGTGCCGCGAGGATTTCAGGAAACAGAGCAAGAACTCGAACTCTTGCAAACCGTGCCAGGTCTTACGCGGGGAAATTTGGTTTTCCGCCGCGAGAAGATAGAGGAAATGCACGGGGATCGGATAGACGTGGAAACCGGTTTGTCTGGCGTAATGCTTTTCCAGCAAAATTACCCGTTTAACCCGCAAGAGGCGTTCATTGTCAAGAATTCTTCATTATTTGACACGATAGCTCTGCATGACATGTTGATGACATTGAAGCCGCCTTTGAGTATCCAGCAACAAGGCCGTGGGTACTTGCGAGTATTCAAGAATCTTGAGGATGAGAAGTATCTTATCTCTTGCGATCCTTCTTACGGTGAGGCCGGAGATTATTCGGCGGTTACGGTCTTTAAACAGAAAACAAGAGAGATCGTGGCAACGCTTCATGGCAAATATGTGCCGCGCGAATTAGCTAAGCATCTAGTGAGATTAGGGAAGTTCTACGATAACGCTTTGCTTGCAATCGAAAGAAACACAGGGCACGCGGTTTTGAACGAGATCATAAACCACATTGATTATGTCAATATCTATTATCATACCGAATATGACGAGCGGCATAATAAATGCGCTAAAGCAGGATTTCCTACTACGGCAATTACGAGAAACCAGATACTTCCGGCTTTGGAGGATGCTATAGCATCAAGGCAAATCCTTATTCCAGATGAGCACTACATTCACGAGTGCATCCACTTCGGCCACAAGAATGGCAAATGGCAGGCGACAGAAGGGCACGATGATCGAGTAATGAGCCTGGCGATTGGGAATTATCTCTGTATGCAAAGCGAACAATCGTTGAAACCGCCGGTAATGAGCTTAAAGCCGACAGGACTATAAAATGAAAGGTGCATTATGCAAGAGTTACAAATAAAAAATTGGAAGGTTTTAGAACAGCCTTCAAAAAACCTAGAGGGATGCTGGATGACAGCGGAGGAATTAGGGCGTCATTTAGGGTATAGTGACCCAAGGGTTGGCGTAATCCATGTCTATAACCGTTATGCTGAAAAATTTGAAAATATTAAAGATACCTCCGTGCTTAAGTTGAGCACGACCCGAAAACCCAACAAGGCAAGGGGTGGCGGCGACGACATTAAGCAAACCCGCATTTTCTCTGAGCGTGGGGCCCTTAAACTTATTCGCTATAGTGACACGGTAAAGGCCGATCAGATTATGGATGAGGTTTTTGATGTTTTTCTAAAAACCCGTCAAATGATTCAAAATTCTCTTATTACCTCGGAGCAATTAAAGGCCAAGTTTATCGTAGAAAAGCCAGCTCCCTGGGAGCAACTTTGGGGGAAAGAACTTCTTCAAGCAATTTCGACCATGTATGGCCATGGTGAATATTGGATGGGGAAAAGAGATGGGGCTATTCGAGGGTTTATTAATACCTTTGCCAATCGGCAAGCGCCTCCGTGTGTTTATGCGGAAATTAGAAGACGGCAAGAAATTGTAAATTGTAAGCATCATCAATTTTATACTCCAGAGGCCAGGAATTGGGCGGGGAAACATCATCAACTATTGTTCGGATTGATAGTTGGAAGTGGATACAATGTTGCCCGATTTAAAAAGGCGTTTTATCGCCTTTTCCCTAAAAACCAAGATCACTGGCAAGATTCGATTAGAGCTGGAGATATATGGTTAGAGTTAGAAGACCAGACGGAAAACCGGCAACTAAATTTTTTGTTCGGTGAATCATCTTAGATTTTCTGAGATTGGAATAGAGTGAAATTATGGCAAATCTTGAGACATACAAACAGCAACATGATGCAGTAGGCGCGGATCTTTCTGATGCTTCTATTTCCATGACTGCGCAACCACGATATTGGCGAACATCAGAGGATGAGGCCCGTATTGATGCAGCAAACCTGAATGAGGGCTTTTACTATGGCAGGCATTATCAGGGCGATGGCGGGCCGTGGGTACATCCTTACGGGCAAGTAAAGGCATCGAGAGACAAAATACCATACATCCAAGAGAATTTACTTGCAAAAATCTCCCGCGTCTATGCTGATTTGCTGCTTGGCGAGGGAATCATAGTAACCTCTGAACGTTCAGAGATTCAAGATTTTTTAGACGCGCTCAAGATGAACCGTCCTCAAAGAAAAGCAAAGAAGACACCAAGCAAACAAGGAGAAATCTGGGCGGCCTTGGTCCGTGCAAGTTTTTTGGGTTTTGTAGGGCTACAGCCAATCTGGGACAAAGGACAAAACCGGTGGAATTGGGCCGTGATAGATGGCCGAAATCTTTATGTGGAGTTTCACCCCGCGAAAGATGAAATAATCCGAATTCGGAAATGTATTCTTTTCGAGAAAATCAGGGTAGCCGACAAAATCATGAATATTCTCTACGAAGAAACGCATACCCGAGGAGCCGTAGAAACGAGGCTTTATGAGGTGAAGGGTCGGTTGATCGTGCGAGATTTAGATTTGTCGGCTTACAAAGCCGTTGACTCTGCCGCCGAGCTTGTAGAATATTGGCAGACTGGTCTTGATGATTTTATGATTTCCCTCTTGTTCTGTGATTTAATGGGACGGGCGGTCACATCTGACTACACCAGCACGATTTTGAAATTGCAGGAGGCTCTCAACCGCAGGGTGACACAGATAGACAGAATTTTAACACAACACGGCAATCCCAAGCTCATGGTAGACCGACAATCTTTTATTGAAGACAAAGACACAGGAGAAGCGTTCTGGCCTTTCTTAACTTCGGAAGTGCTCGGAATAGACGGTCACACAACGAATCCAAGTTATTTGACGTGGGATGGACAAATAGACCGCGCAGAAAAAAACCGCGATGATACCATCTTGGCATTGCTGACTGAGGCTGACGTTGCGCCGCAATTGCTAAGTTTTACGCAGTTGGTCGGGGGAACCACAGCGGACACGGCCGCGAAGCTTGAAAAAATGCTACATGCGACTATAAAACGTGCTGCCCACAAGCAAGAGTTTTTAGACAAGGCTCTGAGTGGCTTAATCGGCAACCTTTTATTGCTTTCTGGTTTTGTAGCTGCCGATTTTTCTATCGAATACCCGGAATTTATTCCACAAGGGCGAGATGAAATTTTAGCAGAAGTCTTAGAGCGTAAACGTGACGGACTTTTGAGTACGCTACAAGCCTTAATGTGGCTCGATGATATTTCAGAGGAAGATGCGCAAAAGGAACTGGAACGAATTGAGAATGAGAAGGCAAACAGTGTAGCCAATCCGTTTAGGTCATTTGAAACACAAGCCAAACAGCCGGAAGAGGAAAAGGAAGTCATAAAAGAGGAAGAAAATGTCCCCGAATGAAATCATAGATAAAAAACTGAGGGCGTTAATAATTGCGCTAGACGAGTATTTAAAATTGCTTCAGGCTGGCCGGGAAGAATATCGTTTAGTGAAAATGGAAGACTTTCTGAAGGATATTGTAAACGCTTTCGAGGACTACATAAAAAATCGGAGAAGAGAGGCGAAGAAGGAAGGTAAGAAATACGACGTCAAAAATATGGATAACTTTTTTGACTTCGAGGAGCGGAATCTTATTTCTACCTTTGCCAGGAATGCTCAGCGGGCCTTTGGCCAAGCTACCTTTTCGATAGAAAAGACACTTAAGCAAAATCTTACGAATCCTGGTTTCTTCGGTCTTTTCGCTCTTAAACGAATTGTGAAAAAAGATTACAAACCAAAGGGCGGCGAGCCTTTTGCTGAGGGAATTTCGAGAGTTACAAAAACGGGGAATCTTTTTTCTATCAACCTCGTGGATTATTTGATTTTGCTTATTAGGACGGCGCAAGCCGAATATTCAAGAAAAGTGGGGGAATCTGTGGCTTACGAGGCAAAAGTTGACTTGGTACGAATAGACCCGCATCCTTGCTGGCTCGGCCCCAGGGCGAATGAAGTTTGCAATCGTTGGAGAGATAGAATTATCTCACTTACGGGGATGATAGTTGGATTCCCCAAGCTGTCGGATGCCACAAGCGAGAAACCGCCTTTGTTCCATCCGAATTGCACGCATTCTATGCACCCTCTCACGCGGGAAGAGCAGAGGATAGCGATAGAGAAAAGAATTATGTTTTATACGCAATTAAAACGTTTTATATAGGAGGGTTTATGGCCTTAATAGATGTGCCAGAGGGCACTGTAATTTTGTCGAAAATGGAAGCTGATTTTGTTGCCAATCAGTTATTTGCTGTTCATGATGCGATGCCGAAACAGCCGGAGCCACAACAGAAAGTAGAGCAACCCAAACAGCAGACACAACCGGAAACACAGAAGCAGGAAAAACCCAATCCACTTCGGGAACGGATTGAAGAGAGGCGGAAGGCATTACAGACAAAGAAATCTGAAGCGCAACCCAAAACCGAAGAGCAAAAGCCCACGACACAGCAACCAGCGCAATCTGTGCCGCCTTCTCCGGCTGTTTCGGCGTTCGATGAGGCGGCCTTTGGAGAACGTTGTCAAGCACATCATATCACGTCAGAAAATCAGACGCTTTTGATTAAGCTTTTGAAAGAGCGGGATGGGATCAAAGACTTAGAGCTGTTCGTAAAAGAATTGGCGACAAAATTCCCCATCCTTTCACGGGGGACACAATATCCGCCCAATGTCTCCTCTGGAAATGTGGTAAAAACAGAGGGACAACCGCCCGCGACAATGGCGGATTTTCATAAAAGGTTAGAGGAGAAAATGGCGAAACTCTAAATTTTGAGATCGCCATCGTAATGGCAATTTTAACATCGGTGTTTAAGGAAGAGAAAAATGGCAGTCGGTCTTGTAACTCAGGATACTGTGGCAGCGTTGATTCAAGATGTATATGGTCCTGGGGCATTGGCAGTATGTCTCAATAAATTTTCGAAGGCATATACTTTCTTTCAGCGGACGGGCCGTATTATTGAAGACCCTCGATTGTATATACGCTGGCCGATAAAATCGGTCGCATATCCAAGTGTAACCAACATTTCTGACGGTCAGACATTACCCTCTGCAGGGCAACCCGAATATAGCGAAGCCGTGCTGTCATACAAAATTGCTATCGGGATGATACGTCTTGGCCGTTTGACACAGTTAGGCGCGACAAGTTTAGAGTATTTCCGAACTGGTGCTGGTCAAGGACTACTTCAGGACCAGATGGCCGAAGTCCTAGAGGAAATGGCCCGAACTATTGATCTACAAATAGTCCAACTTGCATCCGGTAGTACATTGCAAATAACAGGATTAGGGGATGCAGTCGCCAATAACGCCAACACGTACGCTGGGATTGCACGTGCGGCGAATGCCTTCTGGCAACCTTATGTCAACGGTAACGCCGGAACTAACAGGGGCCTTACAGAAGCGTTACTCCGAGATGTCCATGATACTCTGAAAAACACACGCGGCGCGGTTGTGGATGCTGTATGGTGCGGAACCACAGTTTGGCACGCGCTGGAAGACTTGCTGAAAAACACTGGGAATAATTCTCGTGTTCGTTACGTGGATGGCGGAACAAAACTCCGGGCCGGAATCGAGGGGGATATCATTTGGAACGGTATCCCGTTTAGTGAAATGGACAGGATGGATACCAATGCTATGTTCTGGCTAGATTTCACATCAGGCCAGGGCATAGGACTACACAGGCAGCATAAAGACGATTTCTTAATCCAAAAAGAAGCTACCAATGCCTACGATGACCGGTGGAGTTTGGCGGGACATTACCAGCTTAAAGTCCATATTCCTTGGCGGCAAGGGGCCCTTTTGGACGTTCAATAAAGGGGGATTTGTGGCAGATAAAAAAAAGAGTACAGAAATCACAGATGACGATTTAGTTAAAACGGAAGAAAATATGGCTATTACAGAAGCGACCGTCACAAAGAAAAGTGCCATATTGCTTGCGATTCATCGGGCACAACAGACCGGAAGAAATTTATCTAACGATGATCTGGCATGGAATGGAACTATCTTAACGAACAAAGATATAACAATTCTTATTTGCGACACAGACAACCAGCAACACGCTATAAAAGTTCCAGGGAACAAGCCATATCGTTGTGGGATAAATATCTTACAGCAGCTTGTAGTTAAAGCGATACAAGAGGGGCCCTTAGAAATGCGGCAAAATTTCTATGCTGAGGGCGGAATGCCAAGAGATGCTAAGCCCCTCAGAATAGAGGTTCTGGAAAATGGGTTTGATCCCAACACGATCCAGGCTCACAAAACAACTCTGATCCCTTCATTGGTGTAGAATGAGCAGCATAGAAATCAAGATTTTCTCCGATGCCGGAAAGCTCTGGTTCGGTGCACTCAAGGAGGCTTTTGAAAAAGCAATCGCAACAGGTATCAGGCTGGCAGCAAAAGAACTTCTGAAAGACTGTCGGCCTTATGTCTCAATGCTTACAGGGAGATTAAGAGATTCTGGCAGGGTGGAAGAACTAGAGAACTATGCTTTTAAACTGGTGTGGGATGCCGCAAACCCAAAATCTGGTTATATCTACGCGGCATATCAGCATAATAAAATTTTACAGCATGTGGACGGCAAATATGCCGCAAAATGGGTAAGCCGAACTTTGGAAGTGAATAAGGGAAGGTATGTAATGCTCGCGAATAGACTGATTGAGGCCGAACTCTCAAGAGTTTTAGGAGTAGAAAGTTAATGGCGATTACAATTTATGGGACTCTGGAAAAGGCCAACATTTATTTTGATGATATTGGCCTATCAGATACCTGGGATTTGTACACAGACACACAAAAAAATAGAGCATTGGCACGCGCTACAAAGCAAGTAGACAACCTGCACTATGCGGGCGAAAAATACGAATACACCCAAGCGCGAAAGTTCCCCAGGTCTCTTGATTGCTATAGAGGGCAAATATATCTTGATGTCGATACCGATGGCAATGTGATTACGCCCATACCAGTTGAAGAAGCCACCTACATCCAGGCCAAATTTCTACTTGATTATGCAGACGATGCCGCTATAAATGCTTTAAATGCTGGCATTACAAGCCAAAGTATTGGAAGTACAAGTGAAAGCTATGACAAGGCAATGCTTCCAATAGACGTAAAATCAGGGCTTTGCAGAGAGTCCCTAGAACTTTTAAAACCTTATCTTCTAGGGGGTGTGTAATGGCTTTCGGTCTCCGCAATGCCACAATTACAAAGCTTTATGACGCTTCCGCGTCTACTCCTGATGATTACGGCAGCGTAATTTTGGGGATTTATACAATACTCACATGTCGAGGATGGCTAGAGGAGACTCAACAGGAAGCCAGGGCAATAGGTGGAGATTCGGCCCAATCTGGTGCCCGATTCATTTGTGATAGATTGGACTCAATAGACGAAGGCGATATTTTAGAGATTACGCCTGATAAGGTTGGGAGTGAAGCCACTCCGACCGCGAAAAAATGGAGAATAGAAAGAATTTCAAAGTACACAAGCTCAACCCGGCAGAAAAAAAGGGTCCGCCGGATAGAGCTTGATTTGATAGAGGAGAAATAGCATGGCGATTGCTTTGACGAAGATTGCCCACAAGCTTCATCCTGATGGGAATAAGCTTCAGGGCTATTATAGCGCCGCGATAACCGGCACTTATCCGGCGGGCGGGTACACAATCAATAACGCCGCGTTCCCTTCGGCCACTAATGTTTTTAAGACTTTCGACAACATAAACCCGATGGCGCGTGGATTTGTAGGCGGTGGCGTTTTTTGGTCGGCGGAGAGTATCACAAACACCGATACCACGAATCCCACAGCGCGCTTGCGCGCCTGGGGTTTAGGGACCGGCGGAGTTGATTTTGAGGAAGTCGGAACAGGCATCGCATTGGCAACAACCGCCTACCTAGAAATTGATGGTATCGTAGCCGGTGGAGTAGTCTCTACCGACAATTAAAAGGGGTTGTAATGGCTTCTTTCACGGTAAGATTAGTCGAACGGTTGCGGGCGTCTGGGATTTCGGATATAACAGTATATGCAGAGAGTTTCCCAGCGCCCAAGGCAAAACCGCCACATATAGTCGGGATTATCTCATCCGGCGAGACAACCGCAGGGAACAATCGCTATCCGATCTGGGAAAGCAAACGTTTTATGGTCACTGGCTCTAGTAGTTTGGCGATGACGAAAGCCCAGGCAGTCCTCGATTATTTTATGCCAGCGGGCCAGGACCCAAGTTTAAGTTTTGTTCAAAATGAGTATGCCTGCTATACCGTTCGACTCGAAAAGAAGCCAACATTTGTAAGTAATACGGGGAATATTTTTATAGTGGAATTTATCTTGCGATTTTTAATCGCAGCGTAAAGGAGGGCCTGAAATGGCTCATGATCGCAATATCCCAAATAAGCTAAATTATCATGTTCCCGCAGAGGTGAACTGCTGGTTTAGCCAGAAAAATGCGGACGGTACGTATCTTGACTATTTACCTCTTGGTAACGTTGTATCCAGCGCTCTGGCTTATGCTATCAATAAGATAGAGCATAAAACAAATTTGAGAGGAATGGATGCAAAAGACCGGACTATTACAACCGAACGCGGCGCGACACTAACTATCGTAGTCGACGAGTTAGTCCGTCATACGCTCAAATATTTGCTCATGTCATCTGGGCGCGTGGCTGCATCGAGTTTTACTCGATATGCCCATGAAACTGTAACTTTTGCAGCCGGGTTAGCAACGTTGACCGATCATCCTGTCGTAGCTGTAGATGATATTTATCCGACTTCAGGGGAAGAAGCTTATGTGCAAGGGGCGACGGGTGATTATGAGGTTAATGAATCGACCGGAGCTATCACACTTCCGACGGGTTCTCAGATTGGGGATACTGATGAAGTTATCGTTTATTATCATGTCGCGGTTACAGGCGCGGTAAAAACACCTATTATGGATGACGTGGATATCAATGGCAAGATGATTGTTACTGATGATAGCGGCAGCACAGGCGAAAAGCGGCAGATCGAATTTTATGATGTTGACCTGGCCCCGGATGGTGATATCGCACTAAACAACAAGACGGAAGTCCAGACCGGCACGCTCAAAGCGTCTGTGAATGAGCATCCGACGCTTGGGTTTGGCAATTGGTACAGCTATACATAAATTTGGTTTTAGGAGAATTTTACGGTACAACAAAAAACTCTCGAAAGAATTTCGTGGCGTGATGTTTATCTACATAGCTCTCTATGTGAGAGAATACGAGTTTTGGATAAGTTTGATTTAGCAATCCGACCCTGGGGGGTTATGCAGATAGACGAGCTCCAGCCCCTGCTCGTCAAGATAATTGAAGAATTCAAAAAGGGCCCCAAAGATGCCCCGGCACTGGACATGATTCTGACTCTTTTGAAGCAAAAAGAATACCTAGAAAGCGCGGTGCATATTGCATACATAACCGTAGAAAAAGGCAATGAAAGTATTATGCTTGATGGGGTAGAGGTCGCCTTGTTTACAGAGGAAGAATTCAAACAATGGATTCCTCTCGATGTTCTGTTGCAAATAATCAAAGTGATCTGGAGCCAGAACTTTGAAAAAAACCCTTTTACCGGCTCAAAGCTCAAGAAGGTAGACGAAAAGCCAGTGAAAAAAGTGATAAAAGAGACAGAGGCAACAGCAGCCCAATAACTATTCGAGAAATTGCATTGGTTTTAATCGCCTTCGGCTTTGGGCCACATGAGGTTTGGGAAATGGGGCAGGCCGAGCTGATGTTCCATTTCCTGACTGCTATGAAATTACTGACGCGAGCAAGGCAAATGCAAGGCTCGCTATTAATAAGCTCAATAGGCTCCTTTCTTGTAGAAAAAGGGCAAAAGACGATCTTAGAGGAACTCAACGAGGACATGCTGGAGTTAGATCGGCTTCTAGGTGTGTCCGAAGAAGAGAAAAAGCAGTCTCATAGCACTGTGTTTGATTCCCTAATTTCACAAATGTCACAACCGAAAACGAGGAAAAGGTAATGGCGATAAGTGTTGGCGAGGTCTTAACATTTTTTGAAGGCAAGGCAGACGGGCTTTTCAAGACGATTGAGGAAGCGCAAAAGAAACTTGATAAATTTGCGCAAAAGGTTTATTCCGTCAAAGTGGATATCCAGGCCAAAATGCCCAAGGACCTGGAATCTAGGTTATCTGCAATTACCAAGAACGTCGCGCCGCTCAAAACTGCAATAACAAGCATGTCGAAGGACATCAACACAGTAGCCGAAAGTGTTTTGGTTGTGATTAAGCGGGTAAGCGGCCAGGCACAAGACCAGGTCAGTACGGTTATGGATACAGCAAACAAGCGGGTAGAAAAAGGCTTTGAAATTATGGCCGCCCGTGGGAGTGCGATTTTAATGGCATGGGGCGGTATAAAATTAACTGGCTCATTCCTGAATTTAATAAAGACTATTAAAGTCTCCGGGGCTAGTGTCCTAACTGGTTTTTTTGCTCAAGCAAAAAGTGTCAAGATTTTGCTTTCTGAAGTTATACCGCAAATGAGTTTTATTCAGCAGTCGTTTGCTTCGTTTGTGTCTTTGTTTTCGGTTGGGATGACCAGTTTTTTTACCATTCCTTTTCTGCTTCTTGAGACGTATAGTCTCACAAAGCGTATATTTGGGGTTTCTCTGCTACAATTGACGCCGTTAGAACATGCCTCCCGTTTGGTGAGTATGATAGACGTAAGTTTGTCTCGCGGATATGTAACGGCGATGGGGTTGAAAACTGCTTTTGGGGGTTTAGCTGTATCTGGTTTTTTGCTTGGTTTTCAAAATTCTTTTCTCATGTTGCCCGCATTTTTTAATATTGCCATATCAGGGATTTTGGCCGGATGGAACTGGCTTACTAGAAAAATAGGAACTTCACTCGGCTCTGGCCGGTCGGCTTTCAATAGTCTAATGTTCGATGTCCGCGCGATACTTTTGGATATTGTTCCAGTAGCCGCCATTGTCGCAAAAGAAATCAGGAAGTTAGTGCCTAGAGGCATTGCACAGAAGATAATAGGAATCGTGGCAAGTCCATTTGCGACCATAAAAGGAATGTGGGGCTGGATTCAAGGCAAAAAGCCGACTACGATTTTGACAATCATAGACATGATCAAAGGTTTGCCGGCGCTTTTTGCGACAACCAAAAAATCTATCGAAGAGTTACTGCAGGGGGCCTCTCTTCGTGCAAAAACTGTAGTGCTTGGAATTATACAAATAATCAACGAACTCAAAAAACTCAATACTGTGCAAGTCTCTAAAGTCAAGCCATCGCAAGGCGTTCAGACGATAGACAAGACATTCCAGGCGACACAGCAAGCGACCGCAAAGACTGTGGATATTTTTTCACAACAAATGCCTGTGGCCTTAGCAAAGGTTGCAAGATCGGCACAGCAATATGGGACTTCGTTGGCAGTGATCCAGCAACAGACGACAGCCTTGGCCGAAAAATCCGTCGACTCTTATGCTAAAATTGGAACTGCCATAAGAGTTATTGAGACACCAATTTTGGGAATGCGGGCGGCATTAGTCCAAGCTATAAAAGAAATTTTAGATTTTAGTAAAGTTTCGGGGGCTGTTTTTGCTGGCAAGGGTAAAAGCGGCGGAGCAGGTCCATTCGGTGGATTTGCTAATATTACTACGTTTGGGAATTATGCGAAAAAGACCGCTGAAGAAGGTAAAACAAGTTTTAAAGACTTGGAAAAATCTTTGATGAATTTGTTTAATTCTTTCAAGCGAATTCAAGAAAAATTAGGGACTGGGAGTAAGGCCAGTTTGTCCTCACTCGCGGCCTCAATGCAAAAGGGAATTGAAAAAGGATTTAACGTTGATCCAGCCAAATTAAAGACCAGGTTTATTGCCTTGGAAAAAGTAATGGATGATTTAGGCAAAACAATGCCGATCAAAGGGAAGAATCTAGGCGAAAAGATAACCTCCATGCTCGCACAAGGGATTGGAGCAAATGCCGCAAAAGTAGAAAAGGCCGTAGAAAAATTAGCGCAGATTATCGCAGACTTTTTCCCCCTTTCTCCGCCAAAACGTGGCCCTTTGGTCAATATTGTTTCCAGCGGTAGCAAGATCGTAAATTATCTTTCACAGGGAATGCAGAATGCCCGGAACCAGGTCGGGAAATCCGCGGGCGCAGTGGCTGAGACCATTGCCCGATATTTCCCGCGGTCATTGCCTGTAGTTGGAGCACTGGTAGCACTTCCGGCGATGGGCGCAAAGATCGCCTTCTATCTTGCCTCTGGTATTCTCACCGGCAGAGGAGTATTGGCACGAGCCGCAGGAATAATGGCGGATGTAATTATGTCCCCCCTTGAACAATTGCGCCGGGTAAAAGATTTTTTAAAGCTCACAGAAATAACCCAGGCATCGGCGGACATAAAGCAAATGGCTGAGAGAACCGGGCAATCCGTGGAGTTTTTTTCCTCGCTTGGGCACGCAGTTGAGCAGGTAGGCGGAAATTTTTCCGAGCTTTCCTTTGTGTTTAAAGGGCTACAAGAGAAGCTTAATGATGCGCTATATAATCCACTCTCAGATACTAGGAAAGAGTTGGAAAGTCTAGGGATTGATTTCAGCCAGGTGGCAAGTTCTGGAAATCCCTTACTTTCTTTATTTTACTCCCTTACACATGCGGCCAAAACTTTCACAGACGCGGGGGAAAGAGGAATGGCAAAGGTCGCTTTAAATCTCCTTTCAATAATCGGGGATTCCAAGCTTATTAATCTAGTGTTGCAAGGTCCGGATGGCATACAAGACTTCCTAAATTCCGCTGTGAAATTAGGGGCGGTACTGTCTGCGACATTTGCGAAGACAAGCCTTGAGTTTACCCAGATTCAAAAAAGGTGGTCACAGGTTAGAGACTCAATCAGGATAGATTTTATTTCCTCGATGCTCCCGGCACTAAACGCGGGCCTCCAAAGCATACTTGGTTTTATCGAAAGCAACCGAACTTCGATTGCAGTATTCTTGCAGATTTCCGGCGAGATGCTTATGAAAATTGCCGAAGCGATCAAGGCAATCTTTAAGATGGTGGTCGAGAATCCTGGGGAGGCATTTGGGAAGTTGAAAAACTTAGCCTGGGAAACCCTGATACTAATTGCCAATCTTCTCGAAATCACATGGGGGGCCTTAAAATTAAAGCTTTCTCCAGCGATTTCTGAACTTTCCCCTATTTTCCAAACAGCAATCTTGCCAGTTTTTATTGACCTTGCTTTATGGATTATTGAAAAAGCTTTTTGGCTCGGTGGCGTAATTATTGCTAAAATCCCCGAGGTGATACGGGTTATTTTTGACCGGGTTAGCTTGGAAGTATCGGCGGGTTTTAGAAAATTGGTAGAAAAGAATATCCCTTTCGTTTCTGGTATCTGGAAAGCATTGGGAGGCAAGACAGATTTTGAAATCGAACAGCTTAATATTCAACTACGCGCACTTGGTTCCAACACCACTACTTCCGAACCTGGGAGCGGTGATACAGAGAGTCTAAAAAAACAATTACAAGAAACAAGTGCTGAGGCTGTTTCAGGATTGAAGAAATTAAAGGAGGAACTTGAAAAAGTCAGTGCAACGCCCGGAACAAAGATTAACTTTTTAGAAGAGTTGAAAACGGCGTTGGCGGACTTTCAAAAAGAGGTTGAGAAAACCACAGCGGGAACGCCACTAGAAAAGTTATCTACGGACATGCAGGAAATTCTTGACTCTTGGGACGCTAAGACCAAAGAGGTTGAAAAGAAAGTAAAGAAGCAGCAAGATATTATAGAGAAGGCGGCTAAAAGCACAGCGGCTACAATCAAGACGGAATCAGATGCGGCCATTAAAGCTCTGCAGCATGATATGGAGAAGTTGGGGATAAACGAACTCGCTGACGCAATCAAATACAAAGCAAAAAACACGATTGCCGAGGTAATGGGCGAATTTCAAAAAATCAGCGAATTATCAGACAGAATCTTTCTCGCTAAAGGCGTACCAATCGACGAACAAATCAAAGAATTGGATACACTTTTGGCCGCTATCGCTGGGAATCTTAATAAATTCAAGGAATCTAGTGGAATTAACGCCATTCTCGAGGAGGCGCTATCCCCTGCGCAAAAATTGACATTGGAATTCGAGAAGCAAGTCAAAAGTTGGGACGCGCTTTATCAAAGTGTTTACGAGGTAGGGCTTTCTATGGGCAAAATTACTAAGGAGACTGCACAAATGCGAGCAGCAATCGTATCAGCTAAAGAAGCCGAAAGCTCGAAATATTTTGCCGCCCTCCACTCTGGCACTATTGGGGCACTCACAGGGGCTTTTGAGACGGCTCTGAATACCTTCTTGGAAAAGGGGAAGGTGACGATGGAAGATTTTTCGAGTATGATGAAAGCTACATTTCAAGAGAGTTTCAAGACTATCTCAGAGTTTATGAAAAACCAATTAGGTACTGCCTTGGCATCTGTGTTCGAAGCCCTCGGAGCAGAAGGCGAACTTGGGCAAGGTCTCGTTGCCGGAATTGTAGCCGTAGGTGCTTACGCCCTCTCACGGCTCAAAGATCAGGTTACGGTGGTTCATAATGCCGTAGTTGATACCGTCCAGCAAACTGAACAGATGCGCGGAGTTATCGCCGGAGAGCGCACAATTGGAATTATGGAAGTGGTTGACCGCCTCATGAACGTTAATCAACCTATGATTTGGAGGCTCGACACCATGATTTCCGTACTTCGTGAAATCAGCGGGAAGTTAGGCGGGCCAAGCGTGGCAGGGATTGGATATTTGACTGATAATGGTTAGGAGGTGGATTTTGCTTACTTTAGCAGTCGGGGATGTCCTTTTAGTTAAACAAGTGGTTGATCCTTTTGTCACGCCGTGGAAGTGGCGGTTAGTTTACCTTCCGACCTCAACCACGGTAGCAAGTGGGACGGGAATTACTGCGGCCTATGTGCTCGTAACGTTGGCCACTGGTACTTATTCAGCCTACATCGGGAAAACCTTATTCCTCGAAATCCTAAATGATTCGGATATCGTAGGGGAACAAGATGAACTTTTGATTTCAGGGTCTTACAACAAATTCACAGAACTTCAGAAATGGCTTGGCCTGGCCGGGGAGAATCTGGAATATGACGCCTCGGGCACTCCGGATTTTGAGAACGGGTATGAAAAGCATAAAGATATCACGGTTTATACAGATAATACAATGCTTACAGCCTTGGAAGAATATCAATGGGATCAGAGTTATGTTGCGGACTTTACACCGGATGCACGGTATCAGGTAAACAAAGTTTTGCAGAAATCGCCATAGGAGAGATTCATGCCTCAAAAATTCACAGCACCCCTGGCGATAATCCAGGGAAAACTTGGAGACGAATTCGATTTTTCCGTACCCGTGGATACTCCTTACGCACCACAACTAACGATAAAAGACATGGCCGGAGCAACGCTCTATGGCCCGGCGGCTGAAGATGTGACACGCAACGATTATCTGCATTGGTACGTCGAGGCCGCCCATCCCTATGGCCTCGAAACCGAGAAGACTTACTATGAGGTAACTGTAGATGATGCCGACCCGACCGGGTATGTTGCCTCGACTTGGATTGTGTACATCAATGACCATGTGGATTTTGAGGCGATGATAACCAGAGGGCTCGGCCTTTCCGGCTATAACTTACGGAAATACTCATACACATGGACGCGCGGACAATTGACCTCTTACCATGTTAAAATCTATACAACCAAGGCTGCGTTGGAGACAGCGGACGCGGGCGGCGCGGATAACTACATTGCTCACTATTTAGTTGCAAATCTCTATGATGCAAATTACAACAGGTACAAGACGACCTGCACAAAACAATAGAAAGGGAAAAATATGCCAAACGTAAATGAAGTTGACATGATGGCCAGCGATTTGATAGATGTAACCGACATTTTGCTTGATGTGGTGGTCGCGCTCGAAGACTCAGGAAAAACCGACGCGGCGGAAAAGGTGAAAAGCGCGATCGAACTTTTAGACTCTGCCAAGGGAATGCTGGAAGCCAAGGAATCCATACCTCAAAGCGAAGAGGCAAGAACAGCATAGGAGAAAATATAATGCTAAAGGAAAGACCATGCTTGAATCCCCGGTAACACTAGAAATGCCTGTTGAGATACTCAGCAAAAGTTTTCGTGTTCTGTGGCATCAGACGCTCGCCATAATTCTAAAGTATCCAGAGCTGCCACGCAGGACCTGGAATTTCGATTCTTACCCGGTTTTCAAGCGGCGCATAGGTAATCAGATGACGCTCTCCTCAATGGCGGTTACTTCTTACGCCGGGACTATCGAAGATACAAAGGTTTCAGAGGTATGGCTTGCTGATGATATTTCTATGCGGGCGGGCTTTTTCTACGAACTCTATCGGTTTTTCAATACGACATTGAATACCGGGGATTATCTGGTCTGGTATCCAAAGGACAAGACAGAAAACGCATTTTGCATTGAGCCTGTAGACTTAATTTGCGGTTCATCGGAAGAAATGAAAATACATCCTATCCATAACGGTATCACCAACCACGATTACAGGTGGCTCCGTGAAGAGGTCCGATTTGATTTCTTGATTAAAAAGGTAATAGACGCGCCCGAAGTGGTCGCGTACCTCGAAGGAAGGTAGGTCACAGAGGCAACGCTTGGAAATGGCCCAAATTTGCAAAGTTTTTAATTTTAGGTAGTTTAGTACCCCTGAAAATGGGATTTTTTAGAAAAAGGTAGCAAGATAGACCGTGGCGGTAATAAAAGACAGTGTTATTTTAGTTGAAAAAGATTTTTTCTCGCCAGAGGCCGGAAACTCTAAAGAGAATTATTTTCTCAAGGGGTTATGGTATAGGCTCACTATCAAGGTTACTGGTACAGTCAAATCTATCTACCTTTATTCCTCGGACATCCCAGAGGACGAGACTAATAGATTTTCTTTCACGGATCAAGGGGGCGGAGTTTACGTCTATGAAGAAGAAGCGGGGGCCAACAGCGGCCCGACGGACTCCGCCCTTGCCTCTACTGGTTCGAGTTTCGCTGATGGCCTCGGGTTTTACTTTCGCGTAAAAATCACGGGCGAAAACTCGGTTGTCAATCTTGACCGGCGTTTCTGGGTCCGTGACCCGGTGGATTTAGTAAAGCTCACAAGCCGGGGCCTTTTCTACGAATCGCCCTATCCGGTAATTGTAGAAAGTAGACCTGTGCCGGTTGCGTTGGCAGGGAACGCAAAAAATGAGGCCGGAGTATGTAAATATGGTGGGATTGCTACTGTGCAAATCCTTACCACCCCTACAGCACCGAGCACAGGTAGCCATGTAGCAGAGGTAGCAGAGACAGCGATTGCAAACGTTACCTCGATGACTTTAGCCGACAGATCAGCTGGTAGTAGTATCCCAGGATTTATTCCTGCCCCTGGCGCGGAGGATTATTCCCGATTTTATCACTATGTTACTTTCAGACTCCGGGCCTTACAGGGGAGTGCACATTCCCGGGATATTGATACAATTCTTTTCGCAATGGGAACTTGCGAAGGGAACACGGGCGGAACTTATGGATATTCTTTTGTATTCTCCCCTCCAGTGGTCCCGAGTTTGAATTTAATTCCCCCTGACAATCCACCGACGGAGCCACCGCCGGTATGCTCCAGTACCACGGAATTAAAGACTACACAGAATCTAAACCAGTATGCCATCTCTACAAAGGTCAATGTATACGATGCGGCAAGCGGGGGGACGCTTTTAGCATCCGGAACACCGACAATTACTGGGGCGCATACTTTGGAAATCATGAGGACGGCTTTGGGCGGGACGACCTCGCAACCAATCGCAGGGTATTTTGAAATCCAGGAATATGGGCCTGATCGGACATCTGATCGTTATGAGACTTTTGTAAATGGGTGCACGGTTGTACCTGTAGAAATCACTTCGATAGTCCCAGGGTTAGAAATTGGAATAGTAAACACTACTCCAGGCTCTAGAGATTTTGACGCCGGTAAAACGTACCAAGTCCGATTCTACGCCACCAAATACGGGGCCTTGGGGAATACTTACGCAGGGACTTACATTTCCGAGCACGTCCTTAGTTTCCCAATGACCACGGATAAAGACGGTTATTGGGAAATCACAGAGGACGGAATAGCCATAACGCCCGAGAAATTTAATGCCAACGTTTCCTATGTCGGCTCAATAGAAATTGAAAGTATTACGTATTCCTCTCCTAATGGAGTAGTGACCAGTACAACAGGTTCACGACACTTCGACGCCGGGAAAACTTATCAGGTTAGATTTTACGCAACGGAAAACGGGCCAGTTGCCAATACTTATGCGGGAACTTATATTTCTGCTCATGTGGTTAATTTTCCGTTAGCTGAAAATAAAGATGGATTCTGGGATATCACAGAAGATGGGATAATCTTAAATACTACTCAATTTGAGGAAGCGGTAACGGTTGGGCCTCCGGAAATAATTTATATTGTTACACTACAGGGTGAAATAACTATGCCGTACGTGGCCCCTTATTGGTATATATATCCAGGGCCAGGGGGCTATCTGTATGAAATGAGTTGGTTTGGCCCTGGGTATCGGTTATTTATTTGGCAATCGCCTACAGTGTACGCATACTGGAGATGCCCAGCGGCATTACAAGGATATCCCGAAGGGATTTATAACATAGTCACTGACCAGGGGTTAGGCGCAATATTTGGTTCTCCTATTACTTGTCATTATTAATATTTATGATATTCTTTTTCCATCTCTCTGAACGTTCAGAGACTTTACAAGATTGGATAGCAACAGCAAAATGAACTGGAACACAGGGACACAGAAAAACACGATTTTACTTAACGACGCTGGTGCAGACCAGTACGACCCTATTTTGTCGGGTCTGCCATTTACTGTGTCCGTGCGGTTTAATGGTGCGATACAGGGCCTTTCTGGGCTGGTAGGAAGCACACCTATTTCTTTCACCGTGGACCCTACTGATTCTCTTCTCTATGTCCATAATGCCGTTGCCGGTGTTGCGCCTTTCACCACAGGCGAAAAGACCGTAAGGATTACTTTCACCTCGACGGTCACAGGGAAAGAAACGGTGTGGGAAAAGACCGTTTACATTGCGGCTTTGCCTACAGATGCAATTCAGGTTTTTGACGTGCTAACTCAAACCTGGCGCAGTGTAAATTTTGGGACCACGCCTGGGACGATTCCTCGATGCGGCCAAATGTGTCCGGTTCGCTTTTTTAACTCTTGGTATGATGAATTTAGAATGACGCATTTCGGCGGGGCGTCGCTTGTGTCGGTCTACGATTATGACACGACGGAAGCGGAGACAGATGAGCAATACGTCAGGCGCGACATTGAAAAGGACATTACTCGGACAAGCTTTATCTACCTGGAACGACATATGGCCGCCGTGGAAGAAACACACGATATAAACGTGACTTTCAAGACGGAGGTAAATAGTCCCGGCGTCACGGTGAGAATTAAAGTTACCTCATTGTGTTGCATTGGGTTTGAAGTAAAAGACCCAGTGATAGAGTAGAGTAGAGTAGCGAGTAAGACGTTTAAAGAGAAACGTATGCGAGTAAATATCTTGGTTCTGTGGTTACTAATATTTTTGTATTGTCAACCACAACCTAATTACCAAACAACAGCAAATATAGATTCTACGCCGCGCGGGCTTGTAGTTGTTCCCAGTCCTTTTGAGACTGAAGAGATGTTTATTGAAGCGGTCCGATATTCGACAGGAGAATGCAAACTCTGTGGGCGATACATAAAAACAGGATATGACTACAAGATGCAGCCCTATATAAATGTGATCCAACACATTGACGAATTTCACGGGAAAGAAACCACCAAAAGGATACAAAAAGAAGCCCGCAAAGAGCGAAAAGTCAAGGAAGAAGAAGAAGTAAAAAGACAGTTAGGAAACTAAATCAATGCGATCTGCGGAATTACAAGGTATATATGACGCCGTATATCTGGGCAACAAGAGAATGCCAAAACTCAAGGTATTGCTCTATGACCAGGCTGATACACTTTCGGATATCGTTTTAGGAAAATCACGGCAGACCCCTCTAGATATTACCGAATACGTTACTCAATGTAGTATTTCAGAGGAAGAGGGGCAAGCCACAAGCGCCAATCTTACGCTTGTGGCCGGTGATACGATTTCACCATATCACTTTGTGGGTCGCAGAATTGTTAGAATCTACTATGCGGACGAGGCAACGCTCAACGAGTACGGTGCAGACTATATGTGTCTTTTTACCGGTGTTTGTGTCGGGCAACCAGGCTATAAACGGTCAAGAGATAGCAAGGAAAAGGTTATCACGGTCCATGCTCTAGACCGGAGCTTTTTTTATAACAAGCGAAATCTCGAATCCCCCGGCTACGACGCCGGAGAAGACCTCGGGGATATTTGCGTTGACATCGCCACAAATGGGACTTACGGCATGGACTTGGACAGGGAAGAATGCCGCTTTGGGCTTTTCCGGTCTACGGTACAGCATACTACGGTTGCTCTTTATGATGTCCCTTTCTTTGAGGCGTTGAACTTGATCGGGTTTATCGTTGACCGTGCGCCCTCTTGGGATGGCGATGGTTACTTGTGCATAAAAAGCGTAAGTCTCACACGCCCGCCAGTGCGCGCATACGATAATGGAGACTTATTTCACTTTATAGACTGGCCGCAAACCTCGACGGAGCTTTATAACCGTGTCCGTGTGATTGGTCTAAGCAGCAGCCTAACCAAGGTAGTATCGCCAAGCCAGGAACTTGCGACAGTCTCCGGAACGATCGGCTTTTTTCAAGATGGATTTTCCAGGCGAGTTTACTACTCAGAAGACCGCCAGGGCCGCGCTCAAAATGTCTATATTTGCTCATACAACGTTAATGGCCAGTTATCCAGCATTTTTAACAATGAGCCGAAACTGAAGGATATTAACGAGTTTTCGTGTATTGTGGTAATAGAAACACCTTATCAGCCCTGGGTTTTTATTGTGTTTTTCGCCGTTTATATCTTGCTTATGTCAGTGAGTATCCTTGGAGCTATACCGATTATTGGAGGAGCAGCCGCCGGGGCTGCCCAACTCGCTGCCGCTGTTTGGCTTTGTGCTGGTCTTGCGATCATGCAGCAAATTGGGACTTTTGAAGTGGTAATTTCTGGTGAGCCTTACAAAATGGTATACAAAGAAATTGAAGGTGTGGCAGAATGGGACAACTTGAAATACTATGAAATCCGTGAGCTTATTATCGAAAATCATTTGGTATACAGTCAGGCGTTGGCAGATGCCCTAGCATTTCGGGAATTAGCGCGAGAGAAGGTAAAACAAAATAGCCGGAAATTTTCGATACCATTTGACCCATTCCTTGAGGTAACTGATATTATCGAACTCCCAGACGGGACACTATATTATTTAACAGGACTTTCCAAGAGTTTCCAGAGGGGGGAGCCCTGTAATTTAGAGGTTTCCGCGTTGATGATTCGATCAGGAAAAGAGTACAATAATTTAGAGGGTTTTTCTGAATATTAGCCAGTTGCAGTTCTGCAACTGGACACGTTAGTTGCAGTTCTGCAACTGGACACTTTAGTTGCAGTTCTGCAACTGGACACTTTAGTTGCAGTTCTGCAACTGGACACTTTAGTTTCAGTTCTGC
>JAZDOO010000303.1:0-12188 GCA_043798555.1 Pseudomonadota bacterium | reverse complement strand
ACTTCGCATCATCAAGATGTGGCTCAAAGCCCCGGTTAAGGAAGAGGGCAAGGATGGCAAGCAAAGGAACATCAGCGGCGGCAAAGGCAATCGCAAAGGCACACCGCAGGGGGGAGTAATCTCACCGTTGTTGTCGAACCTTTACCTGCATCTTTTGGACAGGATATGGGAACGACATCAACTGGAGAAGAAACTTGGGGCGCGCATCGTCCGTTATGCGGACGATATAGTTGTTCTGTGCCGGCGTGGAACCGAGCGACCGGGGGAAATGCTGCGTAAGATACTGGCGCGGCTGGAACTTACTCTGAACGAGGCAAAGACTCGGAATGTCAATGCCTTCAAAGGGAAGTTCGACTTCCTCGGATTTACAATCTGGATGGGAAAAGGCAGGAAAACGGGGAATCATTACCCCCATGTCCAACCTTCAAAGAAATCCTTAGAAACCATCAAAGACCGGGTCACCAATCTGACGACAAGAAGTCGGACGATAATGCCGCTTGAATGGGTAGTGAACGAGGTCAACGCCACCGTGCGCGGCTGGGTCGGCTACTTTCACTATCGCAATTGCAGCAAAGCAATGGGCCAAATACGGCACCATGTGGAGGAGCGTTTGATAACGCATCTGCGCAAGCGGCACAAGGTCAGAGACAGGAAGACGGGATACGTCAGGTTTAAATACCGGGCGTTGTACGAGAGGTACGGGCTTTACAAAGTGCCGACAATAGCGGTTTGGAAGAGAGCGCATGCCTTGTAGTGAAGAACATCGGAAAGCCGTGTGCGGGAAAATCGCATGCACGGTTTGATGAGGGAGGATTGGCAAGTCCACCATGGTGCGGCTATTTAGGCACCGTCAGACGAAAGGGGCGGAAACAGATAAGCCAGCCTAAAGCGGTCATTGCCAGTTCTCTACTCTACCCAGAATTCCACGCAAGGTTTGTTAACTTAGTGAACTACGTCTCTGATTCCGCCTCTTCCCTCCCTGCCGGTTTTAACCGGCGCTTTCAGAACATCCCCTTGTCCGTCCATTTTCAGCTATTCTGCCTTCAGATCATCATTTTTCTTTCTTTTTTCTTCGTAAGTTCGTGCAAAGAAGTCAAAAATCACAGCCACTAGAAAGAATGTTACAAGCACTATAAAAAACGTATTCTCTGGCAATGAATACCAACAAAACAAAAGAAGAGAAAAAGTCATCACTATAATTGGAACTCCAATAACCATTTTCCTTCTTGTCGTAAGTCTTGAATTCTTCATCTTTTTGGTCCCCTCAACTCTCACAAGGCTCTACTTGCACGGAGCCTCTTCACCCTGATCTTCGTACAAAAAGTCCTCATAAGCTTTTCTAAGATATTCAGACGTTAAATAAATGTCATAACTCATCAAGGCAAAGGCAGCTGAACCGACAAGGACACCCGACGCGAATCCAATGCCCGTTTCTGCAGTCGTGAATGCAAAGGCATAAGACGCTACACCAACTCTACTTGAAGCATACGCTGACGTGTAGGCCAATCCAGCGCTTGTTAAGTATACTGCACCTCTTGCTTTCCCCGGACCCATGTTGGTAGCAGCATAGTTCGCTAATTTAGCGGCACCGAGCGATAAGACAGCAGTCACCCTCGGATTCCTAAGTGCCCCTTTCAAACTAAATAAACCAAAAGGATCAACCCAATTGACCGGATTATTTAGGACGTACCCATAGAGGTAGATATCCCCCCCTGCAAACAGAATAGGATCCTTTGCGGTGAACCTTCCGGTATCCGGATCGTAGTATCTGGCCCGCATAAAAAGCAGGCCGTTTCCTTCATCCATTACCCCGTATCTACCTACATATTTAAAGGGATTGGGGATTTGTTCCTGGGAGGCGATAACAAGGCCGTAGGGAGAGTAAGCATAAGAATTCACTACGTTGGCATTATCATCAGTGATGGCGCTGGTGCTTCCCAGGCCGTCATAGTGGTAGAAATAGTATTCATCCTCAGGGGTGGAAGGAATGATCTTGGCTACTAATCCCACCCCATCATACACATAAAAAGCTTTGAGTCCTCCGCCTTGATCCGTCTCCGCCAGTGCCTGGGGAAGAATGCCGTTGGGATCAACCAAGTAGTTAGTCCGCACCCCGTTTACAATCTTGGCTGTCCGGTGGCCAAGACCGTTATACTCGTATTCATAAGTATTAGTGCCATCACTTATATCTGTCAAACGATTAAGGGGATCGTAGGTGTAGGTGGTAGTGCCCCCAGCATTTACCTTTTGGATAAGATTGCCGTTGTTGTCATGGTCATAGGTTGTCCCGTCAGCGGAAGTCAAAATGTTCCCCGGGTCGTAGTTATAGTCTACTGTTAAGGGACTGAAACTGGGCGTCAGAGGCTCTATAATGTCACCCCCGATTCTATTTCCCACACCGTCTAGAGTATAGGTATGGCTGGAAATAACTACATCACCAGGAGCGTAATTGGTCAGGTTCGTAAGCCGGTTTCGGTTATCGTAGCCGTAAGTAGTATAGGTTCCGTTGGGATAATCAACCCTTTCAACATTGCCCGCATCGTCATAGTCGTAGTCAACTTGCTGGCTGTTGGGTAAAGTGATATACTCCAGACGATTGTTATTGTCATAGTGATAGGTGACGGATCCATAAGGTGTGGTGATTGTTTCAAGGTTTCCTGCCGGATCGTAGGTATAATCGATTGTATCGTTATTGGGATAGGTGATATGGCTTAACCGGTTCAGTTCGTCCGGAGTATAGGTGGTTGTTCCCGTATCGTCGATAACAGAGACGAGGTTACCCACATCATCGTAGCCATAATCGATACTAAAGGTGTCAAGATCGTCAATGCTCGTCAGCCTTCCCACATCATCGTAAGTATAGTCAAGCAACGTCCCTTTACCATCCGTCCTCGTATCCACATTACCCACCGGATCGTAGGTGTAACTTTCGGAGGTTGTTTCCGGATAATCAATCCGGGTTAAACGATTGACGGCATTATAAGTGAAGGTGGTTTCCTGGGTCAAAGCATCAATAATCTTTCTGAGGTTTCCATTTGGATTATATCTATACTCGGTCTCCTTCCCCAGGGCATCGGTAACCTTGATAAGGAGGTTCACGGCATTGTGGTCGAAATTGGTGGTATGGTTGTTCTCATCGGTAATGCTTTCCAGGCCGCAACAGAAGCGATTATAGCTGATTTCAGTGCTATCGGGATGAATGATTTTGGTAAGGCGGCCGAGATTGTCATATTCGTAACCGGTGGTATGGGTAAGGGGGTCGGTAGCAGTCATCAGTTTGCCCAGAGTGTAGGTGAAGTTCCACGGATGTTGCAGGGGATCGGTTATGGAGGTGAGATCGCCATACTGGGGATCGTAGCCAAAGGTGGTGATCTTGTCTCTCGGATCAGTCATGGTGATAAGCTCACCCCTCGGGTTATAGGTAAAATCCCACTCCTCACTCAGGGGATCAGTTATCCGGGTGAGATTGTCCTGGCCATCGTAGGTGTAGGTATAGGACCGAAGTAAAGGATCGGTTACCTGGGTGAGGTTATCCCGCTCATCATAAACGAAGGTGGTAATCTTACTCAATGGGTCGGTAATACTGGTAATATTGCCCCGGTCATCGTAAACCATCGTGGTTGTCTTTTGGTTGGCATCCTTAACTGAAATGCGGTTTCCATTGGCATCATAGCGAAAACCGGTTTTATGATCAAGAGGATCGGTGATTTTAGTGGTATAGCCATCAGAATTGTTATCGTATTGTGTAGTGAAACCCTTAGCATCAGTTATGTTCATGACGGAATATGAGGGATAGAAAGGAACATTGTATTCAATTCGATTGCCTAAGGCATCAGTAATAGAATACAGGAATGTGTAGACCAATTGCGATCCTTGATAGGTAATAGTAGTAATTCCCTGAGGAGTGGTTATACTGGTTAGATAACTATCATCATAGACATAGGAAGTAGTAATCCCGGCCAGATCAGTGGATTGAGTGAGGTTGCCTTCATCATCATAAGTGAAGGTTATCTGTCGGTCTAAGGGGTCAGTGATGGCCGATACCCTGAAATTTTCATTATATGTAAACGTAGTTATTCTGCCAGCAGCATCGGTGATCGAAGAAATGAATAATCCCAAAGGGATGTTACCTTTGAACTTCTGAATCCGATGGTTGTCAGAGTCGGCCACATAGATAAAGCCATCACTATCCAGGGTTAATCCGAGGGGGCATTTAAACTGGAGTGCTCTATCACCATAAGTTCCCCATTTTGTTATAAAGATGCCGGAAGAGGTGAATTTTTGAATGCGGTTATTATAACTGTCCGCCACATACACAAGTCCGAGACTGTCAACAGCTACACCATTCGGATAATAAAACTGTCCATCCCCACTACCAGAAGAACCCCACTTGGTAATAAAGGTACCTGAGGAGTCAAAATTCTGGATGCGATTATTTACAGAATCAGCTACATAGACAAATCCTCCGTTCGTGTCTACAGCTACACCATATGGACTGTGAAACTGCCCATTTCCACCACCGCCAGAGCCCCATTTAGTAATAAAGGTGCCGGAAGAGTCAAACTTCTGAATCCGGTTGTTCGAAGAATCGGCCACGTAGACAAAACCACCATTGCTATCAACGGCCACACCATGGGGATAATTAAACTGTCCATTCCCAGTACCAGAAGAACCCCACTTGGTGATGAAGGTGCCCGAGGAATCAAACTTCTGAATGCGGTGATTATAACCATCAGCCACATACACGAAGCCATTAGTATCAACGGCTACACCAAATGGATAAAGGAACTGACCATCTCCACTCCCTGGAGAACCCCATTTGGTAATGAAGATGCCCGAGGAATCAAACTTCTGAATGCGGTGATTCTCACTGTCAGCCACATAAACATAGCCATTACTGTCCAACGCTACACCGCTTGGATAATCAAACTCTCCATTCCCACCACCAGGAGAACCCCAGATAAGAGGGATGTTACTTTCCTGCAAGTGTTGCAAGGTAATGCTATTGTTATTGGTATCTTTGATTTCAGTTAGAAATCCGTCTTCATCAAAATTGTAGGTCAGCCTTTCCCGTTTTATCCATAAAGAAAAAGTTTCATCAGCATTTTTTGGGTGAGCTGATCATAAATCGCTTTGGGAGGTGCATAAACGCCTCCTCCCTGGTGAATAAAAACATCTTCCTTGCCAGACCCTCTCACCACAATGATATCTCCTGAAGGCTCTTCCCGAAGATAAATCCCATAGTTAAACGACCAGCCCCGGCCAAAGATTCCATCATAAGTACTATCGGTATTGTAATAACGAATGATTTCTACTTTTGGTCCCAGACCGGAATAGGAGAGATCTCGATCTTCTAAGACGAGATTGAAATTCATCGTGTTGATAAGTATTTTTGGCATCCCTACGTCATCACCTGCCTCACCACACCCCTTTACCGATCGCTCGATCTCCTGATATTCCACATTAGAATTATCCTCAGGGCCGCCAAGATTACGGTTCGTCGGGGGCACATCGTCACCGCCGCTGATTGCTTCTATCTCTTCTTCTTTTAACAATGCTGCCTTAATGTGGGGATAAAACTCACCAAAGACAAGGACATAGTCGGACCACCGCTTCTTAATAATCTCCCGGTCAAAGAGAAAGTTCTTCTCCCCCAGGCTGGGATTCATGAGGGCTACTTTGTCCCTTTTCAGGGCGTCAATGACCACATAGTGGTTGGGGTTAAGGAGCGCAATGGCAGGTAAGGGAATGGATGACAAGGCATCAAAGTCTACCTTTACTCCCGTGGCTTTGAGGCCTTTAGAAATGGCCGCTTCTTGAAGATCCTTCAAGCTCATAACCGGGCTTTTCCCTGCCATCCGAAAAAGCTCTTCATCGGAGATGTCTACCCCTTTCTCTTTTAATACATACCTTAAGGCTTCGGCCCCGCAGGAACTTGCCGTACCCGCCTCCACATGGGCCTTGCGCCTCAGAATCTCCTTGGCTAAAGCATTAGAGGCCTTTACCAGCTTCCAGAAAGTGGTATTATAATATATATCCTGCAAAAAATCCAGGGCTTCGTCGTACCTTCCTACTTCCATATAAATTGAGGCAATCGAGAGTTTGGCTTCGTGAATTTCGATCATCTCGTAGCCGTCTTCTTCCTCTTCCCGGATCTCATCCATCCAGGGAATAACCCGCTCAAAGTAGGAAACCGCCTTTTCATAGTTCCCCCACGAGGCCTCATACTTCCCTAACTTAAACCAGGCCTCAACCGCAAATGGGGTATCGGGGGCCTCAAGAAGAATCTCTTCAAACTTCCTCATCGCCTCATCCCATTTCTTTGCTGCCCAGAGCTGCTCCGCCTCCCAGTATTTGGTAAAGGAGGGATGGTCTTTAAAGTCATCGGGCTTAAGAAAGCCACACCCAAAACAAGGCGGGGAAGTTATGATTCCCCAGCAGAGCATGAAGACGAAGATGAAGACAATGTTCTTTCTCATTTTGCTTCCTCCGTATTTAATGGGGTTACGAAGAAGTCGTCAAAATAGGTTACGGCATCCGCCTTGGTCCAAAACCCAATTTTCCCTGGTTGTGAGAAAGTCTCATCTATGATTTCAAAGCATTTCACATCACCCAGATACCCCTCAATGCGATCTCCCTTCATTTTGATGGTTAAAAGATACCATTGGTTTTGAGAAAGGCTCACCTCCGCATTGGCTAAGATCTTCCGCTTCCCTTGTACCATCTTATACAGCCGGAAGTTTCCTTCGAGAGGGTTGATCCGGGCGACATAGTAGTTGTTCCGGTCCTGAAACCGCCACACCAGCCCGCCACCCTGATCCCGTGCTCCGGAGACCGCCTTAATCTTTACTTTCAACTCCATATCCTGATAAGCAGCATTCTCGAAAACCAGGCTATCGAAATGGAGGCCAAACCCATGAGTGGAAACCTGGGCAAAAACCTTCTTATCCCCATCCGTTTTCACCTCCCAGGTGCCGGGATTCCCTCGACCAGCGAAATAGGGAGACCACCCCGGAGGAAGCGTGCCGGTTGCAGCACCTTCGGGCTTAAGTAAAATTCCTTCAGGAGCAGGTTTGACTTCAAAGGCGAAAAGCCCTCGCCCCAGGGTGATAGTTAGAATAAAAAACAAAGAGCAACAGGAAAAAGGAGATGGTGTCTTAAGGTACATTTTCCCTCCAATGTCGTTTTATTCTCTAAGTGCCAGGTTAAAAATCTTCGCCTTTCAGGCGAAAAGCTTTCAGCATCAAAGATTTTCCTCTCCTCTTGAGGGGATTAAGGCTTCGGCGTGAGCTCAGCCGAACGGAGAGGGGTGAAAAGAGAATTCAATTTTATCCCCCTCACCCTGGCCCTCCCCCGATGGGGCTGTGTCACAATAAGGGAAATGCCATGTTTGTCATTCTGAACGAAGTGAAGAATCTCGTAGAATCAATAGGTTGGAAAACAGAGATTCTTCGGCTAACGCCTCAGAATGACATTACGACACAGCCTCCGATGGGGAGAGGGGGAACTTATTTACCCCCTCTTTCCGAAAGAGGGGGCCGGGGAGAGTTCCTTTAGATGATGGCTGCTTATGCTAAATTAACCCCTGCTTCCCACCAACACTTTTACACGATGAGCCTCAATAAAAACTCACCGGAGAAGGGGAATAACGGCCAAAAGAACATTAACGTACCCATCAGGATCAGCATCATTCATCTCTAAAATCTGGCTCTTCCAATCGCAACTCACCCCTTCAGTGAGTTCCCGGATAAACATCCTCGTACAAAGGGCATAATCATCAGAACGGTTGGGCAAATCCGCTACATTACCCGCATTATCGAGGACGTCGTTTTTTAAAACCTGCCACTGGGGCGTCTTATTCGGATCCCCATCGGAAAGGTAAGGGCCATAGGAAAAAACCAATGCCGGAGCGGTTCGGGGCATCTCAAAACCATTTAAAACGCCGACGTTATACCAGGTGGACTGTTCCGGAACCATCACGACCTGGCTGGGGTACGAATACACCTGCCGGCTTCCTAAAAAGGCATTGAGCTTTAGAATCAACATCCGGGCATAGTTCTTTTGCACTGCCTGCGCTCTGCCGCATTTGGCCTGAAGACCGATGGTCTTGCTCCCGCTCCAGCCGGGAATGACGCAGGAGGAAAGAAGCGTCTGGAAATCGCTTCCGTCTCCAAAGCATCCCTTCCGAAGATACGCATATTCAGTGGCGCCGTCAAAGATTCTCTGGTGAATACGGTCAGCCTCTGTCCCCTCCTGGTAGAGGGCATAGGCCATAACCAGCACATCCGACCCGTCATTGGTACAAAGCACCGAGATTAGATCCTCGTAAGTGGAAGGTCCGGGAAGGTACCCGGTAAGGGGAGCCTCAGCATATTGGTAGGAAACATCCCCGAGATCGGTTACATCAATGTAGAGGGCAGTAAACCCTTTGGCTTTAAAGCTGGTTGCCCCCTTATGCTTGTATTGCACCTGGATGCTCTTTTCCATTCCCGTCATATCCTCCAGGAAAAACAGGTTATATCCCTGCCCCACAAAGGCATTAGGCTCCCTCCTGGGCTTATGCCACACTTCGGTACCTGACTTCACCACCCCTCCCGCTACAACCCGCATTCCCTTCTCCTGGGTGTGATCCACTCCGCTATAGTTACAATTAAAGAAAAAGAGGTATTTCTTTTGGGAGAATTGAGCCGCGGGCCAGCCCCAGCCCGGCTTATCCACCCAGATGTTTACGGCGTTATTCGCCACAAACAAAGCGAGGTCTTCGATCTGGCCGTAAGGGAGCGGATAGGTGATGTGTTCGCTCATCCGTTTCCCCACCTCATCATATGTGTAGTTGATCACGCTTCCGTCGTCATAGTCCGCGGCTTCGAGGCGGTTTAACGCATCGTAGCGATAATTGATATTTTCAGCCGGTACCTGAGGAAGTAAAAGAAAGTAAGCAATCGGGAATATCATGATAAGCGAAATGAGTAATTTTTTCATTGTACTGTCCCCCTTCCGTAGTTTTTTTCTCTTGAGAAGAATTCCCCTCCCACTTGCCCTGGTTTTAGCCTGCCATCAAACGCAGAAGATTGGACATAAAAAAAACACCTCACCGGACTTTTTGCCGATAAGGTGTTTTTATTCCTCTCCTTCATTTTCTTTTCCTCCAAAAAATGTAATTCTTTTATAAAATAGTCAATATCAAAATGTCAAGAAAAAAATGAAAAAAAAAAACAGATACTATTGAAAAAATAATATAGACTTTAAAGTATAATTTCTAATACTTTTAAGTTATAAGATTAAAAAGGAAATTTTAGAAAAATAATAACCTAATAAATGTAGATGGTAGCAATGAGAACGACCACTTCTGCTCTTTGTCTATTTTTACTCATGGTCAGTTTTCTGATTCTCCTCCTCCGCTCCCGCGCTTTAGCAGAGGAAGTTTCCCGCAAACCAGAACCTGAGGAAAATAAAACCGAAAAGGTATTTTTCCTCGATGAAATCACCATTACTGCTACCAGAAATCCCAATGATACCTTTGAAAGCCCCCGGGCCATGACCGTCGTGGATCAGGATGAAATTATTAAGGAAAATCAGCTTTCCCTGCTGGATACCCTGGATGATAAAATCGGGATCTGGGTAGAAAAAAGAACCACTACCGCCAGTGACCCGGTAATCCGGGGACTTTCGGGGCGAAACCTCCTTGCCCTAATTGATGGGAATACCTTAAGCACCCTCTGGGGAGAAGGAGGAGATGCCGGAGATGACATGTACGGTAAAATAGATCCGGATTCGATTGAGCGGATTGAAGTAATCAGGGGGCCCTCCTCGGTCCTTTATGGTTCAAACGCCCTCGGAGGAGTGCTCAACTTTATCACCAAAAGTCCCCCTTTAGGGTACACGGAGAAAGGGCTCAGGCACGGATTTCTTTCCCGGCTTACTTACGGAACTGCGGATCAGGGATTTCGGATCCGGCAGGAGATCTGCTCAGCTTCTCCTTCAACCAGGCTTCTCCTGGGAGGAAGTTTGCGGGATATTGGGGATATCAAGGGAGGGAAAGGGGTGGGGAGACTGAGGCCAACCAGCGGAGAGGATAAGAACTGGGATTTCAAGGGAATCGTGAAATTAAAGGAAAATCATGAGCTGGAATTTATTGTTCATGATGTCCACCGAACCCATATCCACCGCTACTATCGGCCCAATGAGGATAATATCAATGACCGCGAAGCTTTTGCCCTCACCCATCGGGCAAAAAGAATAGCGCCCTATATCGAGGAGCTAAAAACCCAGCTTTATTATCAGTACAAGGAGGATGAGCGGAGATTCTTTGATCTCGGAATCCGGGGGCATGCCATTACCAAAACCATTGCCGCTGACCTTCAATTTGTTTCCCAATTTTTACCCGATCACCGGTTAACCTATGGCCTTCATTTTGAACGGGATGATGGAGAAAGTCCGGATGATGAGCAGTTTACCCGGATAACTCCGGAAGGTGAAAAAAAGGATGCTCCGGATTCAATCTGGGAAGACTATGGAGCATTCATCCAGGATGAGTGGGACCTCTTTCCCCGGCTTACCTTCACCCTGGGGCTTCGCTATGACAATTTGCAATTTGATTCTGATCCCGACTCCCGTTATACTCCAGCGGGGGGATTACCCCGAGAACTTGATGACATTGCTGATGTGCAAGCGAGCATTACCGGAGGGCTGGGGGTAGTGGTAAGACTTAATGATCGCCTTAACCTGGTGGGGAGTTATTTCCGGGGATTTCGCCAGCAGGCCCCCAATTTTGGAGTGAGACAGCTCGGGTACGGGATTTTAGTGCCCAATGAGCTCCTGGATCCCATTACCGCCGATACTTTTGAGACAGGGGTAAAATTCCGGTCCGATAAATTTCATGGTGCCCTGATCACCTATTACACGAATTTTGATAACTTTCAAACGATTAAGCCAGCCGACTTTCTGGGGCAAAGCTGGTATGATTTTAACCAGAATGGAGTACGTGACCCCGGGGAAGATACCTATAAAACCCGGAGCGAGGGAAGAGCCTGTCTCTATGGAATCGAAATCGAATATGCAATGAACCTGGAGCTTTTCTGGTCAGGTTTTGCCGGTTGGAGCGCTTCCGGCGGGTTCATGTGGAACTATGGCCGGGATCGGACCTATGACCAGCCCCTGAGACACACCCATCCGGCCCGGGGAATTCTGAAACTCAGGTGGGAGGGTGCAAGCCCGGAAAGAGGGTTATGGTTTGAGTGTGGTGCGGATTTTATCCGGAAATTCGATCAGGTTCCGCTCGATCGGCTCTTAAGAGACCCCGGATACCGAAAAGATCCCCAGGACCCCGGCTCCGGACTCCTCCGGGAATATGGACTTCCCGGATACTCGGTATTCGATCTTCGGGGAGGACTTAAGATTTTTGCCCTGGAAAACGTAGCCAATAAAAAATACCGCCGCGCCCATAGCCGCTGGGATGAGGCAGGGATTAATTTTATTTCCAGCCTGAGGCTCACCTATTAGTCCCGGCCGGGAAGATCGTCTCAAAATGTACGGCAGGCTTCTGTCGGGAGTTTGACAATAAACTGATTTTATTATAAAAGGAGTTAAGACTGATAAACTCGTAAAAAGTCCCCAAAGCCGTCACTCCCCGCCGCGGCGGGGAGTCCAGAACTATTTGAATTGAAATATCAATTGCTGTATTGCAGTCTTAGATTATTTTAGACAGCAGTGTTTTCTTATCGTTTGTTATACTTCTTGATCAGATCTAAACTCTTTCCTCCGCAGTTTAATAGTAGGTCAAGAATTGAGAGATTGTAGATAAATTCTCCCCATAACTGCGGATAGATGGGAGAATGAAATTTGTAGTATTCGATCCTGACGCAGTTCTTCTCAAATACCTCTTCATTAAGATATTTCTTACTTACCATAGGAGCGAGATAAGTATCCGTCCCGATTCTCTTGCATATGTTCACCAGCAGTTCTGACCCCTTACCCTCAACCTCCAAACTCGATTGCAGAATAAACTCTTTTTGTATTCCGAGCGCACTTTTTAAATAAGTTAGGATCTCCAGGTTAATCTCGATTAATTTGCCCCATGTTCGATGATATATCTCCCTTAGGAAGTCACTATGGTCAGCTAAATACGGTGCATAGGCATAGTTTTGAACGATGCTTTGAAAATGTTTATGAGACCAGCCTCGTTCATC
>JAZDOO010000274.1:0-3613 GCA_043798555.1 Pseudomonadota bacterium | reverse complement strand
TCAATGCCGAAGGGGGGATTTGAACCCCCACGGGTCTCCCCACTGCCCCCTCAAGACAGCGTGTCTACCACTTCCACCACTTCGGCATTCCTGTTTATTTAGACCCTTCACTCCCTGAAGGAGAAGGGGTTGGGGCAGGAGTGGTTGAGGAACTTGCTTTTTGTCCTTCCATTGAGTTCGGGGCCTGAGGAGCATTCTGAGTGGCCTTCTGTTCCTGTGCGGGTGGAGATTTCATGATGGATTCCCCCCCGCGTCTGAGAGACAGGTACGAGAGGGAAAGAGAGGTAATCATGAAAACAATTGCTATCCCGGTGGTTAATTTCCCGAAAAACCCCCCTGATCCCGCTGCCCCGAAAACAGTCTGGGTAGCTCCTCCAAATGCCGCACCAAGACTGGCTCCCTTTCCGGTTTGGAGCAGGACAATCAAAATTAACCCAATACAGGCAACGAGATGAATAATGATAATTAAGGTAGTCATAATTTCACTTCCATTATACTGTTAAATTTCCAAATTTTGAACTTCCAGAGACTTACCCAAACCACTTGCTCCGGGAATCTAATTTAAAAAAGATTGAAAAGCAATAAAAAATGTTTATGTCCCACCTTGTTCGCCGGTTCAGATAAACTTCACAATCCGGGAAAAAGATTCCACCTTAAGGGAAGCCCCCCCCACTAAAGCGCCGTCAATGTTTTTTTCAGCCATCAACTCGTCAATGTTATCCGGCTTCACGCTTCCTCCGTAAAGAATTCGCGTTTTTTCAGCTACTTCCTTCCCATATCTCCCTTCGATCTTATTCCGGATAAATTGGTGGGCTTCTTCGGCCTGGGCTGCGGTGGCGGTTTTCCCGGTCCCAATCGCCCAAACCGGTTCATAGGCGATAGCGATCTTATCCAGGTGCTCAGCGTTGAGGCCGGATAACCCTTCAGAAACCTGAATTTCCAGTACTGCAAAGGTCTTGCCAGATTCCCGCTCTTCGAGGGTCTCGCCAATACATACCACCGCCATGAGGCCAGTATCCAAACACCTTTTCACTTTTTTGTTCACCGTTTCGTTTGTTTCCCCAAAGTACTGCCTCCGTTCAGAATGCCCAATTATTGCACACTTGCATCCCGCGCTTTTGAGCATGGGGGGAGAGACCTCACCGGTGTAAGCCCCCTCATCTTTCCAGAAAACATCCTGAGCCATAACTGAGATGTTTGATCCTTTGAGTACTTCGGCTACTGGGACCAGAGAAACAAACGAGGGCGCAATTCCTATATCTCTGCCGGTAACATCTTTTAAAACCTCTTTAAGCTGAGCTGCTGTTTCGACAGCTTCGGCAACAGTCTTATACATTTTCCAGTTTCCAGCAATACAGGGGATGCGAATCATACTAATTCCTTATTTTTTAAGGTCATTCCTGCGGAAGCAGGAACCAGAAAACAAAAAAAATCTCAATGGAAAATTATCATTGCTCATTGAGCATTTTGCATTGTTAACTTAATTTCTCTCCAACGCCTTGATCCCTGGCAATTCCTTTCCTTCCAGAAGCTCGATAAAAGCGCCTCCTCCGGTAGAGATGTAGGAGACCTTATCAGCAGCATTCCACTTGTGGACTGCCACATTCGTATCACCACCACCTACGATGGTTAATGCTGGGGAGTCAGCCACCGCGTTCACCATCCCCTTGGTTCCACTACTAAAAGCATCCATTTCAAAAACGCCCATAGGTCCATTCCAGACAATGGTTTTGGCATCCTGGAGTGCCTCAGAAAAAAGCGTTTCTGTGGCTGGTCCAATATCCAGGCCCATCCACCCTGAAGGAATTTCCTGAACCGTGGTTATTTTAGTTACTGCCTGAGGATCAAGCTTCTCTGCCGCTACACAGTCAACGGGGAGATAAAACTTAATCTTTCGTTCCCTGGCACTCTCCATAATTCTCCGGGCAGTTTCAATTAACTCATTTTCCACCAAGGAATTCCCTACCTCATATCCTTGCGCTTTAAGAAAGGTAAAGGCCATCCCCCCACCCACCACGATCTTATCCACTTTCCGGATCACATTTTCCAGGGCAGCAAGTTTATCGGAAACCTTAGCCCCCCCAAAGAGAGCCACCAGAGGCCGCTCCGGTTTTTCCATGGCCTTGCGGAAGTATTCAATTTCATCTTTCATTAAAAATCCGGCCCCGAATTCCTTAACAAACTCAATGACTGCTGCATTCGAGGCATGGGCACGGTGAGCAGTGGCAAAGGCTTCATTAATATAAATGTCCGCCAGTGCTGCCAGTTTACGGCCGAACTCGCTATCATTCTTTTCCTCTTCCGGGTGAAACCGGAGATTTTCTAAAAGGATGATGTCCTTTGGTTTCATCTCGGAAACCAGCTTTTCCACCTCCGGGCCAATACAGTCAGGAGCTAAGGTGACATTTTTGTTAATAATTTTGGAAAGATAGGCTGCTACCGGGGAAAGGCTAAATTCCGGTTTCACTTTCCCCTTAGGCCGGCCTAAATGAGACATGAGGATCACCTTGGCATCTTTTTCCAGGGCATAATTGATCGTGGGAAGAGCACTTTGAATCCGCGTATCATCAGTGACATTCCCGGCTTCATCCAGGGGGACGTTAAAATCAACCCGGATCAGTACCTTTTTTCCCTTCAGGTCTAATTGATCAATATATGTAATGCTCATGGGAATCTCCCCTCAATACATTATACACCTTGATTACAGACGCTTGGCAACATAAAGAGCCAGGTCAATGAGTCGCGTGGAATATCCTATCTCGTTGTCATACCAGGCTAAGACTTTCACCATGTCCCCCCCGATGACAGTGGTATTGGAAGCATCCACCGTAGAAGAATAGTGGCTTCCATTGAAATCACAGGAAACCAGTGGTTCTTCAGTGTACTGCAGGATCCCTTTCAAGGTAGTTTCCGCTGCAGTTTTAAGGGCGGCATTGACTTCCTCTTTGGTAACCTCTTTTTCCAAGATGGCCACCAGGTCCACCAGAGAAACATTGGGGGTGGGAACCCGGATGGCCAGTCCATCCAGCTTTCCTTTTAATTCTGGGAGAACTAAGGCAACTGCGGTTGCCGCTCCAGTGGTGGTAGGAATCATAGACAGGGTTGCTGCCCGGGCTCTCCGCAGGTCTTTGTGGGGAAGGTCTAAGATCCTCTGATCATTCGTGTAAGAATGAATGGTAGTCATAAGCCCCTTTTTAATCCCAAATTTCTCCAGTAGCACTTTTGCCACCGGGGCAAGGCAATTGGTAGTACAGGAGGCATTGGAGAGAATATGATGGCTTGCCGGATCATACTTATCCTCATTTACCCCCATTACGATGGTAAGATCAGGTTTTTTGGCCGGTGCGGAGATAAGTACCTTTTTGGCGCCCGCGCTCAAGTGCTTGGCAGCATTATCCCGATCCGTAAAAAGGCCGCTACTTTCCAACACGACCTCAACTCCCAGATCCTTCCAGGGTAACTGGGCCGGGTCTTTAACACTTAGAATTTTTATCTCCCTTCCGTCAACCTGAATCCCTCCCTCTTTGGTTTTTACCTCTTTGCTAAAGATCCCATGAACCGAATCATACTTAAGTAAATGAGCGAGCGTTTTAGGGTCAGTGATGTCATTTAT
>JAZDOO010000273.1:0-19550 GCA_043798555.1 Pseudomonadota bacterium | reverse complement strand
GTCAATAAACCTGGTTTTTATTCGTCTGATGAAAGAGCTGGTGGACTACCATATAGCAAGCCTCGGTTGTAACGTGAAGACATTGCTTTCGGAGCCAAAAGATCCTCAACGGTTATCACTTTTAAAAGAGGCAGCTGCTATCGAGGCAGTTGAATTCCTGAAGAAATATTACCGGATCTACGTCTCTAAGACCTACGAGGAATCCTTTAAAATACTCTGCCAAGATTATCAACACCCCCTACGGAATTGGGTGCTCCTTTACTTGAAGGAAAATCCACAGACTTCCTTTGAGCAGTTAGTGAAGGCAGCGAAATCCCACTTTCAGGGAAATGCTGTAAATCTTGATTCCCTTCATAAACTTTTTAAAGCCTATAAGGGGAAATCATATAAACTCACCGACGAGGCGTATCTTCTGGGGAAGCATCCTCTGGAGGTCTGGGTAGTATTTTATTTAAAAGACCATCCGAGGGCTTCGTGGAATCAAACATTGGAAGACAGTAACGAGGCTCGGATGCTATCTTCCTCCTGGCTTTTCAAAACCCGCTTTCATAATGCCCAAAACCTTAGGATAAGAATCCTGCTTGAAAGGAAGGCTTTTGCTGAACTCCACCGAAACTGGGAGTCCCTGGGGTATCCCTTTGAGTCCCTGGTACCCTCTCTGGCAACCGCGATTGGCACTTCAGCCGATCGCCCGGTGAGTTTGGCAAAACTTATTGGTATCATACTCCATGAGGGAATTTATAAGCCCATAATTCGTATCCAGGGACTCCATTTTGCCCAAGGCACTCCTTATGAAACCAACTTTGGGCAAACTTCTACTTCCGAAAAAAGGGTAATGTCTCCTGAGGTGGCTCGAGTTTTAAAATATGTCCTAAGACAAGTGGTGGAAAATGGCACTGCTCAGAGGATTAAAAATACTTTTATGGACACTCACGGAACTCCGCTTGACATAGGCGGAAAAACGGGAACGGGGGATAACCGCTTCGAAACGTTCCGACGAGGTGCAGAAGTAGTGACTTCAAAAATCCTAAGCCGCACCAGCACGTTTGTATTTTTCGTGGACAGATTTTTTGGGATTGTCACCGCTCACGTTCAAGGTCCCGAGGCCTCGCAATACGAGTTTACCAGTGCCTTAGCGATTCAGGTATTAAAAACTCTGTGGCCAGCTCTGGAGCCACTCTTTCAGCCTGATGTTTTACAACCCTCCCAGGCACCCTTAACGTATCATAGAAGCAGTGAGCCAACCGGATTGGATAGCACTCCCGGTTCCGGCTCCTGGGAAAGTCCAATGACCGGCTAAAAATTTCATTTTCCACCTCCCTTTTTATACCTCCCAGCCTTTTTACCTCTCCCCTCCATACTTGAAGAATTTTGAGTTGACATCTTTGTTCATTTAACCGTTCTCCTTTCTTAGGCTATTTTAACAAAAACTGCAGGAGAGCAAAAAGCCAGGCAACACCGAGGTTAATAATGCTTAGCATCACTGCTGCACTCGCCATATCTTTGGCCCGTTTACCTAAGGGGTGGAACCCTTGAGAAACGATGTTGACAATGGATTCGAGAGCAGTGTTGACTAATTCGGCAATGAGAACCCCTATGGTAGAAGCGATTAAGAAGGCTTTAAAAACAAACGATAGGGGGATCATTAACGCTAATGGTATTGAGATACTCGTAATAATTACTTCCTGACGAAATGCAGCCTCAGTAATAAATGCAGTTTTAATTCCGTCCAGGGAATATAGGGTGGCTTGCCAGATATGTTTTAGTCCTCGAATTTTCTTTTGGTTGTTATCAATCATTGGATTCACCCTTACCTGTATTCTCTTTACCCATCGTCAAGTCCATTTTTTCCAATTTCTTAATCCGATCTCTTATATCAATAGCACGCTCAAATTCAAGCTGTTGAGCAGCCTCTTTCATCTCCTTACGAAGCCTCGCAAGCATTTGGGGAAGTTCATATAAAGAGATATACTCCAACTTTGGTTCGGCAACCGCAGGTACGGTAACGTAGTCTGCCTCATAAACTGAAGCGAGCACATTATAAATATCCTTTTTGATACTCGTTGGGGTAATCTTGTGCCTCCGATTATATTTGGACTGCATTTTTCGTCGGCGATTGGTTTCGTCAATAGTACGCTTCATTGAGTTGGTCACGAAATCTCCATACATGATGACTTTGCCATTCAGATTTCTTGCCGCCCTTCCGCAGGTCTGGATCAAAGACTTTTCCGAACGAAGGAACCCCCCTTTATCTGCGTCCAGAATCGCCACCAGTGATACTTCAGGAAGATCAAGCCCCTCTCTGAGGAGGTTTACCCCGATCAATACATCGAATGCACCTAAGCGGAGGTTTCGGATGATTTCCATCCTATCCAAAGTAGCAATATCGGAATGGAGATACCGTGCCCTTACCCCAATCTCACCGTAGTATTCCGTTAAATCCTCAGCCATTCTTTTGGTAAGCGCGGTTACCAAAACCCGTTCGTTACGCTGGGCTCGATTGTTGATCTCTGCTAACAAATCATCCACTTGCTGCGTACCTGACCGTACTTCAATCTCCGGATCCATCAGGCCGGTGGGACGGATGATCTGTTCGACTACCTTTCCTCCGCATATTTCCAGTTCATAGTCATCCGGTGTTGCCGAAACATACATTACCTGATTGACGCGAGCATTAAATTCTTCAAAGGTAAGCGGCCGGTTATCAAGGGCAGAAGTAAGGCGAAACCCGTGTTCTACCAGAGTCTCTTTGCGGGAACGGTCTCCCAGATACATGCCTTTAAGCTGGGGAAGAGAGACGTGACTCTCATCAATAATGAGAAAAAAATCTTTGGAAAAATAATCCAAGAGCACCCATGGTGGTTCACCTGGCTGGCGGCCATCCAGATGCCGGGAGTAGTTCTCAATCCCGGTGCAATATCCCATCTCTTCCAGCATCTCCAGATCAAAGTTAGTTCTTTGTTCCAATCGCTGCGCTTCGAGGAGTTTGTTTTGCGCAAAAAGTTCTTTGAGGCGGTCGCTGAGTTCTTCCCTAATAGATTTGATCGCTCTTTTCATTTTTTCCTGGGGAGTTACATAATGGCTTCCTGGGTAAATAGCCACTTTTTTAAGTGATCGCAAAATTTTCCCCCGGATAAAATCAATTTCGTAGATGCCCTCAATGGTATCCCCAAAAAACTCAACCCGAATGGCTTTCTCTTCTTCATAGGCAGGGAAAATCTCCACCACATCTCCCCGCACCCGAAAGGTCCCCCGATAAAAGTCAATATCATTACGGACATATTGACCCTCCACCAGTTTAGCGAGCACTTCATCCCGGTCTACGTTCATATTCTCCTCAATCTCAACCAGCATGCCCTGGTAGTTTTCAGGGGAGCCAATGCCATAAATGCACGATACGCTAGCTACAATAATTACATCTCTTCGTTCCAAAAGAGAGTGGGTGGCGGAGTGGCGCATTTTATCAATCTGCTCATTGATGGAAGCATCTTTAGCGATATACGTATCCGTTTGGGGGACGTAAGCTTCAGGCTGGTAGTAGTCGTAGTAACTTACAAAATATTCAACCGCATTTTCTGGGAAAAAAATTTTAAATTCTTCGTACAGTTGGGCCGCGAGGGTCTTATTATGAGAAATCACCAAGGTGGGCTTTTGAACTCTTTCAATGACATTGGCCATGGTAAAGGTTTTGCCAGAGCCCGTAACTCCCCGCAAAACCTGCCGTCTCTTCTCCGCAAAAACTCCCTGACTCAATTTTTCGATCGCCTGAGGCTGGTCTCCCTTCGGGGTAAAGTTGGAAACCAGTTTAAATTTCATCTAACTTTCCAGGTAGTGTTATCCTTTCCATCTTCCAGGATAATATTCTTCTGAAGAAGGGATTCTCGGATTTGGTCAGACCGCCTCCAATCCTTTGCTTTTCGTGCCTGATTTCGCTCTTCCATAAGTCGTTCAATTTCTTCAACCGAAATGTCCAGTTGGGAAAGTTTTCTATTTCTTACCCCTTCCAAGTATTCTGCCGGTAAAACTTGGAGAATACCAAGAACCTTTCCGATCTCTGAAAAAACCGCTTTGGCATAAGCAAGTATCGCCACCAGTTGCTCTCCCTTGCGCAACGTGGCTTCAGCCAAATACTTATTAATAGCCCGCACGGTATTAAAAATATGGCCAATACTGAGGGCAGTATTAAAATCATCATCCATTGCCTCTCTGAAATGTGGGGGTAAGCTTTTAATTTCATGGCACAATGCTCTCTCAGCTTCATTGAGGGAGTCCTCCCTCACTTCCGGGTACTCGGTATCACCGACAATGGTCTTTATCTCTTCCAGGGTGGTGTAAATCCGCTCTATCCCGCTTTCCGCCTCCTTCATGTTGTCCGATGAAAAATCCACCGGACTACGGTAATGATGAGAAAGAAGGAAAAGACGAACCACTTCAGGGTGATATTCTTTTAAAATATCCTTGATAGTGAATATATTGCCTAAGGACTTAGACATCTTTTCGCTATTGATGTTTACAAATCCATTGTGAATCCAGTAACGCACAAAGAGTTTTCCAGTGGCAGCTTCCGCCTGAGCAATTTCATTTTCATGATGGGGGAATATGAGGTCTCTTCCTCCTCCATGGATATCAATCGTCTCTCCCAAGTATTTCTGACTCATCACCGAACATTCTATATGCCAGCCCGGTCTTCCCTCCCCCCAGGGGCTGGGCCAGAAAGGTTCATGGGGTTTGGACCTCTTCCAGAGTGCAAAATCCCGAGGGTCCTTTTTTCGTTCATCCATCTCCACCCGGGCTCCGGCTATTTGCCCATCAATATCTTTTTTTGATAATTTTCCGTATTCAGGAAATTTCCCCACCGCAAAGTAAACATCTCCTTGTAACTCATAGGCATACCCTCGCTCAATTAAACTTTCTATCACCCCAATCATGTCCGCAATATGCTCGGTGGCTAACGGTTCATAGTCAGGCGATGCTACTCCCAGAGCGCTCATGTCCTCAGTGTATTCCTTGATGAACCGTTCGGAGATTTCCTTACACGATGTTCCTTCCTGGATAGCCCGGTTGATAATTTTGTCATCCACATCAGTAAAGTTCCGGACATACGTGACCTGATACCCTCGATATTTGAGATAGCGATAAATTACATCAAATATCACTGCTGCCCGGGCATGTCCAATGTGGGCATGGTCGTAGACAGTTACACCGCACACATACATGTTCACCCGGTCTTCCCGAAGGGGTACGAATTCCTCCTTTTTTTGAGTAAGCGTATTATAGACCTTTATAGACTCCGACACCTTCGGCCCTCCTCAGCATTGCTCCTTTTCCGCCTTAACCATTGAAGCAACCGCAATGGCAGCGACCCCTTCTTCTTTCCCAATAAATCCTAACCCATCGTTGGTAGTAGCCTTAATATTAATGTCTTCAAGCGCCAGCCCGAGGGTTTGCGAAATTTTTTCTTTCATCAGCGGGATAAATTCTGCCAACCGGGGTTTTTCCGCCACGATCGTGAGGTCAATATTCTTAATGCAGTACCCTTTCTCCCTGACAATTTCATAGGTGCGCGCCAAGAGAATCAGGCTGGATATTCCCTTAAATTGAGGATCATGGTCAGGGAAATGGGTACCGATGTCCCCGGCAGCACCACCTCCCAGCAGTGCGTCACATAAGGCATGTAAAACCACATCCGCATCTGAATGGCCTTGGAGGCCTCGGGGAAACGGGATTTCTACTCCTCCTAAAATCAGTTTTCTTCCCTCAACCAGTCGATGCACATCATACCCACATCCGATCCTCAACGACTATGTCCCCTCTCTTATGAGGTTTTCCCCCGTTCTTTTTCGTAAGATTACTTCGCCAAATACCAAATCCTCAGGACTCGTTACTTTGATATTTTCATAGGAACCCGTGACAATCTGCACCGGTTTTCCGAGCCTCTCTACTAACGAGGCATCATCAGTCCCATAAAAGTTTCCCCTTTTTGCCTCCTCAAGTGCTTGTTTTATTATGGAATATCTATAGGCTTGCGGAGTCTGGACTGCCCAAAGGCAGCTTCGATCAAGGGTTTTTTGAACCATTCCTCCCTCATCCACGATTTTTATTGTATCCTTAACCGGCACTGCCACCACCGCGGCTCCCGTTTGCTCTGCTGCGTCAAGCGTCTTTTCTAACAGTGCTTGAGTGACAAAAGGTCGTGCGCCGTCATGAATGATTACCACATTACAGAGCCCCTCAATTTCTGCAAATCCATTCTGGATTGAATCCTGACGTTCATTTCCTCCAGAAACAACCTTTGCTTTAGAAATCCCATAAGGCACGATAACCTCTTTTCGACATTCCTCTTCGCAGTTCGGGGGAACAACCACAATCAACTCATGGATGCGAGAAAAAGCTTCAAAGGCAAAGAGGGTCCACGCTAACAATGGCTTTCCTGCCAAGGGTAAAAACGCTTTTTCTTTTCCCTGTCCCATTCGGGTACCTTTGCCGGCCGCGAGAATGAGGGCGACATTTTTTTCCATCATCGTATGACCCACAAAAGAAAAACCCAAAAATTATCAAAAATCAACTACGTCCTATAATTTTGGGTTTTTCATTCGGGTGATATCGTAATTATCTCAAGCGGTGAACATTCTGCTGCTGAGAATCTTCATTTATCTCTGCAAAAATCATTCGTCCGGCAGTGGTTTGAAGCACGCTTGTCACTGAAACCTCAGCATTTTTTCCGATAAATTTTCTTCCCTCTTTTACCACTACCATGGTTCCGTCGTCTAAGTAACCAATACCCTGTCCGTATTCCTTACCTTCCTTCTGGATATAAACATTCATCATTTCACCAGGTAACACACTGGGCCTTAATGCAGTGGCAAGCTGATTGATGTTGAGAACCGTAACTCCTTGAATCTCAGCTATTTCATTCAAGTTAACGTCATTGGTAATGATCTTGCACCCCATTTTATTTGCTAACGCCACTAATTTATGGTCTACTTCTCTTATCTTGGGGAAATCCTGCTCAGTAATGACCACCTTCACATCGGTCTGTTTTTGGATTTTCTTTACAATATCTAATCCTCTTCTCCCTCGGGCTCTTCTTAAAGGATCTGAAGAATCAGCAATCTGCATGAGTTCTTTGAGAACAAATTGGGGAATTACAATTGCTCCGTCAACAAACCCAGTCTCACAGATTTCAAAAATCCTCCCATCAATAATGACATTGGTGTCTAAAATTTTATGTTCCTCATCCCGGTGTGGCCCTTTTGAAAATAGCTTGAACCGACTTACATCAATCTCTTCCACTTTTTTTACCCCGATCACCACTCCCATATATCCCAAAACAATAGTGATGATGAGTCCTAAGGAGGCCGTGGTTTCAGAAAGTTGAGGGCTATTGGTAAAAATAACATAGGTTAACAGATTGGCGACAACTAACCCAATAATTAATCCAAATGTCCCACCAACAATTAGTTCGAGGGTGCCCTTTTCAATCCTTTTAACAAAGAGTATAGCGGATAGCCCAAACGTGAATCCAGCCACTGCTCCCCACAGTGGAGCGTTAGGGATAGGGAATAATTGAGCACCCCCAAAATAGCCCCAAAGGGAAGTTAAAAAAATGAGTATAATTTTAAGAATCATAACGTTTCTTTTTTTCGCCTCCTTTCAAAAAAATAAGCCCCGGGTTCAGACCGGGGCTTAACCTAACCGTTAAAAAGCCCCTTTATGTTCTGCTCGATCCGTTCTTCCGGAGCATTTTCGGCAATCGCGAGCTCTTTAACAAGTAAACTCCGAGCCATGTCCAGTATTCGCCGTTCACCATATGATAAGTCTTTGGCCATTTTCAATAAAAAAAGGTCTCGGAATACCTGCGCAACCTCAAATACAGAACCGGTCTTAATCTTTTCCATGTATTCTCGATACCTTCGGTTCCACGCTTGGAGTTCTATGGTTACCTCCCGTTCTTTTAATATTTTATAGATCTTGGGAACATCTTCAGTTGATATCACTTCCCTCAAACCAACAGCATCAGTATTTTTAATGGGAATCATAATCCTCATATTATTATTCAAAATTCTAAGCATATAAAACGTGTTTTCAGCACCGGAAATTTCCTTATCTTCAATTGATTCAATCACCCCAACGCCATGGGCAGGATATACTGCGATATCTCCTACTTTAAACATCTTTCCTTTCATAATTTCTATTGAACCGGTTTCGTATCCTTTGCAATAAAATTTCAAGTTCCATACCAATATTTTAATACTACAGCAAAAAAAATGATTAGTCAATAGCTACTCCGGGTATGAAACAGTGAGGTTATGAATACAAGGATTGTCGAATCGCCACCTCGTTGAGCGTCCAGTTCTTTTTCACGGTTACCCAAAGGTCAAGGTAAACGTTTCTGTTTAAAAATCTTTCCACCTCTTCCCGAGACCTCTTCCCAATTTCTTTAAGCATTTGCCCCTTTCTTCCGATAAGAATTTTTTTCTGAGACGGTCTTTCCACCCAAATAGAAGCCCGGACAAATACTACCCCACTATCTCGTTCACTGAACTCATTAACCTCAACTGCGATAGAATAAGGAATTTCCTGATGGAGAAGCATAAAGATTTTTTCCCGAATAATTTCTGCTACCAGAAATCTTTCCGGTTGATCAGTATACATATCTTCAGGAAAGTAGCGAGGGCCTTCAGGTAAATACTTAAGCAGAGATCTTTCAAGCCCGTCTGTGCCTAACCCAGTAAGGCCGGAGAGGGGAACGATCTCTTGGAATGGGAAAAGGGAACGATACGTATCTATCAATGGTAATAGAGCTTTTTTTTCGATCAGGTCAATTTTATTAATTAATAATAACACAGGCTTCTCTATCCCCTGGAGACCTTCCTTTACGTACAAAAAATCTTCGTCTGGCTGGGTCATGGAGGCTTCTACCATCACCAGAATGAGATCACTTTCCCTAAAGGCAGCCTGAGCAACCTGCACCAGATGAAGGTTAAACTTTTTTTGGGTCTGATGAATCCCGGGAGTATCAACAAAAATGAGCTGCCCTTGGGGAAGATTCTTGATGCCGATGATTCGGTTGCGAGTGGTTTGGGGCTTCGGGGTGACGATGGAGACCTTTTCGCCGATGAGAGTATTAAGCAGCGTAGACTTTCCCACATTAGGGGGACCGATTATCGCTATAAAACCGGATTTGAGTGGGGTAGTCATTACTCTCCAAACACCCGATGAAAAATGAAATCCAGATGGCGAAGCTGGTGCTCCACATCAAATGCTTCTTCAATTTCTTTGGGATTCACATAGTTCAGGATTTCCGGATCGTTCAGGATCATATCTTTAAACTGCTGAGTGCCCCTCCAAACTTCCATCGCATTCTTTTGGACCATTCTATAAGCCTCTTCCCGAGCAACCCCCTTGCGAGTCAGAAGCAGGAGAATAGCTTCGGAGAAAATAAGGCCTCGGGATCTTTCAAGATTAGCCTTCATCCGCTCAGGATATACGATAAGTTTTTCTACTATATTAGAAAACCGATGGATCATAAAATCGAGCAGAATGGTAGCATCAGGAGCGATAACCCGCTCCACTGAGGAATGACTAATATCACGTTCGTGCCAGAGGGCTACATTCTCCAAAGACGCCAAGGCATAGGACCTTATGAGACGGGCTAACCCGGTGACATTCTCGGAAAGAATCGGGTTTCGTTTATGGGGCATAGCTGATGAACCTTTCTGTCCGGGCGAAAAATACTCCTCCGCCTCAAGAACTTCCGTACGTTGCAAGTGCCGGATTTCTCCAGCGAATTTCTCAATGGAGCTGGCAATAACCGCCAAAGTGGTAAAAAATGCTGCGTGCCGATCTCTTTGGATGATCTGGGTAGATATGGGATCTACTTTCAAACCCAGACGCTCACAAACATATTCCTCCACGTGGGGGGATACGTGGGCGTAAGTACCAACCGCCCCGGAGATTTTCCCATAATTGATTGATTCTCGTGCCCTTAAAAGCCGCTCCTGATTGCGGCGCATCTCTTCGTACCAGATGGCCAGCTTCAGTCCAAGGGTGATTGGTTCAGCATGAATGCCATGGGTTCTTCCGATCATCACCGTATTCTTATAGCTAAGTGCCTGAGTTTTAAGAATTTTCAACAGGTGGTCAATATCTTCGAGTAAAATGTTACTCGCCTCTCTCAGCTGAATCGCAAAGCAGGTGTCTAAGATATCCGAAGAGGTAAGCCCCAGGTGGAGATATCTGGCATCAGCTCCAATGTTTTCTCCCACGCAGGTGAGAAAAGCTATGACATCGTGTTTGACTACTCCCTCAATTTCCTCGATGCGAGGGATAGAAAAACGCGCCTTATTTTTGATAGTTTCCAGAGAGTGCGGAGGGATACCACCCCTTTCAGCCAGCGCTTCACACACTAAGAGTTCAATGTTAAGCCAGATATTGAATCTGTTCTCTGGTTCCCAGATGTCAGCCATCTTTTTCCTTGTATACCTGGGTATCATTCTTGCCTCCCTTCATCGAATTGAGTATAAATAAAATAGTTTTTATCATTTAAATTATCTAAGTTCAAGGCTCCTGATCTTAAAATTTCTCCTTTTTGTTGACATTTCTCAATAAGTCATATAAAAATATTAGATTATTCAACATCCTGGAGTTGCTTTCTTTGAGATTGCACTTGTTTTTAAATGGTCATATTCAACGAATAGATAAGGTATAACGATGGGAAGTGTTATAAAAAAACGCAGAAAAAAAATGAGCAGACACAAACACAGAAAACTCCTTGCCCGCACTCGACATCAACGAAAAAAGAGGTAGAAGGTTAAACAATCTTTTTAAAAGAGCTTCTGTTGGAGATGTGAGACAACCAGGTTAAAACATAATAATTATCTGGAAGAGGAACAATGGGTAAATTAGAACGCAGAAAAGAATTGGATCGACGACGAAAAAGACAACGCGAACGCCGGAGAGAGAAAATGAAAGTGCTTCGAGCCCAATGGGGAAAAAGAAAGCAGGAGAAAATGCAGGAAAGAATTATTGTGAAAAAAGCTCCTGCTGAAAAATCTCCTCCTTCGGAGGATCAAGCGTAACCTCTTAAAGACTTATCCGCAAAGGCATCATAGCCTTTAATCTCACCTTTTTGACTATACTGAGCGACCAAACGCAAATAGTTGGCCAGGGAAGCAAAGACCAGTGAAGCCGGTGGCTATGATCCCCACATTTAACGAGGCTGAAAACATCCAGAGCTTGATTGGGGAAATACTGAGCGTTGATAACGAGATAGAAGTTCTGGTTGTTGATGACGACTCCCCGGATGGAACGGCAGCCTTAGTTGAAAACATTTCCAAACGAAACCCCAGAGTTCATCTGATGCTAAGAAAAGAGGAAAGAGGCCGGGGAAAGGCAGGGATCGCCGGCTTCCTCAAGGCACTTGAATTAGGTGCAGATTGCGTTATCGAGATGGACGGTGATTTTTCTCATCATCCCCGATATATCCCCGATTTTCTTAAGGAGATCCAAGACTATGATGTAATCATTGGTTCTCGGATGGTTCAGGGAGGTGAAGAAAGAGAAAGAAATGTATTCCGACGCTTCATCACCAAATTTGCTAACCTGTCCATCCGGTGGATTTATCAGATTAAGATTCGGGATTGCACGTCAGGATTTCGCTGTTTTAGAAGAGCAGTGTTAGACGCTCTCCCGCTTAAAAAGATGATTTCTCGAGGTCCCTCAATCGTGGAAGAGGTCCTCTACGCTTGCCACTGCCAAGGGTTTTCCTTCAAGGAAACTCCCATCATCTTTGAAGACCGAAAGCGGGGAAAATCTTCTCTCACTCTTTCGAAATTATGTAACACTTTCTTCATGGTTCTCAGGTTTCGTTTTTCCCCGGCATGGAAGTAAACGAAACCCAGATGGTAGGAACATATGCCCTCGTTATCCCCCCACCGGGAACGCTCCCTTATTCTTATCATCCTCCTTATAACTTTCCTGGTTAGATGGTATTATGCCACCCATATAGAGTTTGAAAACGATGACGAAGTCGCCAACTTCACGTTGGCTCAGAGAATTTCATTTCATCCTGACCACTTTTTTGTCCCAGTAGGGAGTGAAAAACTTTTACACCCCCCCTTAAATCTATACCTCATCAAATTAGGGTTTCTCATTGGCGGGATAACTCCTCTGGCTGCCCGCCTCCCTTTCATTTTTCTTGGCACCTTTTCACTTCTTTTTCTCTATTTTCTTGCCCGAGAGGGGGTGGGGAAAAAGGGAGCTTTCCTTACCCTCCTCTTAGCGGGATTTGATCAGTACTTAATCCAGATGTCTATTCTCATGACCGAACGTGTCTACCTCGCTTTTATACCCCCGGCCCTCTATTTTTTTTACCGTGGCATTAAAACTGGTGAGAAAAATCATTTTCTCTGGCTGGGGATTGTCTTAGGACTTGGTTACCTGAGTAGAGAATCGATACTCTTACTCCTCCCTGGTTTTGGGCTTTATTTACTTCTCAATGCCCCTGTCCGTAAATTCTTCTTCCGACCACATATCTACCTTACCAGTGTAATTACTATGGTAATTATCTCTCCCAATCTCATCTGGAATGCTACCCATGGAGATCCTTCTTTTGAACACTATGTAATGAAATTCCAGGCCATTGGGTTTTCCCCCCGGGCAATAGCACTTTATCTGGGAGAGCTTATTATTGCCTCCCTTAGTAAGGCCTATGTCTTTATCAATAGTGGTCACCGAATATGGCCGGAAACTGAGGTAACTGCCCATTGGGTAACCGGAAGCCTTTATCTCCTTGCCACCATTTGGGCTTTGAGACAATGGAAAAATGACTTTTTCCGGTTGCTTTTATTAATGTTTTCTACCGTGGTGGTGATGGTTTCCTTGATCTGCCCTAACGAAGATCTGAATAATTTCTGGTGGGCATCTCTTTCTTATATACCTGCGCTCATCATGGCAGCTCACTTTCTCAGGCAAATCTCCTCCCATGGGAAAACCGGTCTTTTGCTGGTCGTCGTTTTTTGTGTTTATATAATTATCCGAGGGTTGGTTTTTATGACCCTCCCTGACCATTGCAGCCGTTACCTCAGTAAAGAGATGGAGGACTTATGCAGTATCACTCAAGCTAATCGGCAAGAAAATTACACCCACGCTGAAAAACTTTCCTTGGAATTTATTAAAAAGAATCCTATGAACGACATGGGGCACTTATTTTTAGGAGAAACCTACTTTTATCAAAAAAAATACAATGAGGCAGAAAAAGAATATGAGCAAACGTACACCCTCAACCCGAAGAATATGATGATGCCATACTTTCGGGCCAGAATATTTGTGGCGAAAAATCAATTGGATAAGGCGGTCATGGAGATGTACAAAGCGCTCAACCTTGATCTCAAAAATTACACCTTTCATTACCACCTTGCGATTATCTATAATGCCATGGGTAATGGAGATGGTGCGATTGAGGAGATGGAAAAGGCCATCAGGCTGAAATCAGATCAGTGGGGAAATTATGGCTTCCTGGCGGTTCTTTATTTCCATAAAGGGAAGTATGCTGAGGCGAGGAAGTGGATTGATCGCTTCCGCAAATTTTATCCCTACCATCCGGAAGCCGTAGATATGGTCAAAAGATTAGAAGGAATGGGGTACTAATCAGGAGAAATGCAAAATGTAAAATTCCCAATGAATAATAATTTATTTCCCCGGCAACCTGCTCCGCACCTCTTTCTTTTTTTCCTGATAGGTATTTCAGCGTTCCTTTACCTCCCTTCTCTGTCAGGAGAATTTGTCTGGGACGATGATTTATTCATTACTAATAACGAATGGATAAAAAACCCAGAGAATACCGGTATTATTTTTACCCCCCTCTATTGGAAGGAGTATAATCCTGGAAGCAAAGGACGGTACCGGCCTTTAAGAACCCTCTCCTTTATGGCAAATTACACTCTGGGAAAACTTAATCCCTACGGGTACCATCTTATTAACCTCATCTTTCATGGTTTTAATTGTATCCTGGTCTTTTTTGTGACTCGTATCGTCCTTGGTAATTGCTGGGGAGCACTCGGAGCCGGGCTTCTTTTTGCCTCCCATCCAATTCATACCGAAGCAGTAGCGTGGATCAAAAACCGGGCTGAAATCTTCTCCCTTTTCTTTTTTCTTCTCTCTTTTCTGCTTTTGATAAAAAGTGAATGTCTCCACGGGGGTCAGTTAGTTCGAGGCTTCCTTTTTTCTTTTGCCATGGTAAGCTATCTCTGTGCTCTCATGTCCAAAGAGACCGCCGTAACCTTTCCTCTAATAATAACTGTGTATGGTGTTTTATTAACTTCTCCAGTTCAACGGAAAACTATACTCCTTAAAACCATCCCCTTTTGGATCATCACGCTCGTTTATGTCCCCTTCATTTATTGGGCTCTTAAAGGTAATGAACCTCCAATGACTGGGGAGTCTCCACCGAATCTTTTTGTTCACCTTTATGTGGTAGGAAAAACGTACTTACTTTATGGTGCTTCATTGTTTTTACCTATTAACCTCAACGCTGACCGAGTGTTTTTTATCCCTCCCCAGGTTTCGACAGAAAGCATTTTACTCTTGGTAGCGGCAACAATTCTGGCACTTATTTTTCTTTTAAGGTTAACTAAGTCATCACCTACCGTTACGTTTTCCTTACTCTATATTCTGATTACGCTGCTTCCGAGTGCTAACCTCATTTTTATAGAGGGGCGCCCGTTAGCCGAACAGCGCCTCTATCTTCCATCAGTGGGCATGGCCCTGCTTGTTGGGGCATGCTTTGGCCCGAATAACAGGCAGGAGTCAATAAAAGCTTTTTCGAACAGGTTCGCAGTGATTAAAATAATGCTGTTTTCCCTGCTTATTCTTTCCCTTTCCTCCCTTACCTGGAAACGCATTCCGGTCTGGCATGACGAGCAGCATCTCTGGGAAGACAGCGTTAAAAAGAATCCTGCCAATGACCGGGGATATTACAACCTTGGGCTTATTTATCAGAAGCGGGGAGATTTTGCCTCCGCACTCAAGGCATTTTCCCGGGTAGTTGAGATCAAGCCTGATTCTTACGAAGCGCATAACAGCCTGGGAACCGCCTACGCTAATCTCAATCAACTGGATCAGGCCCTTTTCTATTACCGTCGGGCCATCGCATTAAACCCCACCTATGCCCGAGCGCACTACAACCTGGGAAACACCTGTGTCAAAAGGGGAACCTATGATGAAGCCATTCATGCCTACAAAGAAGCAATTCGACTGAACCCTGAGTATGTGGACGCTTATGCTAATCTGGGATGGGTTTACCAGAGAAAAAAGCTGCTGGATCAGGCAATGAAAACGTTACTACTGGCTCTCCGTTTTGATCCCAACCATGCCTTAACCACATTAAACCTGGGAAGACTCTACTATGAGATGGGTTCTATAGAGCTGGCCGAAACGTATATAAACAGGGCTCTGAAACTTGACCCTGATAATGCGGAAGCCCATTTTGTTCACGGAAATATCTTAAATAGCGAAGGGAAGTATCCTGATGCTCAGAAGTCTTACCAGGAGGCACTCCGCTTGAACCCTCATTTTGCCGAAGCTCACAATAACTTGGGAAGCATTTTCCAGCGAGAAGGGGAGACAGCAGAGGCCATTAAAACGTATCAGGAAGCCATCCGCATTGACCCGAATTATCCCGAGGCCCATAATAATCTGGCAAACATGTATGCATTACAGAAAAACGTCTCCGGGGCAATGGAAGAATACAAGAAGGCACTTTCCCTCAGGCCAAACTATTTTGAGGCGCAGTTTGGCTTGGCTGGTCTCTTTCTTATGCAAGGAAATTTTGAACAAGCTTTAGAAGAATATAAAAAAGCCTATGCGATTAATCCTGAAGTAGTTGAATCCCACCTTCGCCAGGCTTTGGAGCTTAACCTAGACCCTATCTTAACCACGGAACTCAAAAAGATTCTTTCCCGGGTTAAGACCTCCTGATCCCCAATTTTTCCCTCTTCAATCTTGGAGAATATCTTTCTTTCGAGGAGGGTCACATCTTAAATATTAAATATTAATTCTCTGAGCTTGTTTAGTTTCTCCCTCAATACCTTATCCCGGCCTATCACTCTGCTCAACTGATTGTACCTCATGGTGATCCCAGCCCCCGAGATCCCGCCAAAAAACGTGCCTAATTCTTTACCTGATATCCCACATAACTCTCTTGCAAGATAGATGGCAATCTCCCGGGACTGGTTTCCCTTACGCCCTTTCTCCCGAATCTCTTCTTCACTTCCCCCACATTCATCCCGCACCACCTGAAGAATCCTTTCCAAAGAGACCTTCGGCTTTAGCTTCCTCAGTTCGGGAATCTCTTTTTCGTCTTCCCGGGGAGAAAGAAACGCTTCCTTTACCCAGTTCACAAACTCTGCACTCCCCAAGATAAAGCCGCCCACTGCCTTTTTGTTTGGATTTTCAAGTACTGCAGGGTCAATTCCCTCTACAAACTTTTTATAGCTTTTGATGGCTTCTTTTCTCTTTTTGCCAAAATACTCCAATACCTTGCCAGTCGTAAGCCAATCCACTGGCGGTACCTTTCCTACAAACCCAGGATAGCTGCTCCAGGCATAATCTTCGGGTTTTGCCACAATTTTAGCCTGAACCGGGTTTAAATGAATGTACCGGGAAAGCTCTTTCAGGTATTCATCTGCATCTATCAATATGGCCTTGAATCTTCCCTGAAAGAGATGACCGCTTCGGTGATGGTTGTTATTGTAATAGACCGCATAACTTACATTCAGCCACTGGAGTGCTCTCCCTAAATTAGCGTGAGGTGTTTCTACCAAGAGATGGTAGTGGTTGGTCATAAGGCAGTAAGTGTGGATAATGAGAGAGAATCGTTCTCCGGCTTTTTGAAGATATTCGAGGAATTGCTCTTTGTCCCCTTCGGTCTCAAATAGGTTTTCTCCGGCGTTTCCCCGGTTGATGACATGGTAATATGCTCCCGGATATTCCACTCGTAAAGATCTCGTCATTTTTCTATAGCTGCTGATGAAGTGATAAGGTTAACAATTGTTAGCAAAATATGATAGGGTAGGTAATCGGAAATGTCAATATTTAATTTTTAAGATGTGACCCCTTATATTGAGGATATGATATAAAGTATCGTCTAGAAGAGCCTTCTGCCAAGGCCAACTGTAGCTACCCTCACGTAAGACAGGAGCGTTTGTTAATTATCTAAGCATATCCAAATGGGTATGTTCAAGAAGTGGATTTTACTAACTGTAACCAAAGGAGGAACATGATGGGTCGCAAAAAAATAACCATTGTAGGTGCAGGGAATGTGGGAGCAACGGCTGCTCACTGGGCAGCAGCAAAAGAGTTGGGTGATGTTGTTTTAGTGGATGTCATCGAAGGTATGCCGCAAGGGAAAGCTTTAGATCTTTTGGAGGCCAGCCCGGTCGAGGGTTTTAACGTGTGCATTACTGGTACAAACGGCTATGAGGAGACCAAGAACTCCGATGTGGTGATCATTACCTCAGGATTGGCCCGCAAACCAGGAATGAGCCGGGAAGATCTCTTACAGAAAAATAAAGAAATTGTACAGTCAGTAACAGAACAAATTGTAAAACAGTCGCCCAATTGCGTTATTGTCGTGGTGAGCAATCCCTTAGATACCATGACCTATTTAGTATTAAAAGTGAGTAAATTTTCCAAAAACCGAGTCGTGGGGATGGCAGGTATTTTGGATGCAGCTCGTTTTCGAACGTTTGTAGCTATGGAATTGAATGTTTCGGTAGAGGACACCCAGGCAATGCTCTTAGGGGGGCATGGAGACGATATGGTCCCCCTCCCACGGTATTCCACAGTGAGTGGAATACCGGTAACTGAGCTTCTGTCCCAGGAACAGATTGACCGAATTGTGGAAAGGACGCGAAAGGCGGGAGGGGAAATTGTTGCGCTTTTAAAAACCGGGAGTGCCTTTTATTCACCCTCATTGGGCGCGGTGACCATGGCTGAGGCAATCCTCAAGGATAAGAAAAGAATCGTTCCTTGCTGTGTCTATCTTGAGGGAGAATATGGGCTTAATGATATTTGTTTTGGGGTACCGGTGAAGCTGGGAGCAAACGGAATAGAAGAAATCATTGAGCTAAAGCTTACTGCCGAAGAAATGGCAGCAGTGGAAAAATCTGCCGAAGGAGTGCATAAAAGTATCGATAACTTAGGATTGAGATAGAGAGCCAGTTTTTAACACCTTAGACCAACCGTTAGTTGCTGGTTGTGAGTTGTTGGTTGTTTATGATACGAGTATTGGGACAAAATAATCAGGTAAACCCCGTTAGAAGGCTTTCACACGGGGCATTTACCCCGTGTGAAAGCCTTCTAACGGGGTAAAGGAAAACTCACGAATCATGACCACCATAACCTGGCTTATCCCTGATCTTCTGGGAGGCTCGGCCATGCCATCCTATGAGGATCTCCTCACGTGGAAGGAAGTGGGGATAAAGTGCATCATGAATTTGATCGCTGAAGATTACGGAAAGGAAATACTGAGAAAAGAAAAAGAGACGGGGTTTGATGTTTATCACCTTCCGATCATGGACTTGTCAGTCCCTGATACGGTGGAGGAACTAAACGACGCTCTCAGGTGGCTCAAAAAACAAATAAGCGAAAAAAAGAACACCGTGGTTCATTGTCTTGGAGGTATTGGCCGGACAAGTACGGTTTTAATCTCTTTTCTTATAAATCAAGGCAATTCAGCCGAAGAAGCATTTTCGAGAGTATGGCGTATGGGAATAAGTCCCCAAAGTCATGCTCAATTATTTTTTCTCAACCGATATTCTTCCTATATTGCATCTGAAAAAAAGCTGAAAACGTGAATTTCAAATTATTTATTAGTATCTGTATCTTACTACTTCTCGTTTAAGGTTAAACAATTTTATAAATATTTATCTCTCAAGTGTTCGATTACCCTTGACATTCCAAAAAAGAGGTTTAATGTTGTTTTAAGCCGGAGGGGAACTTACACTTTTCTGAATTTTCTTTTATCCCTATTATTTTTATAGTGTTACGTATAGTGCTCATATTCGATTAGAGAAAAATCGACCATTAGAGGATTTTTTGTTTTTTGCTAAAAAACAAGAGGAAGGAGGTGAGGTAACTAACCGAGAGGTTCATTAACATTAAATTATAATCCTGAGAAAAAAGAAGGAGAAGAGGCGATGGGTACGAAAAAATACTTGTTATGTTTGTTTATGGTTATATTTGGTGTTTCGCTCGCTTCCATTGCTTTTGCCGAGGAAGAGGCAGTTAAACCCCACTGTGACTTCACCTGGACATTCTATTCCAAATATATTTGGCGTGGGTTTGAACTGAGCAAGGACAGTCTTGTTATCTTCCCCTCCATAACAGTAGGATATAAAGGGTTTGATATGAATGTGTGGGGGGATTTTGACACTGATTACGAAGGTGCCAATACGGGGAATAACGATACCGAATGGTGGGAAACTGATTGGGTCTTTACCTATAGCAACAGTTTCAACCTCCTTGGAGATACCCCATTAAACTGGACA
>JAZDOO010000262.1:0-11610 GCA_043798555.1 Pseudomonadota bacterium | reverse complement strand
ATTGGATTTTTGGATCACTTCGGCGGCGGTTTTTATAGCCTGAGAAACATCCAGAAGGCTCTCTTCTTTTACCTTTTGAGCCCATTTTTCGTATTCGCCTGCATGCTCGCGATTGTGCTCTATCCAGTGGCTAAGAAGTATCTCCAGCTTTTTTATCGTTTCCATCTGCATATTCCATCTCCTTTTAATATAACACCAGCCTTTCAATATGAATGGGTATGTTCCTCCATCCCTGTTCAAAGCTCTGGACAGCTTTAAGGGATATTCCCAGGAGCTGAGCCGTCTGCTTTTGGGATTTCCCTAACTGGTGTCGAATGTGAGAGAATTCCTGTTTGTCCATCCAAATTTTTATTTCGCCTTTGTTATGGCATCTTGAATCGCAGTCCGGTGCAAGGTGGTGAAGTCTTTAAAGGGAACGCTCTCATCTTTCTTTTTCAGTTTAGCGGCATCGGTGGGACAATGGAGAAGACAAACGCCGCACCCGATACATATACTCTCATCCACCACTGGCTTATCATTTTCCATGGTGATGATTTCGAGGGGGCAGTCTTCAGCACATTGGCCGCAGCCTATACAGACATCCTCATCAGTTGTCCTCAGATAATACGTGGCCATAATGTAATCTCTGGGGACCAAGCGTTTTTTGATCGGCATGACATTCCAGCAACAGCAGGAACAACAGTTACAATTATGCTGAATTTCTTCCTGGCAATTATCCACAAAATGAATGAGCCCTTCTTCCTCAGCTTTTCGGATGGTCTCCAGTGCCTCCTCTTTCGAAAGTTCCCGGCCATATCCCCTCTCGAGCACAAACTCCGCCATCTTATTAAATTTCAGGCAAACCTCTAAGCTGTGGGTGCATTTAGTGTCGGTGAGTAGTCGGGCAGTCTGCCGGCAGGGACAATGTACCACAGCAATCTTCTTAGCTTTGTTTACCACCTCGGTCATCATATCATAGGTGTAGACAGCCTGAAGGGTATGGTTGACCGCCTTATTAACGGGTACATAGCGATACAAGTGAGCATGTTCAGTGTTTTGCGCCTCCACTCCCCCCTTTGCAAGATATCTCCCCATAGGCCGTGCAATCTCTTTTACTTGATCAGTAATCTCCCCTTTCCAGAAAAATATCTGGGGAATCCCAAATCCAATCTGGATAAAAGCATATCCTATTTCCCCGGAATCGGTTTTATGCTTGTAAAGAAAGCCTTTCTGAGCCAGTTTTTCCAAAATTTCCTGGACAAGCTCAACTGGTTTCTGAACCCGCTGGGCAATCACAGCAACTGCTTCCACTTCGAATGGGGGAAACCGGGTAGGGAGACCAAGGGCAACTTCTGCTTCTTCCGGGGTAAGTGTCTTTTTCAGGACTACTAAGAAATCGTCGATCTGAGGGTAGCCAATTCCTACACTTCCCAAATGCTTTATGAGGATGCGGTAAGTATCGGGCTCCATTTTAACTCCTTAACTCCTGTTAATGATTAACATATATCCTAAAAGTATTGTCTTTTTACTCCAGTCCAACATCTCTCTCACCATGTCAATATATTTCACATTCGTTACGAATTACAAATAAAAAAGAAAATTACTTTCGGTATTATCATCATCAATGAAATTAACCCTCAGTTTAATAATTAAACTGAATGGTTTTGGGATCAACGACCCGGGACAGAAAAGAGCAATGTTGGTCGGATCAGGGGAAGGGTATAGTGTAATCGCGAGATAAGATTTGTCCGGAACTCAGTATATTGAAAACTTCTTTAGTATCAAGGTGTTAGTATATGTTAGAAAAAGCTTGACATTAGTAATGCGAGATGTTAAAAAATTAAAGGTAAGTAACTTAATTAACATAATTAACTTAATGAAACCGTTGGAATTTACCACGCTTAGCAGCAATTTATTATAAGGTTTTGAGATGATAAGTCTTTTGGAGATTGCTTACAATTTTTTCTTACATTAAAACCCATACCTACATTAAACCAATTTTAAGGAGGGTACTATGAGCGTAAGTAGATTTTTTATAGGTGAGATAATGCCATATTTTACAGTAATGGTATTTTTGATGGGTATTACTTACAATCTCTTCAAATGGACTACAGCACCCCAAGGAAAGATAACCCTCTACCCAGCCTCCTCGAGCCCAGGTGCGAAATGGAAGAGAATCATCAAAGAAGTATTAATTTTCCAGAGTCTTTTCGAAGATAATAAGCCACTCTGGTTCGGAACCTGGATATTTCATGCCAGCCTGGCCCTAATCATTATCGGCCATGGACGGGTGGTAACCGACTTTCCTCTAATCTGGCAGGCGCTCGGAATGGGAAAAGACGACGTGGATACGATGTCTGCCGTGCTGGGAGGAGGAGCGGGTCTTGTCATTCTGCTCATGGGAATCTATTTGCTCTTTCGCAGAATAGCAATCCAACGGGTTAACGAAATCTCCGATTGGGAGGACTATCTTACGTTGATCTTAATCCTTGCCATCATAATTACTGGGGACACCATGCGATTCATAACCCACTTTGACCTCGTTCAATCAAGGGAATATTTCATTGCTCTGTTCACCTTCAGCAAGGCCACTTTACCAGCTGACCCTGCCTTCCTGTTACACTTCTTGCTGGGGCAAATATTAATAATTTACATCCCTTTCAGTAAGTTCCTCCATATCCCAGGTGTGTTTTATAGTAAATCAATTATTTATCAAGAATAGGGAGATATTACCATGAATGAAGCAACAAGAATCAGCCCTGCTGATATTGAAAAAGCAATCAATGCGGTAATGGCCATTAAGGATGGCCCCCGGGCTCTCCAGCTCTATATGGATATCTGCACCAAGTGTGGAACCTGCGCTGAGCAGTGCCACGTAGCCAAGGCCGACCCGAGAAGACGAACAAATCCGGCAGCCCGATCTGATCTCATTCGGAAGCTATACAAAAGGGACGGCTCTTTATTGACAAAAATCCGTGGGCTTCTCGGAGGAGACAATGTGGCATTAACTGAGGATGATTTAGAGACTTGGGTGCGAGATTTCTATGAGTGCTCTGGTTGTCGGCGTTGTGCGGTATACTGCCCTGTTGGTATTGACAACTCCGTTATCACCCGTAAGGCTCGGGCCATTGTCCACGCTCTGGGTGTTTCTCCCAAGTATATGGTTCAGACTCAGGAAATATCCGATAAATTCGGGAACGATGAGGGACAGAGTTATGAGGCATTCATGGAGGCGATCCGGTTCCTCGAATCCGAGTTGGAGGAAGAGCATGGCATCCCTATCAAAATACCTGTAAATCAGGAAGGAGCAGACATCCTATTCGTCCCGGCATCGGCTGACCTGATCTCGTTTCCTGAGACCCAGATGGGTTCCGCAACGTTCTTCCATGCGGCTGGGTTAAACTGGACAATGAGTTCGGAGGCCTTTGACGGTGCAAATTTTGGGCTTTTTACCGGTGACGATGCCCATATGAAGCGCAAAAACAAAGTGCTCCACGATGCGTGCCTTAAGCTGAAGGTGAAAAAACTTGTTATCGGTGAATGCGGCCACGCCTATCGAATTGCCAAGCGGATCGGTGGCACTTTTTACTGGGGGCAAGATATTCCCTATGAAATTACCAACATCTTTATCCTCGCCGCGGAAGAACTGCGCAAAGGAACCCTCAAATTTGATCCCACTAAAAACCCAGGGCCGGTGACCTATCACGACCCATGCAACTTTGCGCGAAGTTGTGGAGTCACAGAGGAGCCCCGCGAGATGCTAAGAGCCTGCGTCACGGATCTCCGGGAGATGACTCCGAACCGTCAAAATAACTGGTGCTGTGGTGGCGGAGGCGGTCTGGCGGTAATGGATGGCAAGGAAGCGGTAAAGAAGAACGAAGTGACTTTCATGGAATACCGGATGAACGTGGGGGGAAAGATGAAGCTGAACCAAATTAAGGAGACCGGGGCGAAATACCTGGCAGCCCCCTGCTCAAACTGCAAACGACAGCTCATGCAGCTCATGGACTACCACAAGATGGATGTTAAGGTCGGAGGAGTGTTAGACCTTTTCGATAAGGCTATAATTTTGGATAAATAAATGAAGAACGTTCTTCCTCCTGGTTTTCCAAAGCGAGAACCTTTGAATATAACAGTAAAGATTTCACATAATCTAAAAAAATTAGAGCATCATTATCGTGAATTTTTTCAAAAAGAAAGGATATAAAATGAATACTTCAGCAAGTCAAGACCAAGATCTCAAAAAAAACGTCGTGGTCATCGATGATGAAGAGGATATGACCACTTATTTCTCATCCATACTGGAAGAAAACGGTTTTTCCGTACGGACCGCTCTCAATGCTGAGGAGGGGGAGAAACTGATCAGGGAAGACCCTCCTGATTTGATTTGCCTCGACCTGGTGATGCCTGGTAAAACCGGGATTAATTTATTCATGAAGTTGCGGCGGCGGGATGAGGAATTAAACAACATTCCCCTGATCATAATTACCGGCATCAAAGACCAGCTCAACATTGACTGGAAGGATATTGTTTCTCACTATAAGGTGCGTAAACCGGATGGTTTCATTGAGAAACCGGTAACTCCGGAGCGTCTCATGCGTATTGTCAACAATGTTCTTGGCGGCGAGCATAAGGGAGAGGTGCAATTCGGATGAGCAATTAATCTCCCGATAAGCTCAGCGGAGTGATTCACAAAGCGTATTCAATGTAAAACCACTATGAAACATTTCCCATCTTTATTGAAGCCCCAGTTTCATGGAAGTCGGCCTATACCTCTTTACAGCAAGTTATCGTTCCATAATAAGATTTTACTTATTATTTTAGTCCTGCTCACGTTTTTTGGTCTATTAGGGGCAGTCGCTCTCCACTGGATCCTCAAGATCCATTTTTCGAAGGAATACGAAAGCCATTTTAAAACCATCACTCAGTCATTATCTCATCGTCTGGGACCAATGGTTCTGGCCAGAGATAATGGTGGAGTGATTCGTCTGCTTACAGAAGAGAATCAACCGCACAAAAGCATTGCCTATCTGATTGTTACTGACCTCAACGGAACCCCAGTGGGCCAGGCATTTGACGAAGAGTTACTAAAGCAACACCAGAACCATGGCGCTGATACTTCCAGTGGCAATGAGCTAAATTTCCCCGAAAGTAAAACGTGCGATAAAGCAATCATGGAAGTCGTTTCTCCCATCGTTTATGCGGGAAAAACTATCGGCAGGATCAAGAGCGGAATTTTTACATCGTCTATGGATGCTTCCATAAGGCGGGTCATGATCCTCTACCTCGGTATCCTCTTAGTCATTATTGTTGTTTCCTTGCTTATCGCGCGACCTTTTCTTCAATATACCACCAGCCCTATTGTCACCTTGACCCGAATAGCAGATGAGATCTCATTGGGCAATTTAGATATGGACATCTTCTTCGGGCAGCATGTCAATTGTTGGGAAATCAAGAAATGCGGGCGTAGGGATTGCGCTGCCTATACAGAAAAAGCAATTCAGTGTTGGTTTGTTGACGGAACACCCTGCGAAGGATATGAACCCAAATTTCCTCAAAAACTCCAGGGATGCCGGAAATGCGAGGTTTATAAAACCCATAAAGGCGATGAGATAGTACAGCTGGCTGATTCCTTTCAGCACATGATCTATATGCTCAAGACTTCCCGAGCTGAACTTGAGGATTCTCACAAATTTCAGAGTAACCTGATCCAGAGTTCGTTAATCGGAATCATTGCGACTAACGAGGTCGGTGTTGTCAAGATTTTCAATCGCGTAGCTGAAAACCTCACCGGATATGACAAGTCCGAAGTCATCGACAAGCTAACTCTGGATGTTTTTTTCTCCAAAGACATCTCTAAAAAGATTAACCGTCCACTCATATTTGATTATGGTCTCGTATTACGTGGTTTCAAACCTGCGGAATCAGAGATTCTAAACAAGGACAAGGAGCCAATACCGGTGAGACTCTCGGGTATCAACCTTTACGAGGAGAAAAGACACTTAGGAAAGGTTTTCTTTTTCCAAGACCTTCGGGAGGTAAAGCGTCTTCGCCAGGAGTTGATCCAATCCGAACGCTTGGCGGCAACGGGCCAGGCCGTGGCCAGTATCAGCCACTCGATCAAGAACATCTTGGAAGGTCTCGTAGGGGGTGCGTATGTGTATAAAATGGGAAGAAGGACAAATGATGAAAAGAGCACTCAAAAGGGTTGGGGAATGATAGAAAAGAACATCGATCTCATCTCTGAGCTTGTTACTAACCTATTGAACTATGCTAAAGAGCGCAAACCTATTTTTCATACGTGCGACCCCCGTAATATCGTTGAGGATGTTATCGGAACGATGGAGAATAAAATCAGTGATAAGAAAATCGAAATAGTGTCTGATTTTAAGGGGAATTTTGATAATGTCTACTTGGATTCGTACGCCCTGCATCAATGTCTAATGAACCTGGTCTCTAACGCTATCGATGCTATTCCTTCTGAACGTCCAGGCTTTATTACAATTAGAGTGGAATCGGAAAATGAACATGGGATCATCTTTGAAGTTTCTGACAATGGCGTGGGGATGAGTGAAGAAAACCGGAAGAAGGCTTTTCACGGAATGTTTAGTACCAAGGGTTCCAAAGGCACTGGATTAGGACTATTAGTCCTAAATAAAATCGTCTTAGAACATGGAGGAACGATCAACGTGTCTTCTGAAAGAGACAAAGGCACTACCTTCAGAATTTGGCTTCCACAAAATAGTCCCAATACCTTGGCTTTCTTCTCCCAATAGACGATCGCCTTATTTCCCAATGGCATCGTCGGGCATCTGTGATAAAAATCCTTTTTTAAGAATATCTGCTAAGGTTGTAGCTTGCAGATAGTTTCTGATTAGCTGGCTGAGCTCAAGCCAGGTTGCACGAGACAGACATTCGCTTGATCGGTAGCATACCATAGGGTCTTTCACACAGTCAAGTAGGGACATATCTCCCTCAACCGCGTAGAGGATATCACCCAGAGTGATTTTTGATGGATGGTGGGCAAGCACAAATCCCCCAGCATTCCCCCTTACAACTCTTACAAGTCCTGCCCGTTTCAGAGGACCCAGCAGCTGGTTCAGGTATTTTTTCGAAATGCCCTGATTTTTCGATATGGTTGTTAATGGGAAAGGCGTCTTCCCGTGATGGAGTGCCAGTTCAATCATGGCTCGAGTGGCATATCTTCCCCTACAAGATATTCGCATTTCACTTACACCTCATTTGGTAAAAAGGCCCGTTCCATGACGAAATGGAACGCCTGGGTCATGTGGACCATCCTTCCTAAATGTGATTTAGCAGCCACTTCTCTTGCCCGCTCAATGGGAGCGTAGCAGACGAGCAGGACGTCTGGACATGATGGAGTGCTCTCGTCCTTATCAGCAAGGGAAATTGGCGTCCAGAGTTTACCAACTTTATCACAAAGTACCGGGCATCCCTCTAAATTTAAATTGCTGCCGTCCTGATTAAGCATGTCTTCCTCTCTTCCCCGTCGAAAGATTAAAGGGAAACTGACCTGAGAAATATTCATGACGCTCCAGGGGGCCAAGGATTTTAAGGAAAGGAGATCCCGGAATACCACCCCCGGTTTTTCAGTCTGAATACCCTCATCAGCAAGAATTTTTTTCGCCAGGATTTCGAAAGACGATATGCATCGCTCTTTGGAGAGGCCACCCCCCATAAGAAGCGAGCGAATGGAGTAAACAATAGGCTCATCTGCATATGAATTATCAGAGAATTTCCTTTTAAAATTTGAAACGGTTGCTTCAATCGCCACATGCAGGACAGCCTCTTGATATCCTTCATTCAATTTCAGCCAAGCAAAATGGAGACGCCATCCCCTCAGCTGGTTGAAGCAGTATATTTCAGTAAATGGTAGTCCCATTTTTGAACTTGAACATACGAATATCACGAGTGAACGGTGGGGTGGAGAGTATTAACAATTCAGAAACTTATCATTCTCGAAGAACCCAAAGTAATGAATGGGGGAGGAGATTCTATCCTCCCGCGGCAAAGCGGATTATCGGCATGACTACAACCCGGTCACCAGATTGAAGGAGTATCTCCAAACTATGTTCCTGTTTGACGGGCCGGTTATTGAGCCATACCATGTACTCTGGTCTTACCGCACCGTCTTCCTGGATAAGGACATTATATAACGATCCCCCATCTTTGGTAGTAATCTGCTTAAGCAGTTCAGAAAGGGTTTTATCAGTAAAAAGTAATGTTTTTTTGCTCCATCCCAGCATTTCTCTCACGGTCATGAGCGCTACCACAGAAATTTCCTTGAGTTCCTCCTGAAGACAGTGCTGATCATCAATGGCAGACGCAATCGGGTTAGTGCTTTTCATAAGGGTGCTGTAACCTTCCTTTTTTAATATCCATCCATTAAAATTATAGTTTAGCAGGTAGTGAAGCAAAAATCAAAGATTCGGTTCCTACCAGCATAAAGGGTGATTCCATTATTTATCACCCAGGGCTTCCTCTATCATTGGGAGAGCGAAATCCTTTACCAGTTAATAAGCATAAACAAAAAATAATTTCAAATAAAACTTGTTATTTATTTCCTTCTAAAATTACTACTAATGACGGAATTTGGGACGTTACTTTTTAGGTACCAAAATGAAAAAAAATCATTATAATGGGAGACTATTTCTTGTCTGCCAGAAGAAAAGGTGGGGGGTTTTAGAAGATTTTTGAAAGCTATGGAATAAACGTATCCATGCAATGTAAGGGATAATAATCAGTAGAAATATCCTATGGTAAATAAAAACTCGGTATTACTTATCGCTACCGTGACCTCTTTTCTTGCTCCCTTTATGGGCTCTTCGGTCAATATTGCCCTTCCTACGATCGGGAGAGAATTTTCCATGAATGCAGTGGTATTGAGTTGGGTTACTACTGCATACCTTTTAGCTGTGGCAGTATCCCTTGTCCCTTTTGGAAGAATTGGGGATATCTATGGAAGAAGGAGGATTTACACCTCCGGGATGGTGGTTTTCACGCTTGCCTCGCTTTGCTCAGTTTTTGCAGCTTCGCCCCTGGAACTCATCTGTTTTAGAGTTTTGCACGGAATTGGAAGTGCAATGATCTTTAGTACGGGAGTTGCCATTTTAACCTCCGTTTTTCCAACGGGAGAAAGAGGGAGGATTCTGGGGATCAATGTTGCCTCAGTTTATTTCGGGCTTTCAGTGGGGCCGTTTTTAGGTGGATTTCTCACCGAACACTTTGGCTGGCGAAGCATCTTTCTTACCACGGTCATTCTGGGCTCAATGGTTAGTATCTTCATTATTACCAAACTAAAAGGAGAGTGGGCAGATGCAAAAGGAGAGAAGTTTGATGGTATTGGCTCGATCATGTATGGTCTCACCATTGTAGCGATCATGTATGGGTTTTCACTTTTACCGGCGATTTCCGGGGTAGGAATCATTCTGGTTGGATTTTTAGGGGTTCTGGCGTTTATTAGCTGGGAGAGAAAAGTGGAAAGCCCTATTTTAGCTATCCAGCTTTTCCAACAGAATGCGGTCTTTACCTTTTCTAACTTAGCCGCATTTGTTAACTACAGTGCCACATTTGCCACCGGTTTTATTTTAAGCCTTTATTTGCAGTATTTAAAAGGACTTAGTCCTCATAGTGCTGGCTTGATTTTAGTATCCCAACCAGTTGTTATGGCGCTCTTCTCTCCCCTTGCTGGTAGAATATCAGATAGAGTGCAACCACGAATTGTTGCCTCAATCGGAATGGCATTACTCACCATTGGACTTTTTTTGTTTGTTTTTTTAAGTGAAAAATCCACCTTGAGGTTTATTGTTGCCAATTTAACCCTTCATGGGTTTGGCCTGGCGCTCTTTTCGTCACCCAATACCAATGCGGTTATGGGTTCAGTAGAAAAACGATTATTCGGAGTAGCTTCAGGGACCCTTGGAACCATGCGGGTGACTGGAATGATGTTCAGCATGGGGATTACTATGCTCATATTTTCCCTCTTCATTGGCCGGGTTGAGATTACCCCTACTTGTTATCCCCAATTTCTGAAAAGTGTGAAAATGATATTTGCTATTTTTACCGCTCTTTGTTTTTGTGGTATATTCGCCTCGTTAGCCCGAGGAAAGGTGGGATCAGGGGGAAGGGAAGAACATGAATGAGGTTCTCTTTTACAACGACGATTTAAAACAAATGGAAGCACTGGATATCAGTGAGGAACAGGTAAGGTCTCACATAGAAGCCTTTAAAAAGGGGAACTTTTATCTGAAACTGAATCGGCCCTGTATTGTTAGGGACGGTATTATCACTGTGCCTGAAGAACAGATTCAGGAGTTAACTCTTGAACACAAGGAAGCTGCCAGCAAGGGACGACTTTTGAAATTTGTTCCTGCCTCTGGAGCAGCGAGTCGGATGTTTGAGGCACTGCTTGCGTTCTATGAGCATTACCACGATATTACTCTGGAAGAGATTACCAAAAGGTTCAATGAAGAGGATAAAAAAGCACAAGAGCTCCTTAGGTTCACGGAAGGAATAAAGCAATTTGCTTTTTTTGACGATTTGAAATCAGCAATGGGTAGAGATGGATTTGACGTGGAGCATTTGATCGAATGCGGGCAAATTATGGGGATAATGGAGTATTTACTCACTGGTCGAGGGCTCAATTGTGCAAATCACCCCAAAGGACTGCTGAAATTCCACCGATACGCTGAAGAAAGCAGGACAGCGGTGGAGGAGCACTTAGTAGAGGCGGTTCACTATGTCCAGGATGCGGAAGGCGTTTGTCGTCTCCACATCACTGTTTCCTCTGAACATCGAGAACAATTTGTCCACTTCCTTGAAGGAGTAAAACCTCGCCATGAAAAGCAAAACCAGGTCAGGTTTCACGTGGATATTTCCCTTCAGCAAAGATCAACCGATACTATTGCAGTAGATGTGCATAATCAGCCCTTGCGGGGAAAAGACGGAACGATTCTGTTTCGACCGGGCGGACACGGTACCCTCATAGAAAATCTGAATAAAATTAAAGGGGATATAGTATATATAAAAAATATTGACAACGTCGTCCCGGATAGGCTGAAAGGTCCCGCGTTTATCTGGAAAAAGGTGTTGGGAGGATATTTGGTTGCCCTCCAAAAAAAGATTTTCGGATACCTCGAACGGCTGTCGCAGGGTAGGGAGGAGGAAAGTTTTGTTAATGAAGTCCTGAAATTCGCAAAAGACATCCTCTTGATCATGCCACCCAGGGAGAGGCAGCTTGATTCAGTAAAAGAAAAACGAAAATTTCTCTTGGAGAAACTTAATCGTCCGCTCCGGGTGTGCGGCGTGGTAAGAAATGCAGGAGAGCCGGGAGGTGGTCCTTTCTGGGTGGAAGGAAACGATGGTTCCCTACCTCTCCAGATTGTGGAAAGCGCCCAGGTGGATATGGCATCCAAAGATCAAAAGGAGATATGGCATTTGGCGACGCATTTCAACCCGGTGGACATTGTCTGTGCTGTTCGTGATTATAAAGGCAATCCCTTTAATCTGAAGCGATATGTAGATCCGGATGCTGTCTTTATTTCCCGGAAATCAAAGGACGGTCGGGCATTAAAAGCATTAGAGCTTCCCGGGCTCTGGAACGGAGCCATG
>JAZDOO010000247.1:0-12526 GCA_043798555.1 Pseudomonadota bacterium | reverse complement strand
AACATTTATGGGTGAATCCTTCGGTGCTGAAGGGGAGGTGATTGGGGAAGTGGTCTTTAATACCAGTTTAACTGGCTATCAAGAAGTCCTTACCGATCCTTCCTATAAAGCCCAGATTGTTACCATGACCTATCCCCTGATCGGAAACTATGGGATTAATGAGGAGGATAACGAGTCTTCCAAACCCTACATCGAAGGATTTATCGTCCGGGAATATAGCCCCTTTCCTTCTAACTGGCGATGCCAAAAAAGTTTGGATGAGTTTTTGAGGGAACATGGGATTGCGGGAATTCAGGGGGTGGATACGAGGGCCCTTACCAGGCATATCCGTGATGCTGGGGCTCAGCAGGGAATCATTTCTACCCTCGATTTTGATACGAAAAGCCTGGGGGAAAAAATAGCTAAGGCACCCCGATTGGTAGGGAGAGATTTGGTCAGGGAAGTTACCTGTTCCCACCCTTATCCCTGGGTAGAGGGAACCTGGCTTAAGAGAATGAAGAATAGCGAAAAGCCAAACGCTCATAAAAAGAAATTTCGAGTAGTAGTTTATGATTTCGGAGTAAAAAGAAACATTCTGCGAAACCTCGTTGATCAAGGATGTGACGTCACTGTAGTACCCGCTTCTACCTCGGCTGAAGAAGTTCTTGGTTTAAGCCCCCACGGAATCTGTCTTTCTAATGGCCCGGGAGATCCGGAAGGCGTGCCTTATGCCATCAAGAATGTGGAGAGCTTAATAGGAAAAGTCCCTATATTTGGTATTTGTCTTGGTCATCAGATCCTGGGGCTCGCAATGGGGGGAAAGACGTATAAACTTAAATTTGGTCACCGCGGAGGCAACCAGCCGGTAAAGGACCTTTTCACCGGAAAAGTAACCATCACCGCTCAAAACCATGGGTTTTGCGTTGATTTCAGAAGCCTTGACCCAGGGGAAATTTCTGTGACCCATATCAATTTAAATGACGAAACGGTGGAGGGCCTTCGTCACTGCCGTTTCCCTCTTTTTTCTGTCCAGTACCACCCCGAAGCTTCACCTGGCCCCCATGATGCTTCCTACTTGTTTGAACAATTTTATCAGATGATGGAAAGGGAGTATGCCTAAAAGAACAGATATTAAGAAAATTTTAATTATCGGTTCTGGACCTATCATTATAGGACAGGCATGCGAATTTGACTATTCAGGAACTCAGGCCTGTAAGGCCTTGAAAGAAGAAGGCTATCATGTCATCTTAATCAACAGCAATCCGGCCACAATCATGACTGACCCGGAAATGGCTGATAGCACCTATATCGAACCAGTAACACCAAAAGTTATCGCCCACATAATCGCTCAAGAGAATCCGGATAAACGCCCCGGATACCTTGCCCTTTTGCCAACAATCGGAGGCCAAACTGGACTTAATGTGACCATCTCGTTGGGGAGAAGCGGAGTATTAGATGAGTATAACGTTGAAGTTATTGGTGCCAAATTAGAGGCGATATTGAAGGCCGAAGACCGTGAGCTTTTTAAAAAGTGCATGGACAAGATAGGATTATCCATGCCTGAAGGGGAATACGTGTATAACATTGTGGAAGCAGTGAAAGCTGCTGATGGCTTGGGGTATCCGGTGATTATTCGGCCGGCTTACAACTTAGGGGGAACCGGAGGGGGGATTGCCTTTTCCCGTCATGAGCTGGAGCACATTTTAAAGCCTTTTTTTAAGGATTACCAATTTAATCAAGTGCTCATCGAGGAGTCGGTAATAGGGTGGAAAGAATACGAACTGGAGGTCATGAGAGACCTTAACGATAATGTGGTCATTGTTTGCTCGATTGAAAACGTTGATCCCATGGGAATTCATACTGGCGACAGCATTACGGTTGCTCCTGCCCAAACTTTAACTGATAAAGAATATCAGCTCATGCGCGATGCCGCGATTGCTATCATTCGGGAAATTGGGGTGGAGACCGGAGGGTCTAACATTCAATTCGCGGTCAATCCTGAAACCGGTGCCATGCTCGTTATTGAGATGAACCCCCGGGTTTCCCGAAGTTCAGCCTTGGCTTCCAAGGCCACTGGGTTTCCGATTGCGAAGATTGCCGCCAAATTGGCAGTGGGTTATACATTAGACGAAATTCCCAATGATATTACCCGTTATACCAAAGCCTCATTTGAGCCGGTAATAGATTACGTAGTAACCAAAATTCCCCGCTGGGCATTTGATAAATTTCCAGAGACTGATCAGACCCTGAATACCCAAATGAAATCAGTGGGAGAAGTGATGGCGATTGGACGTACCTTCAAAGAATCGCTCCAAAAAGCAATCCGGTCTCTGGAAGTTGGATACTCCGGTTTAGGAAACCCGGAAAAAAAGTCCTTAGTGCACCTTTCCGTTGATAAAGCTGGCAATAAAAAACACTCTTTGAAGAGTATTCGGGAAAAGTTGAGGTTGCCCAATTGGGAGCGGATTTTTTATATTGGTCAAGCTCTGCGGGCTGGAATGTCCCTTGAAGCAATTCATGAATTAACCAAAATTGACCCTTGGTTTTTATTCAACCTCAGGCAAATAATAGATTTAGAAAAAGGGTTAGAAAAAGAGACGCTGCAAACGATCCCTCTTCACCTTATCCGCAAAGCAAAGCAGTTTGGGTTCAGTGACATAATGTTGGCTGGAATACTTAAAACTGATGAAATTACTTTCAGAAATTATCGAAAATCCCTTGGGGTTGAGGCAGTGTTCAAACTCGTAGATACCTGCTCCGCCGAATTTGAAGCGTATACCCCTTACTATTACTCCACCTACGAAATTGAGGATGAAGTTAAACCTTCTCAGAAGCCCAAAATCATGATTTTAGGAGGAGGACCCAATCGAATCGGGCAAGGGATTGAATTTGATTACTGTTGCGTTCATGCTGCCTTAGCTTTGAAAGGGGAAGGTTATGAGGTCATCATGGTAAACTGCAATCCCGAAACCGTCTCCACTGATTATGATATTTCTGATCGCCTCTATTTCGAACCCTTAACCAGAGAGGATGTCTTAAACATTGTTGATCGAGAAAAACCGGTGGGAGTGATTGTGCAATTTGGTGGGCAGACTCCTCTCAATTTGGCGCTTCCCCTGAAAGAGCAGGGGGTTCCGATTTTAGGCACTGATCCCGAAAACATTGATATCGCTGAGGACCGGGAGCGGTTTAATGCCATCATCCGAAAGTTAGGGTTGGAACAGCCAAAGAACGGATGCGCCCGCTCCTACAATCAGGCCCAAAAAATTGCTCAGGAGATTGTCTATCCTGTGGTAGTAAGGCCCTCTTATGTTCTCGGAGGGAGATCAATGGCAATTGTTTACGATGAAGAATCCCTCAAAGCGTATATGGATGAAGCAGTCAAGGTTTCCATGGAGCGCCCGGTTCTTATAGATAAGTATTTAGAAGATGCGGTTGAAGTAGATGTGGATGCAGTGGCCGATGGCGAAAAAGTGATTGTGGCTGGGATTATGGAGCACATAGAAGAAGCTGGAGTGCACTCAGGAGATAGTTCATGTGTGTTACCCCCTTATACACTCAGTGAAGACCTCATCTCCATCATCAAGGAAAATACCTATGCTTTAGGGAGGGAACTTAAGGTTTGTGGCCTTATGAATGTCCAATACGCTATTAAAAATGACCGCGTACTTGTACTGGAAGTTAACCCCAGGGCGTCTCGAACGATTCCTTTTGTAAGTAAAGCAACCGGAATTCCTTGGGCTAAAGTTGCCGCGTTAGTAATGGTAGGTCACCCTCTGGAAGAGTTGGGTATCACTCAGGAAATTGAAGTTCACCATGTAGCGGTTAAAGGATCGGTATTTCCTTTTAATAAGTTTCCTGGGGTAGATTCGGTGTTAGGCCCGGAGATGAGGTCAACGGGAGAAGTTATGGGAATTGATGATGACTTTGGGATCGCCTTTAGCAAAGCGCAAACCGGGACCGGTCAAGAGCTCCCTCTGGGGAAGAGGTTTGGGGGGACGGTCTTTATCAGTGTTAAAAATAAAGACAAACGAGTCATTGTTTTTATCGCTAAAAAACTTCATGAACTGGGATTCAGGATTGTTGCCACTGAAGGAACAGCAAAGGCATTACGCAAACATGGAATTCCCGTAGCTGAAGTTATTGGAAAGGTGGGGGAAAAGGGACGGGGAAATGTGGTGGATCGAATTACCCGGTTAGAGGTAGATTTAATCATCAATACCCCGATGGGGAAAGGTCCTTTAAGTGATAACTACCTTATCCGGCAGCAGGCAATTATCCATAAAATCCCTTGCTTCACAACCATATCCGCCGCTGCCGCCGCAGTCAATGCCATTGAGTCGCTCATGAGACAGCGAGGGCTGGTTGCTGAAGAAGAAACACTGCGGGAGCGCTTAGAGAGATCCACCGCAGCAACGATTTTTGTAAGTGTTGATTATAAATACCGGAACGACAAACTTATCTCTTTAGTTCGCATGCTATCCCAGAGTAAACCCCAAATCCTGGCAACCAAAGGAACAGCAGAGTTTCTCAATGAGTATGGGATAAAGGTGAAAGAAATCATTCCTCTAATCTCAGAAGGGGTAAAAAAGAAGAATATTATTGACTATATTGAGAAAGAAAAGGTAGCCTTAATTCTTAACGTCGTGGAAAGAAAAAACGAGAATGCGGTAAGCGATAGCTTTATTATTCGAAGGGCAGCGATTTCCAAATCCATCCCTTACCTTACCACGATTGAGGAAGCCTTGGCGGAATTTCAGCAGGAAAAGCAGCTCCCCCTTTTCCGAAAGAAGATAAAAAAACTTCAAGAATACTATAGCAGTATAACGTCTCCCAAGTCCACCCTTAAAACTTAATTGCATAATGTACTCAGTTCTTGTAGTAGATGATGAAAAAGGTATAAGGGAGGTCCTCGAATTTACCCTCAAAAAGGAGGGCTATGCAGTAACCTTGGCCTCAAATGGTGAAGAGGCGATTGCGTTATGCGAGAGGCAGGTGTTTGATATTGTGCTGGTTGATATTCGAATGCCGGGGAAAGATGGCCATACGGTTCTGAGAGAAATAAAAAGGGTCCATCCGGAAACGATTGTCATCATGATCACTGCCTATGGTTCTTTAGAATCTGCCGTGGAAGCCATGAGAGAAGAGGCATTCGATTATATCCCCAAGCCCTTTGATGTAAAAGAGTTAAAGTTGCTGTTAAAAAATGCCCTCCGAAAACGTGAATTGGCACAAAAAGACTTAACTGATGAAGAACTTTTGGAGGAGGACCGTTTCGATAATATCATCAGCAGAAGTCCTGAAATGAAGAAGGTCTTCGCCTTGATTCCCCGGGCTGCCAGTGCCAAAAGCAATGTTCTTATTATTGGAGAGAGTGGAACTGGTAAAGAGCTGGTTGCCCGCGCAATTCATCGGCGGAGTAACAGAAGAGATAACCCTTTTGTAACGATAAATTGTGGAGGAATTCCTGAAAATCTATTGGAAAGCGAGCTGTTTGGACACAAAAAAGGCTCCTTTACCGGTGCCACTGCCACTAAAATGGGTCTTTTTGAGGCCGCAGCAAAGGGAACAATCTTCTTAGACGAGGTTGGAGAGCTCCCGCTTCCGCTCCAGGTGAAGATCCTTCGCGTCGTCCAGGATAAAGCATTTACCCCTGTGGGTGATACTTGTGAGGTGAACGTGGACGTTCGCATTATCTCTGCCACCAATCAAGATTTGGAGCAAAAAGTTATTGAGGGAAAATTTCGGGAAGACCTCTACTACCGCCTCAATGTTATTCAAGTCCGAATCTCCCCCCTTCGTGAGCGCAAAATGGACATCTCTCTATTGGCCCGATATTTTTTAGAAAAATATTCCCGAGACATGGGAAAAGAAATCAAACAAATTTCGACCTATGCGCTTGAGACCTTGAAAAACTACCATTTTCCCGGAAATGTTAGGGAATTGGAAAATATTATCGAAAGAAGTGTAGCCTTAGAAACATCCAACATTATTCTCCCGGAGAGTTTAGCCCTGGCTACCTATAAACAAGGCCAAAAAGAGACCAGCCCCATGGATATGGAGCTTCCCTCTGAGGGAATAGATTTGGATGAAATTATAAATAGGCTTGAAAAGAGTTTATTGTTGAAAGCCTTGGAAAGAAGTCAAGGGGTTAAGAAAAAAGCGGCTGAACTTCTCAATATTTCCTTCCGTTCTCTTCGTTATCGCCTGGAAAAACATGGAATTGATGCTCCAGGAGAGGAATAGATAAGAGTATCCCTTCCAATATACCTGAATCAATTACCCTAAAAGTCGAAAACCCAAAGATGTCCATAAGAGCGCTAACAATGAGTGTACCAGGAATGATGAGATCCTCACGCCCTTTTTGGAGTCCTGGCATTAAGAGGCGTTCTGCTGCACGTTTCCCTACTAATTCTTGCAATATTTCGTCAATCCGTTTTCTCTTCAGCAGGTGATTAGTTACTTTCGCTCGGTCATAGTCAACGAGTTTCAAATCTATCGCTGCTAAGGTTGTGGGTGTCCCGGCTATTCCTATAAGAATAATCTTAGCCCCTGGTTCAAAGGGATAAAGGGCGGCAGTTTGGAAGCGCTCCCTTACGTTCTCAATTTTGGAATGGATGGTTTTTTCTATGGCAGCTAATTCATGGTGCTGAGGGGGATCGGTATGGAGGTACTGTTCCGCCAAATGGACCACCCCAAGGTTTATACTTTCCACGCTTAGAAGCTCGGTTCCTTGAGTGAGAATAAATTCCGTGCTCCCTCCTCCAATATCAAAGATAAAAGCCTGATCATACTCACAGTCAACTGGAAGCAACGCTCCCTGACACGCAAGTTTAGCCTCAGTTTTGCCGGAAATGGAGATAATCTCAATCCCGGTTTCCGCCCGGACTTTTTCAATAAAGTCCTTGCCATTTTCCGCCTCCCGGACCACACTCGTAGCTACCGCAATCGTTTTATCAACCCCAAATTCGGTTATCGCCTTTTTAAAATCAGAAAGGGCCCCAAGGGTTCTCTCTATGGCATTACCGGACATGACCCCTTTTATAGAAAAACCTTCTCCGAGACGGGTTATGAGTTCCTGGCGAAAAACCGGGGTGAAGTTCTTTGCTCCCTTATAATCTGCCACCAAAAGTCTAACCGTGTTCGTTCCAACATCTATGACAGCGGTGCGCATTAGTCATCCCTTTTCATCTCCATGTCCACCACTAGGGCACGGATAGAATTTCTGAATGATTATCATTCATGATTTGCATTATATTCCAAACCGATATTTTTTTGTCAATATACCTGAGAAATTAGGGTAACTGAGAAAGCCACTGGTGGGCAGGAGCGACCAGAATCGCTTGGTCGCCGTTTGAGAGCATTCGGTAGCCTTCGCCTTCGTTGGTAAGTTGAAGTGCTGGTATTTTCACGGCGCTTTGAAATTTTTTAAGCGCGAGGGACGGCTGCGTATCCGATAGTTTCGCCTCTATTAGGAGAACTGGCTTATGCCCATTGGCGATCAAGAAGTCAACTTCTTGCTGTTCTTTGTTTTTAATAAAGTGGAGAGAAAAGAGGCCATAGCCCCTATCATTCCAGGCAGTAACCGCGCGCCACAACTCCAGGGCCACCATGTTTTCAAACCTGGCCGCTGGCTCCTCGATTCGAGGAGCATCCCATAAATAGACCTTACGTTCCTTTTGAATTGCCCGCGCAATTCGGGAAGTCCATGGCGGAATGCTGAAAATCAGAAAGAACCGCTCAAAAACTGATAACCAGCTTCGAACTGAATTATAGGAGACTCGCAGATCACGCGCAAAGGAGGGAACAGAAATAGGACTGCCCACCTTAGTGGGCAACAAGAAATACAGCGTCTCCATATCTCCCACAGATTTGATGCCAGTCAGGTCGCGGATATCCTCGCGGATTAACTGCTGAGAATATGTGTTTGACCAGCGACGGTAGGTGGTCATGCGATTGGCCAAATATGGTTCCGGAAAACCACTGAAGGTAGAGAGCCGCTCCCATTTTTCTTTAAGTTCATCGCTCCGATCCATACTGATTCGTAGGGGATCACTCAAAAACTCTTCCATCGTTGGGTTACGGCATCCCAGCTCGGCAATGGTAAAAGGCCATAAATGGAAAAGAAAATAACGTCCTGCCAAAGAGTCCCCCCCTTTTTGATAGACATCCAGCCGCCCGCTCCCTGAAACAAGAAATTGGTAGCGGTCGTGAAACTGGTCATAGACGCCTTTGAGGTAGTTTTTCCAGTCGTGGTATTTATGGATTTCATCAAATACTATAAGGGGTGTTGATGAATCTTTGCGTTCGATTTCTTCGAAAAAAGTTGGGTTTTTCATAAGCCGGGTCCGGTGATAAGCAATATCCCAGTTAAAATAAAGCTTATTAGCAAAAGAATGGGAAATAAGATGCGCAAGTGTTGTCTTGCCCGATTGACGCGGCCCGGTAAGAAATATCATGCTCTTGTCTCGGGCAAGTTCATTCCAGATCTTTACATAAAGTCCTCTGGTCTCCATACTGTTTATTATTCACTAAAATGAAAAATAGTCAAGACTATTTTTCAATACACTGAAAATTAGCGAGAAAAAATCCTTAAATGTAAATTAGAGGTGGAGATTTTCGAGAAGGGGTGATTGATTTTCTATTGTTAATTCAGTATCCTTTAACTGAAGGTAGATCGGCAAAAGGAGACCCAGGATCGAACTAACAACAAGCCAATCCTTAAATATTATTGTGGTGGATGACGAGGTCAACATCCGCAAGACCTTATCGGTTTGCCTTGAAACAGAAGGCCACAAAGTCATTGCCGTGAGCAACTTTCAGGATGCTTTAGCGGAGGCATCACGGAGGTCTTTTGAACTTGCATTTGTGGACCTGCGACTTGGTATGGACGACGGACTTGATTTGATTCCTGCTTTACTCGCCGCAACGCCCTGGCTCAAAATCATTGTTATCACCGCCTACGCTTCCATCGACACGGCTGTCGAGGCCATGCGGCGGGGAGCAACCGATTACATTCCGAAGCCGTTCACGCCCGCCCAGGTAAAGCTGTCGGTTCACAAACTGTTCGAAATGCGAACACTTGAACAGAGGGTTGCAGCACTGCAGGAAGATCTGGGACGATCACATCCCGAAATTGATTTTTCGAGTACCAGTCCGGTTATGCAGCGCGCCGTGAACCTGGCGCGCCAGGTGACGCCATCCGACGCCACAATTCTTCTTCGGGGAGAAAGCGGAACCGGCAAAACTGTTCTCGCGCGAGCCATTCACTCCTGGAGTAACCGGGCCAACAAGCCTATGAGCATTGTTTCCTGTCCCTCCTTCTCCTCTGAGCTGTTGGAAAGCGAACTTTTTGGACATATCAAGGGAGCATTCACCGGAGCCATTCGTGACAACCCCGGCCGCATTGCAGCCTGTGAAGGGGGCACGCTTTTTCTGGACGAGATCGGAGATTTGTCTCTTTCCCTTCAACCGAAACTTTTGCGTTTCGTCCAGGACAGGGAATATGAACGGGTTGGTGATTATTCGACACGCAAAGCCAATGTGCGCATCATTACGGCAACCAACGTGAATTTGGAGAAGGCGGTCAAGGAAGGAAGGTTTCGGGAAGACCTCTTTTATCGGCTTAATGTAATCCAGATTGAAATTCCTCCGTTGCGCGAGCGCCCTGATGATGTGGTTATGCTTGCAGATAAATTGTTGGCATTTTATGGCCGAAATAACCATCGGTTCTTCATTGGTTTCACTCAAGAGGCGCTGCAGGCACTCAGACAATACCCCTGGCCGGGCAACGTGAGAGAGTTAAGCAACGTTGTTGAACGTGCTGCCATCCTTTCTCAGACCGATCGTGTCGGGGTCGAGTATCTCCCCACAAATTTGCTGCCGAGCGATTCGACCACCAATATAGGCGACCCGGTCACAATCGAAAAAATTGAGGAACAGCACATCCGACGGATTCTTGCAACTACCAAATCGTTACAAGAAGCCGCAGACATACTTGGGATTGATCAGGCCACCCTCTGGCGTCGCCGCAAGAAGTACGGGATCTGAAAACCCGACGACTCATTATTTCCCTCAACTTCTTTCCTGAAACTACCTTGCAATTTTCAATGGGTTTTGCTCCTGTTTCTTGAGAAATGCAATACGTCATACCTGTTTATTGATAAAACATCCTTAGTTTTCAATAAGTTATGACAAAGACCTTTTGGCATATCGTTTGCTTAAATAAACAAAGGAGGAAAAAGGAAATGTTAGGACTTCGCCAAAAGTTATCCCTGGGATTTGGCGGGCTATTGGTAATTATCCTGGTTATCGGTATTCAGAGCATCTTGCATCTCACCAAACTGGGAGAGTCAATCAATGTGATCCTACGGGAAAACTACCGGAGTGTCATTGCCTGTCAGGAAATGAAAGAAGCCCTTGAACGTATGGATAGTGGGATACTTTTTACGCTTCTGGGATATACAGAAAAAGGACAGGAACTTATCGGCAAGAATGAACTGGCTTTTGAGAAGGCACTTCAGGTTGAGTTGAATAACATCACTCTTCCGGGAGAAGGCGAAAAGGCAGTCCTTCTTCAGGGACTCTATAAGCAGTATAAGACAACGCTTAAGAGTGTGGACGACCCAAATGTGCCACTAGCTTTTCGGCGAAATACTTACTTCACTCATCTTCTCCCATTGTTTCAGCAGATTAAGGACACGGCTGACGATATCCTCCAAACGAATCAGCAAAATATGATTGATGCGAATGATCTGGCGCGCGCTGGCGCAGCTGCTGCCCGAAAGCGGATGTACATTCTTCTGTTCGTTGGGACGATTGTTGCCATTGGGTTTCTATTTTTTATGGGGAAATGGATCCTTCGTCCAATCAATCGCCTTATTAAATCCGCAGATGAGATCAGGCGAGGGAATCTTGACCTTGTTGTACAAAGCAGCTCCCGGGATGAGATTGGACACCTGTCTGAAGCTTTTAATGCAATGGCGGCAAGCCTTCGGGAATTCCGCCGCTCCGATCAAGCCAAACTGGTTCGAATCCAGCGCGCAACACAGCAGGCATTTGACAGCCTCCCTGATGCAGTAGCGGTCATTGACCTTGAGGGGAAGGTGGAGGTCGCAACGGAAGCGGCCAGAAATGTCTTTGGGCTCAGGCCCAACACCTCAATTTTTGATTTGCCTTTTGGATGGATGGCTGACCTGTATAATGAGGCTCTCAGAGATGGCCGCAAGGCGCAGGAACAAGGCAATCAAAAGGTTATTCAACATTTTGTCAGAGGAGAGGAGCGATACTTTCGTCCGGTGGCAGTGTCTATCCTGGACAACGAGAGGCAACCGACCGGAGTGATACTGACCTTTCAGGATGTCACTCAGCTCCGACAGCAGGATGAGATAAAGAAAGGAGTGATTTCAACGGTATCGCATCAGCTGAAAACCCCTCTCACCTCCATTCGCATGGCAATCCACCTGCTACTGGAAGAAAAGGTAGGACACCTTACAGAGAAGCAGGTCGAGCTTTTGTTGGCGGCCAGGGAAGACAGTGACAGGCTCCACAGTATCCTCAATAACCTGTTGGATATAAGTCGAATCGAATCCGGGAGAGTTCAGATGGAATTTCGTATAGTTTCCCCTCATTCGATGGTTTTAGAAGCCATAGAACCCTTCCAGGGGGCTGCCCAGGACCAGGGAGTGACTCTAAGCGTTGAGATACCAGGAGATTTGCCCGATGTTTGGGCCGATATGACACGAATCGGCCACGTCTTTGGCAACCTGATCTCGAATGCGCTCAAATATACGCCGCCCGGAGGAAAGGTTACCATTTCTGCCAAGGCTGAGGAGAAGTTGGTTCACTTTTTCATTTCGGATACAGGAAAAGGCATCCATAGCAAGTATCTTCCTAGAATCTTCGAACAATTCTTCCGGGTTCCCGATCAAGTAACAGAGACAGGAGCAGGACTTGGGCTTGCCATCGTTAAAGAGATCGTGGAAGCCCATGGGGAAACGGTCGGCGTGGAAAGCTATGAGGGAAAGGGCAGCACATTCACCTTTACTCTCAAAAGGGCTGATCAAATTTCGAAGGAGGAGAGTCATTCGTGATTGATATTGTTTACATCTTAATCCCAATCGTCTTTTTTGGGCTATGTGTTTTGTATGCCCGTGGTTGTGAGAGGCTTTGAAAATGAATGATCTATTCGGAATCATCATTGAACTGATTCTGATCGTCTATTTAATCTTCGTAGTCCTTCGACCTGAGAAGTTCTAAATAGAGGTGTAAATTTATGGATCTTTTTGGATGGATTCAACTGGCACTTTATATCTTCATCCTTCTGCTTCTCACCAAACCAGTGGGTCTCTACCTGGTCCGTGTTCTGGATGTCGAAGGAAAGACCTTTCTCGATTTTGTCTTAAAGCCGGTCGAACGGTTGTTGTATCGTCTTTTCGGTTTGGACCCGAAAAAGGAGCAGGATTGGAAGCAGTACACCGTGTCCATGCTCGCATTCAGCCTTGTCGGGTTATTGTTCACATACGCTATCCTCCGGCTCCAGCATCTC
>JAZDOO010000227.1:0-5983 GCA_043798555.1 Pseudomonadota bacterium | reverse complement strand
TTAACGAATTTTAGGATTCCCAATAAGGGTGAAAGACGCAAGGACAAGGGCTGAAATAAAGGTTAGAGTTTTAACGTTAAAGGCGAAAGGGAACCCAGTATGAAAATCGAAACTCATGGCCCCAAATAATAACAGTTCCTTTCAAAATATCCTTAATATGTTGAATAGTCAAGGAATTTTGTTTTAGGGGGTGGAAGACTCTATAGACTAAACCTGCTTCGCCTTCTCCTCGAAAACCGCTAACGTGCAAGAGACCACCTTCCCTTTTCCAAACCAACAGAAACTTTCCGTTGCAGACCTGCGGGCTGAAATCCCTTATCGCCATCGGGGAGGGTGCTGGGGAATTAATGAAATGCCAGAGTTGGTAAAAATATCCAAGTTCCAGTAATTAATTGTGATTTTTGTTTGGAGAGTATGATATCTTGACCAAGAGCACCTGCCGTGCGAAGAAGGGAATTATCATGATTTTCAATAAATATCTGGGGGAACAGGTGGGGAATTAAAGAGAGCAGCTAAGAGAGGATACGGCAAGAAGTTTATAACCTGTTGATATTATTGAAGGGCGATATGGGATTCGAACCCATGACCTTTGGCTCCGGAGGCCAACGCTCTATCCAGGCTGAGCTAATCGCCCGCAGAAGTTATTTTAAAATATTACAATTACTTATAACGGTTTCTTCTTCCGCTGTCAACTCAATTTTTTTGGTTTGACGTCCATTTTCAAAGACGAGCACGGTTAATAAACAACTTTTTTTGATCGGCTGCTTTATTTCTCCTTCCGCAAGACGGATGCCAGCGGCGGGTACTCTAAGGTGTTATCCAACTGAGCAATCACGTCAGGATCGTGATTGGGAAATGGGAGTTGGTATATAGGCAAAAGCTTCCAGGTCAATAGATGAGGCTCCAAACTGAACCAACCGGACCCGGGCAGTAGAAGATTCAACCTTGGAGTGCTGGTAAAGCAACTGTCTGATTTCTGCCAGCAGATAGCGAAGCTGGTCCGCCGACGTTTCGTAACGGAGTCCGATCATTGATTTAAACAGGATCTTATCGCGTTTGCTGTAATTTTCAAGACTCGCTGTCGCCACGCTCCCATTGGGAATCAAGACCAGCGTTCGGTCAACTCTTCGAATCCGCGTGGACCGGAGTCCGATGTCTTCCACGGTTCCCAGTTGATCCCCCACCTTGCAAAAGTCTCCTACGTGGAGAACCCTGTCAGTCAGCAGTGAAATACCGCCAAACAAATTTTCTATCGTTTTTTGCGCACCAAAACCGAGAACAAGGCCGCCAATACCTATTCCAGCGAGCACTGCGCTGACATCAACACCAGACGACCGAAGGACGAAAAGCACCATGACAATAAAAAGCAGGGCCTTAAAAACACGCCGGCCAAGCATAAGCAGGGAACGTGCTGCCATTTGACCCGCGCGTTCCAGACGCACTCCAATTCCTTCTGCCAGGAAATCAGTTGCCCGGAGAAACAGCCAGAAAATCACAATGGCAGCGAGAACAATCACAAACTGGGTGTAGTATTGACGATACATGATCGGTGCGCCAAGCATATTGACCAAAAGGTAGTGCAGAAAGAGCATGAACAGCAGTGTTACCGGACTGATTGCAGTAAGGGAAAACCTCCTTTCCGTTGTCTTTCCCCGCAAACGCGCCACCAGCCGGAACAAGAGTCGCAAAAGCAGCATTATGAACCACGCCGCTCCAAGTGCTACCGGATAAAGCAGGATGACGGCAATCCACTGCCACAAAGGCATGGTTAGGAGATGATATTTCACCAGCACTTTTGGCAGTCTTTTTTCAAATTCCGAAAACTGAATAAGCTTGTAAATGCCCGGAATGTGCTGCAGGGTCTCGGAAGAGATGAGCCAGATTTTACCAGCTTCCGTGCTCGGCATCTGAACGAGGATGAGATCCACCCTCTTTTTACCAATTTTAATTTCACCGGCCTTCTCGAGATTCGGGAGCAGGCCATCATTCAGCTCACCTTCAGGATCGCTACTGATGGAATACAGGTTGCCAATAAATTTGCGATCCATGATGGTCATGAGCTGTTGGGCGAGCTCTTCATCGTGTTTTCTCGGGGTGCGCTTTGCCGTTGTCTGAAAATACCTGGCTGCCAATTGGTAATTCTCAGCATGCGCTGCCTCGATAAAACCGAGGGTGGTACTGCGGGGTGTTTCGCGTTTTAAAGGATCAGAGGGCGTTGAAGCCGCTGGCAGCGGAGACGGAAAGAGTGCTGGTTGCTGTGCCTGACTCGCAGACAGGTAGCCCAGAACAATGAGTGGAAGCAGGATTAGCCTGAGCATTGTTGCTTGCATCGTCATATCCTCCAAACATATTAGTCATTCATGAATCGTCAGGTGGAAAACCAGTAAGTTAGCTTGGGATTACGTGAGAGAACATGCGCCTACCTTAATAATTTCAGGAAATGGAACTTACCACCTTCCAAATCCACGTACAATCCGGTATCACGCATCTCATTGCCATCCCGCCCGTAAACGTCCCCGGTCAAAGAATCAATGAGCTGCCATGACTGTCCCGCCAGTTCATCCCAGGGTACCCGAATGCACCCCTGAGACCTACCATCAGAAAGGTTTATTACCATCAGATATCGTTCCTTGCCCTCACGCCAGCACCAGGCTAACAGGTTATGATAACTTGCGTTGTCCGGCCATCCGCTTCGCTCACAAAGCCGCCACTCGCCATCCCGGAATCCAGCCCCGGTGACCGCTTTCAAAAGCGTGCGGTAAAATGCCTGGAGATCCAGGTCAATCGGCTCAACCGGGCGCCGGCCCAATTGTACCGGAAGCTTTACCTTTCGGCCTTCGAATTGGCCTTCATGGAAAAGTTTTGCTCCCGGCAACGTAGCAATCGCCACGGCTGCAGCGCGTAATTTCCGGGAGGAAAAGGTCACCGCCGCACGAGGTTCATCGTGGTTCTCAATGAAACGGACGAGCTTATCCTGGTAGGTCAGATCAGCCAGAAGGTGAAGCCGGACAGTTTCTGCAGTCTCATGTACGAGACGATCGTAGAGTCGCTTGTCGTAACACAAGTCAAAGCCCTGCTGTTGCAATTCCCACTCCTGGTCCCAGTAAGCCTCAGCCATGAAGAGGATGCCGGGGTGTTGTTCGCGTACCGCTTTTAATACCTCCCACCAGAACTCGAACGTCGGGCGGGCTCCGGCACGGGGTCCCCAGGTTATTTCGAAAATAGAATTGACGAGCAACATGGCCATATCACACCGCATGCCGTCACATTGGTCGGCAATAGCACAAACTGTTTCAATCGCAGCCTGTCGCAGCCCGGGGTGAAAGGCGTTGAGCTGAGCTGTGTCGGTCCAGGGGGGAAAGAAAGGATCGCGCCCGTAAGCAATGACCCTCCCCGCAACCTGAAAAAATTCTCCGGGAGCCCTTTTCAGGTCATCGGTATCCCCCTGAATGAAGTATTCCGGGTGATCGAAGACCCAGGGGTGATCTAATGCTACATGATTCGGTACAAAATCGAGAATCAGGCGGATACCCCGTTGCGCGAGCATCTCTCGGGCTTTAACCATTCCTTCTGGCCCGCCGAGGTGTTCATCCACTACATAGCGGTGGACACAGTAAGGGGATCCAACTACGTCTTCCGGTGAAATGTCGGGCAAGACCCTTCGGTATTCCTCTTGCAAACCCGGATGCTCCCGGGAGATCCGGATACCTGAAGGACTCCGCTCCCAAACTCCCATCAACCACACCGCATCCACCCCCAGAGAGGCGATGGTATCCCATTCCCCAGGCGGGACGGTTCCCAAGGTAATCGGATGGTTATATTTGTAGCTCAGTTCCTGCAACCAAACCCACGTGTTAATTTCATAAATGATGGGTTGTTTCGGCCAGGAATTCATCACACACCTCCAAGATTGGACTGATCAGGTACTCAAATTATATAGCAATCTCATTTATTTTTGGATATTATATCCATAAGTATATCAAAAAGCAATAATTGAAAGTTTACCAAATCAAACCCAAACTTGACACTCATAACCGTCTTTTAATATAATAGGGCATCTTTTCAATACGTTACCGATCGATCGAACTTTCATCGCATAGTAGTGTGGAAGACTGAACTTTGGGAAGAGGTAAGCGATGCATAACAATATCCATCCACTCGCCGGAAAAACTGCTCCGTCAGAACTGTTGATTGATGTAAGCAAGCTGGAAAAAGCTTACTATGACCGCCAACCAGATTTCGATGATCCGGGCCAACTGGTTAGCTTCGAGACCAGCGGACACCGTGGCACTCCTCTGGATGGCACCTTCACTGAGGCACACATCCTGGCAATCACCCAGGCCATTTGCGACTATCGGCGAAACAAGGGCATTACTGGTCCGCTCTTTATGGGGAAGGACACCCATGCGGTATCGGCACCAGCCGAGCGGACCGCTCTGGAAGTCTTGACTGCCAACGGCTTCGAGACCGTTATCCAACGCGATTACGGCGTAACCCCCACGCCAGCTATTTCAAGAGCTATCCTCGTTTACAACCGGAGACGGCAGGAGAACTTGGCGGACGGCATTGTGATTACTCCGTCTCACAATCCTCCGGCTGATGGAGGCTTCAAATACAACCCACCCAATGGAGGCCCTGCCGATACCGACGTAACCGGATGGATTCAGGATCGTGCTAATGTTCTGCTCCGGTCCGGCAACCGGGACGTAAAGCGGGTGCCTTATTATTCCGCCTTCAAGGCTACTACCACTCACGAGGAAGATTTTATCCTCCCCTATGTGAAAGATCTGGCGGATGTTATTGATATGGAAGCTATTCGCTCCGCCGGAGTAAAGGTGGGTATTGATCCCCTCGGGGGTGCGTCGGTTGGTTATTGGGGGCCGGTTAAACATCATTTCGGGATTGAGTTAACCGTGGTTAATCCGAATGTGGACCCAACGTTTCGTTTTATGACCGTGGACCACGACGGCAAGATTCGGATGGATTGTTCCAGCCCCTATGCCATGGCCGGGCTGGTAAAGCTCAAGGATCAGTTTGACATTGCCTTTGGGAATGACACCGATGCAGACCGGCACGGCATCGTCACCCCCTCCGTAGGCCTCATGAACCCCAATCACTATTTGGCGGTAGCCATTCGCTACCTGCTCACCCATCGGCCCGGGTGGACAACAACGTCAGCGGTGGGTAAGACGCTCGTGAGCAGCAGTCTCATTGACCGTGTGGTGCTGGAACTTGGTCGCACGTTGTCGGAAGTCCCGGTGGGCTTTAAATGGTTTGCCCCGGGATTATTTGACGGTTCCTACTGCTTTGGGGGTGAAGAAAGTGCCGGGGGAAGTTTTCTCCGCAAAGATGGAACTGTCTGGACCACCGACAAAGACGGCCTCATCTTCGGCTTACTCGCGGCGGAAATTACTGCCAGAACCGGGAAAGATCCCGGCGAACATTTTCAGGAAATCGCCTCTCGACTAGGGAAACCGTACTATATCCGGGTTGATGCACCAGCAACGCCGGAACAAAAGAATGCATTTAAGGGGCTGACACCCGAAGTGGTGACAGCGAACGAGCTTGCGGGTGAAACGATTATCGCAAAGCTCACGCGTGCCCCTGGAAACAACGCTGCTATTGGTGGACTCAAAGTAGTCACAAAAAGCGGGTGGTTTGCCGCGCGTCCATCCGGGACTGAGAACATTTACAAGCTCTACGCAGAGAGCTTTAAGAGCGAGGCCCATCTCGAAGCCATTGTGGAACAGGCCCAGCAGATTATACAGCGATCGCTGGAGGGCAAGTGAAGTCGCCTTCGCCTGAAGGAGAGGATTTTTCTCCCACTCCTTGCATGGGACAATAAACGTGATGAAAGTGTGCTGATAAGTTTTTCATACCGTAAAGTTTAAAGGGAGGGCTTGAAATGTTGAAAAAAATCAATCCCGCTACCACCAAGGGTTGGAAGAAACTTACTGAACACTTCGAGAGCATGAAGAACGTT
>JAZDOO010000220.1:0-7296 GCA_043798555.1 Pseudomonadota bacterium | reverse complement strand
ATTCAATGCTGAACGGTGCGGAAATGCAGCTCTTTCCTTAGGTGTGGCGCAGGGGGCTTTTAATGAGGCTCTCCGGTATTCCGAAGAGCGGATCCAGTTTGGGCAACCAATTTCAAATTTTCAGGGGATCAGGTGGATGCTGGCCGATATGGCGACCCGCATCGAGGCCGGGCGACTTCTTCTTTATCGCGCGGCAACGAATGCTGAGGGGGGGCTTCCCAATCTCATGGAAACAGCGATGGCTAAAGCTTTCTGTAACGAAATGGCCATAGAAGTGACCAATCAGGCGCTTCAGGTTCATGGAGGATACGGGTATATGGAGGAATACCCCATAGCCCGGATGTATCGGGATGTCCGGTTTCCAGCCTTAGGGGGAGGTACCGTTCAGATTCAGAAAAATTTAATTGCCGCTGAACTTTTAAAAGGCAAATGGACCACGTATTGAAAACATGGTTTCAGGTTAAAGGAGGATGTCATTATGGCTTATAGGGATGCAAGAGAGTGGATTGATACCTTAGAGAAAGAAGGCGAACTATCCCGGATCAAAACCACTGTAGACTGGGATCTTGAGATCGGAGGGATTACCCAGGCTGTCTTTGACCGGGAAGGCCCGGCACTGCTGTTTGAAAATATCAAGGACCATGAAAAGACGTTCTGCACGAAATTTTTCACTGCCTCTATAGCAACCTACCCCGTATCGCCCTCATGCTGGGAGTAGACAAAAAAACCCCTTATTCAGAACTCATTAAAATTTATCGCGAGCGGGTAAAAAATCCGCTTAAGCCAAAAGAGGTAAAAGCCGGTCCGGTGAAGGAAAATATCCTCAAAGGCGATGACATTGATCTCACCGCTTTACCGGTTCCCAAATGGCATCATCGAGACGGCGGACGCTATATGGGAACATTCGACGGTGTGGTGACTCGCGATCCGGATACGGGGTGGATTAATATCGGTCTTTACCGTCGCATGATCCACGATAAGCGACACAGTGGCATAAGTATCCCCACCGGACAGCACGTGTGGCTGCACTGGCGTAAATACCGAAAGATGGGAAAACCAATGCCCATTGCCATGATAAACTGTTGGGATCCAGTGCTTCCCGCAGTGGCATGTTCACCTCAACCCCCCGAGGTCTGCGAGTACGATATAATGGGCGCTCTTCGCCAGGCTCCGGTGGAATTGGTAAAGTGCGAGACCAATGATCTGTTGGTTCCTGCCACCTGCGAACTGGTGTTGGAGGGAGAAGTTTGCACCAATTTTGATGAATTCAAACTGGAAGGACCATTTGGAGAATATACTGGTTATTATACCGGCGAGAAGGATAAGAAGCCGGTATTTACCGTAAACTGCATTACCCATCGCAACGACCCTATCCTCCAAGGTACTTTGGAAGGTGTTCCCATCAATGAAGACCACCGGATCGAGTCAGTAAACCACAGCGCCATAGTCTGGGACCGGTTGGATGAGCGCATGCCTGGGGTTACCGGGGTAAATGTTGATCCGAGCACCGGGTGGGCCAATGTGTTTGTTCAGATTGACAACTCTTATTTGGGACAAGTCTCCCACGTGGCCTGTGGGATATGGAGCCTTCCCCTCTCCTTTATGGTAGGAAACAATGTCTGGGTATTTGACAAGGACATTGATATTTATGACCTTAGGCAGGTCATGTGGGGCTTTGCTTACCGGTGTGACTACCAGCGGGATATCCACGCCTTCCCCCATAACATCAGTCCGCTTGATCCCCGAACCCATCCCGACCAGCGCACCCGGGTAGCCATCAACAAGGGATGGCGGGTGCTTTTTGATTGCACCAAGCCGGTTGACTGGCCCCGAAGCGATAAGTGGTTTGGGGAGAAATTTGCACCCGTTGCCCGGGTCGACGATAAAACCATGGAAATGGTGCAAAAACGGTGGTCTGAATACGGAATGAATCTTCCATGGTAATGTTAGAGGAGAATGCTATGGAATTCGAAGATATTCTTTACGACAAAAAGGATGGGGTTGCCCGAATTACCTTCAATCGCCCTAAAGTATATAATGCAGTGCGGCCTCAAACCATTGAAGAGCTGCTTAAGGCCTGCGAAGATGCTGATATGGATCCCACAATCGGAGTTCTGATTATTACTGGAGCAGGCGGCAAGGCCTTCAGCGCCGGCGGCGACATCAATGAATTTGGGGATTCTAATCCCCGTAAAGCCTGGTCTATAGTGCGTACGTGCATGAAATTAACCGAAACTATCCGGGGAATGGGCAAGGTGGTCATCGCGGCTATTGATGGATATGCCATGGGTTTTGGCTGTGAGCTGGTGTGTTTTTGTGACCTGGCGATAGCCACCGAGAGCTCTGCCTTAGCCATCACTGAGCTACAGGTGGGAAGTGGAGGCACCTATGGCGGAACTCAGATGTTTCCCCGGCTTATGGGGGAAAAACGCGCCCGGGAAGCCATCTTTTTGGCGAAACGCTTTGATGCTTATGAGGCTGAGAAGGTGGGGTTAATTAACAAGGTGGTCCCAAAAGAAAAGTTGAATGAAGAAGTTGATGCCTGGTGCAAGCGTATACTGGAGATGAGTCCTCAATCAATTCGGGTGGCCAAGACCTCTTTAAATTTTGAGACCGATTTGCTCCAACCATCATACCGGCATGGCCTTCTGGCCTGGTCTTTTCTCCACGGTTCCGAGGAGTGGAACGAAGGGATGAATGCGTTTCTGGAAAAACGGAAACCTGATTTTCAGAAATTTCGAAAATGAAAAGTTGCGTGAATTATAGTATAGTAATTATTTTATTACTTAAGTGAAACAAACAATATTATAGGATTTACTTAAAAGGCGGAACGGGGCTTTTGAGATTTAGAAAATATAAGATTCTTGCAGATCGTTGCAAGGATTATGGGGGATGCTTAGAAGAGTGTTCGGAAAAGGCGATTCACCGTACCGAGAGAGATGTTTGCGAAATTGATGAAGCACTATGTACGTATTGTGGGGTATGTGTAGAGGTCTGTCAACTTAAGGCGGTTAAAATGACCTTTAGCATTTCCACTTTTTTGAAAAGCTTGAGGGATTTCAAAAGAAAAGGAGGTAAGACCCATGTCCGCAAAGAATAAGAGAGACTATCCAGCATCGGTGACGGTCACGAGCGATGGGGGGAGGATTGTGCCGACAAATTGTTTTGAATGTCATTCCAAATGTGGAGTTTTGGCCCATGTTAAGGATGGCAAGTTAATTAAAATCGAAGGAAACCCGGAAGAACCCCGCAGCAAAGGGATGATTTGTTCTAAGGGGTTTACGGCTACTCAAATGCTTTATTCTCCTGATCGGCTCAATTATCCCTTACGCCGCACTAATCCAAAGAAGGGGGTCGGGGAGGATCCGGGGTGGGAAAGGATATCCTGGGATGAGGCAATTGATGTTATTGTTGATAAGATATTGAAATACCGGGAAGAATATGGGCCCCAATCCATTGTTGTAGGTCAAGGAACTGGTCGAGGCACCAACCAGTGGGCCCAACGCCTGGGTAATTCCATTGGCCATAATCACTGGTGTTGTCCTGCCCACGTATGTCTCCTACCCATCATGATGACTTCCATGCTTACCACCGGATTTTTTGCCATGTGGGATAGCCCTGACCAAGTGAACAGTAAGTGTTATGTCAACTGGGATTCTAATTCCTGCTGGACTGAGGCGGGGTATGCAGTAGCTGGAATCCGGGAGATGTTAGAGCGGGGAGATAAGATAATAGTGGTGGATCCGCGCTATGAAATGCCTCTGGCTCATAAAGCGGATGTCTGGCTTCCCTTAAGACCGGGATCTGATGGTGCCTTAGCTTTGAGCTGGATCCACGTCATTATTAGTGAAAACCTCTACCAGAAGGAATTTGTAAAACAGTGGACCAATGGCCCATTTTTAGTTCGCTTGGACAATGGAAGGCTACTTACCGAAGCTGATGTGGTCAAAGGAGGCAATCAAGGAAAATACGTTATTTGGGATGAAGGGAGTGACCGTCCCATGATGGTTGACTCTGAAGGGGCAGATCCAGCTCTTCTGGGTACCTTCACCGTAAATGGGATCGAGTGCAAGCCTGCCTTCCAGATTCTGGCTGACCATGCGGCTGAATACTCTCCCGAAAAGGCTGAAAAAATTACCTGGGTCCCTGCTGATAGAATTTATAAGGCTGCCCGCATGTATGCGGAATGTAGCCCCGGTGCGTGTCTCGATGCAATGCAAGGGGTTGAGGAAACTGCTAATAACATTTCGACAATTCATGCTCTTTTGATTCTGATGATGCTCACCGGAAACCTTGACGCTAAAGGAGGAAACATCTGGTATGTATTTTGGAACGAGATGCTTGGTCCCCGTTTAACTGGTGAAACCCCGGTGACTCAGGAAAAATATCGTTTGGGAAAAGAGCAGGGAGTCCTTCTTTACCCGGTAAGTCAGCCTAAAGCGGTTTGGGAAGCAATACTCACTGAAAAACCCTATCCAATCAAGATGTATATCAATGTGGCCGGTAACCCGCTCTCTTGGTCGGAAAATACCAAATTAACCCGAAAGGCACTCGAAAAATTGGAGTTCTTGGTTACCGTAGATTACTTTATGTCTCCTACTGCAGAACTTTCTGATCTCGTACTTCCTTCCGCCCACTGGACCGAACGGGATTACATTGCCGATGAACTCTGCAAAAGATGGGAGATGGCTCAGGTCAAATGTGTGGAACCAGTCTTTGATCGCCATTCGGATATTACCTTTTTCCGGACGGTTGGTCATCGGGTTAACCCTGAGTACTGGCCCTGGGAGACTGATGAAGAATTATTTAATTTTCAGCTTGAGCCTTACAACATTAGTTGGGAGCAATTGAAAAAGCAGTACATAGTTGAGACCGCTCCCGAAAAGTATGAAAAATATAAAGAGTGGGGAATCAAAACTCCCACTGGAAGATTCGAGATCTATTGTAAGACCTTTGCCGATGTGGGCACCGACCCGATCCCTAAGTACCAGGAGTTGCCCCAGACACCCTATAGCCGTCCTGATCTGGCGAAAGAGTACCCCCTTATCCTTACCGCAGGAATGCGAATGCCAAGTTTTTACCACTCCGGAATGCGGAATATTCCCTGGGTAAGAGCTATGTATCCTTATCCTTTAGCTCAGATCAATCCCCAGACTGCGAAGCAATGCGGGATAAAAAACAACGATTGGCTCTGGATTGAAACTACCAATGGCCGAGCTAAATGCCGTGCTTACCTGAGCAAAGGTATCCATCCTCAGGTGGTGTGTGCCCAGCACGGTTGGTGGCAGGGCTGTAAGGAGTTAAACCTCTCGGCATTTCCCAACGATGAAGCCAACATTAACTGTTGCATTCCGTCTGAAGACTTTGGGAAAGAGCTTGGAACTCCCACAATGAGAGGACTTTTGTGTAAAATTTATCCGGTAGAGGAGAAATAGATATGGCCAAAAGATATGGAATGCTTATTGATCTCGACAAGTGTATCGGGTGTCGGGCCTGTGAGCTCGCTTGCAAACAGGAGAATAATGTCAAACCCCGGGTGGGGGAGGTGTGTGATTTTGAGAAAACAGGGGTTCCCTTTTGGAAAAAAGTTCATACTGTTGGGCCTTTCGGAGAATATCCAAACCTCACCATGTACTTTTATCCCTCTCTGTGTATGCATTGCGATGATCCTCCCTGTATGTATGTTTGTCCGAATGATGCAATTTATCAACGGCCTGACGGCATTGTGTTGATCGATAAAGGAAAGTGTGATGGAGCGAGGAAGTGTATTGATGCCTGTCCGTATCCGGGAGTTTTATGGCACGATTTCGATGAAGGATGGACGGAGAAGTGTACGTTCTGTTACCACCGGTTAGATGAGGGACAAGATCTTGCCTGTGTCTATCATTGTCCGGCAAAAGCTTTATATTTCGGGGATATTAATGACCCTAACAGCGAAATTTCCAAACGGCTGGAGGCGAATAGAAAATATTTATTGAATATTCCAACATCACCCCATCTCCAGGCTGTTCCCAGCGTCTATCATATCTTGCGCAAACGACAGGCTGGCCATGTAGGAGTGGTGGATTAGTTCTTATTCTTTGGGGCTATTTAACCCTAAACCAGACCAAATGGAAAAGCAAAAAATTAAGGGTGACCCCCCTCCTGCTTCTCTTTTTGGAGCTGATCCCAATAAAAAGGATAAGCGCTGTATTGGCTGTGGGCTTTGTGCTATCCGCTGCCCGATGAATATAAGAAAGAAGAACAGATACTTAAATGTATCGAAGGAGGAAAGTTGAGCCCAAACTCAAGAATGAGTAATTTCATAGAAACCGTGTTTCGTATTCTAACATGAAAGGAGGAGGAGCAGTGACGAGAGTGATACTTAAATCGGTGATGGGAATAGGAGTCTTGTCGGTGATCGTAACCCTCTGCTATTCAATGATGGCTCTGGGAAACGAGAAGGGAAAGGAAAGGTTAGCTTCTGATCCCCTCTATGATGTGTGTTTTGTGGAGAGCCATGGGTATGCAGTGGGATATTACGGTACTATCCTCTATAGTTCTGATGGAGGAGAAACGTGGCAATCACAAGAAAGTGGCACAAAGGAACTTTTAACTGCGGTTGCTTTTGTGGATGTGGACTATGGGTGGATAGTGGGAAGTCAAGGAGTAATCCTTTCGACTTCCGATGGTGGGAAGAGCTGGAGCAAGCAAATAAGTGGCACTGAAAATGACCTCACCGGGGTGTATTTTCTCAACCGTATGGAAGGATGGGCGGTCGGGCAATTGCATACCATCCTCCGCACCTCCGATGGCGGCAAGGTGTGGGAAGTTCTGTCTACCGGTGAGGAATTACTCCTAAAGGATGTGAGATTCCTTGATTCCAAAAAGGGCTTTGTTGTGGGAGAATTCGGTACCATTCTCTTCACCGAGGATGGAGGGGTCACTTTTAAGAGGCTTAAGGGGGAAGAGATGACTTTAGACGTAGAGCAACTTGAGGCTTCTCATCCGAGCCTCAATAGCATTGACTTTACGAATGATGGTAGCGTAGGAATAGCTGTGGGAATACGGGGATATTTGTTGAGAAGTTCCGACAGCGGGGCGACTTGGGAAGAAATAAATAGCGGAGGCGGCACTTCCCTTTTTAAAGTCAAGTTCATTGATGGATGTGCTTATGCTGTAGGGTTGAAAGGGATGCTTCTTTCCAGTACTGATTACGGAAGCAACTGGTTGAAAGTATCTCTTCCACCGGAGGTAGGAGTCAATTGGTTTTATGGGATTTCTTCAAGTAGCGGAGAGATCTTTTTGGTGGGCGAA
>JAZDOO010000209.1:0-4720 GCA_043798555.1 Pseudomonadota bacterium | reverse complement strand
CCCCCGTCACTTTCTCCTTCACCTCCTCCAAAGGCTCGTCCACCTGAGGACGGTAAATCTTAAAGGTCGTCCCATGCCCCGGCTCACTATAAATCCAGATATTTCCACTACTCTGTTTCACAATCCCATAGACCGTAGATAAACCCAACCCCGTCCCCTCACCTTTCTTCTTTGTCGTAAAGAATGGCTCAAAAACCTTTTCTTGGATTTCGGGAGTCATCCCAACCCCGGTATCACTCACCGAAAGCATCACATAACGGCCAGGAGTTACCGCAACATGATTACGGGCATACTCTCCGTCCAGATCCACATTGGCCGTTTCAATGGTCAGTTTCCCACCCGAAGGCATGGCATCCTTTGCATTCACCGCAAGGTTCATAATCACCTGTTCAATCTGCCCGGGGTCGGTCTTAACCCTTCCCAAATCTTCTGGTAAATGTATCACCAGCTCAATATCCTCTCCAATAACTCTGCATAACATCTTCTCAAGATTTCGTAGTGCAGTGTTTAAATCGATCACCTTGAACTCAAGGATCTGGCGACGGCTGAAAGCGAGAAGTTGATGGATCAAATCCGATGCTTTATCTGTGGCACCATTAATCTCTTCGAGATTTTCTCTCAAGGGATCACCTTCTTTGAGTTTGATGAGGGAGAGTTGGCCGTAACCCTTGATGACGGTTAAGAGATTGTTGAAGTCATGGGCGATACCCCCTGCCAGTTGACCAATGGCCTCCATCTTCTGAGATTGACGGAATTGTTCCTGAACGGCGGCCATCTTTTCCCCCGCCCGTTTGCGCTCTGAGCTTTCAATTATCACCCACTCACCTTCTCGTCTAATAAGAGCGAATTGATGGTTGCTAACCACATCTATGACTTCGGATGCTCCACATTTACCAAGGGAATAGGTGCAAATGGTAATCATCCGATATTTGCCGATAACACTGTTTACTTCTTCTTCGTAATCAGTGAAATTTCTCCAATCTCTCTTTGCAAGCCAAAAAGTATTTCCAGAGAGGCGAAGCCCATCATATCCTCTTTTTAAAGCCTGATTCTCTTTTTCAACCCAACCCTGCAACACATTATTGCCCTCAAATTTTCCTGATTTGGTGTACCACTCGCTATAATCCAATATCTCTATCTGACCCTCTTTAATAAAATCATCTAAATTCTTTACCACTTTCTTTAATGCCGCCTTTGCATCTTCAGCCTTTAAAGGCTCTGAAGTAATCCACATGCAGAATTCATTGTTTTCTAACCCTGCTTTGAAATAAGGTACCAAAATATCAACGAGATCCTCTCTTGTCTCGTAAAATTGACAGAGGTGTGTGCCCCATGGGGCATCACCAATAATATCAATTCCTGTTTTTCTAAATGCTTTTTCCATCTTGGTTCCCTCCAAATTACCCAAGAGTGCAGGTTCTTAATTCCCCCGCTTGTGCCTATTCCTCATCTACCAGCGTGTGGTCGGCTTCAAATGTTTCCAGTTCAATAACTCGTTGGCGCAGTGCAATTAACCTTATATTTTTTCTTTATTTTCCAATAATAGTCAAACTTTCTATTATTATTAGTTATCTGTTTCTTTTTTGTCCTAAGAGCCTGTCCGATAACGTCATTCTGAGGCGTTAGCCGAAGAATCTCAAATTTGTATGTATCTGTATTTATTAGATTCTTCACTTCGTTCAGAATGACAAAATGCATATTTTAGGGGTTATCGGACAGGCTCCTAAATAGGGATTGTTTCTCATTTTGGGCCTTACCCTCGCGCTCACTCCCCCTTTTCAGCGCAGGGGCTGTATTTTTGGATGTTTAGGAGGTAGTTATACGCCGAGAGTGCTGACCTCACTCCATCCCCGGCAGCAATATTATTCTGTTTGAAAGGATCCCTGGTCACATCTCCGGCAGCAAAAATTCCTGTTTTTGAAGTTTGGGCAGTTTGGTGATTAACGATAATTTCTCCCGCGTCATTGGTTTCCACTAAGGTTTTTACGAATTCCGAGTTTGGAACCGAACCAACTTCCACGAATACCCCGTCAACTGCCAATGTCCCAATTTCACCACTTTTCCTGTTTTTGTACTGTCTCCCGGTAACCATTGTTTCGCCCAATACTTCTTGAACCTCCACATTGCTAATCATACTTACCAGAGGTGATTGGGTTACTCTCTCCTGGGTAACCGGATCGCCCTTCACTTCGTTACCCCGAATGAGCAAATAGATCTTTTTGGCGTATGCCATGAGATCAATTACCGTTTCCAGAGCAGCGTTGCCGCTTCCCACCACTGCCACATCCAAATCCTTGAAAAACAGCGCGTCACAGGTAGAACAGAATGCAACTCCCCGGCCTTCAAATTTTGCTTCGCCCGGAACATTGAGTCGCCGGCGCCGGGCTCCGGAGGCAACAATCAAAGTCTTGGTTCGATAAATACTCCCTTTATTTGTTGTAACCTCAAAAGTACAATCTGGTTTTTCGGTCACGGCAGTAACTTTTCCCGGCATTTTAATTTCCATACCCTCCTGGGCCCGGACATGCTTCTCTAACTTTTCCGCCAACTCAACTCCAGTAATAATTTCTTCGCCAATCCAGTTCTGGATACCGCTCGAAACAACTGATTGCCCACCAAAATCCTCGGTAATCATTAATGATTTCATCTTTTTTCGGGCAACATATACTGCCGCCGCTGCTCCGGCCGGCCCTCCCCCAATGACTATAGTATCGTAAATTTCTTGACTCACAATGCGTTCCTCCTTCTCGGTTGCAATAATTTTCTTTATGTTTTTTAATCATTCCTATACTATTTTGTCAAACTATTCTAAAAATATATATGGTGAAGGGGACATCCTTATATGTTATTCTATTCTTTATCTATATGAACAATGCGACGAAAGGACAGCAGGCTGGTGAAACTGCGTCGTCCATTGGAAAGGAGCTATAACACGCGTGCGAAAGCAAAACATAAGAAATATTGCCATTATTGCCCACGTTGATCACGGTAAAACGACCCTTATCGATGCCATGCTCAAGCAAACGGGGATCTTCAGGGAGAATCAGGAGATCGCAGAGCGGGTGATGGACTCGATGGATCTCGAAAGGGAACGGGGGATTACCATCATGGCGAAAAATGCGGCCATCCGGTACAGTAACATCAAGATAAATATCGTTGATACGCCCGGGCATGCCGATTTCGGCGGCGAGGTCGAACGCAGCCTGAATATGGTTGATGGGGCAATTCTTCTGGTCGATGCCAGTGAGGGACCGCTTCCGCAGACCCGGTTCGTCGTCAAAAAAGCCCTTGCCCGACAACTGCCCATTGTGGTCGTCATCAACAAGATTGACCGCAGTGACGCCCGGATTGAGGAGGTAATCCATGAGGTTTACGACCTTTTTATTGATCTCGATGCGAACGAGCAGCAGATCGAGTTTCCTATCCTCTATACCAACGCCAAGCGGGGCATTGCCCATCAGAAGCCGGGTGATCCATCGGAAGATCTGAAACCCTTGTTTGACACCATCTGTTCCACCATACCCGGCCCTGCCGCCGATGACCAGGAGGTTCCCCAGTTCCTGGTAACGAATCTCGATTATGATCCCTATGTGGGACAGATCGCCATCGGGCGGTTGATCAACGGCCTTCTGGCAATGAATCAGACCTATACCCTTTGCGGAGAAAGTGCGATCACTCCCGGTGTCAAGTTTTCCGGCCTTTATACGTTTCATGGTTTGGGGAAAAAGCAGGCGGATGTCGTCGAGGCCGGTGACATCATCGCTGTTAGCGGGATCGAATCCATCAGTATCGGGGATACGATTACATCGCTGGAGCATCCTATTCCCCTCCCCCGGATACACGTGGACGAGCCGACCGTCTCCATGTTCTTTTATGTAAACAACAGCCCCTTTGCCGGCAGGGAAGGAAAGTATCTGACGTCACGCCATCTTCTGGAACGTTTGGAAAGGGAGAGTTTCCGAAACGTGGCACTGAAACTGAAATCATTGGAGCGTAAGGACGCCTTCGAGGTCTGCGGGCGGGGTGAATTGCAGATGGCCGTGCTGATCGAGACCATGCGCCGGGAAGGCTATGAGTTCATGGTGTCCAAACCAAATGTGATAACTAAGAAACTGAATGGTAAAACTTTAGAGCCGGTGGAACGCGTTTTTCTCGACATCCCTGAGAAATTCGTTGGAATTGTAACGGAAAAACTGTCGGCGAGAAAAGGACGCATGGTCAACCTGATCAAAAAGGGAAGCGGCCGGGTAAACCTGGAGTTCCTTGTTCCCTCCCGCGGCTTGATCGGTTTCCGTAGTCATTTTTTGACGGATACCAAGGGAGCGGGGGTGATGAATACTCTTTTCGAAGACCATGAACCGTGGTTCGGGCCGATCCCGCAGCGGGCAAGCGGAGCGCTTCTGGCTGATAGAAACGGTAAGGTAACGACCTATGCCAGCCTGGCTATGGTAGACCGCGGTGAACTCTTCGTCGAGGTGGGAACCGAGGTGTACGGCGGTATGATCATTGGTGAGCGCAATCGCATTGGTGATATGGCCGTGAATATCACCAAAGAAAAGAAGCTGACAAATGTCCGGAGTTCGACAGCGGAAGCGACCGTGACCTTGAGGCCGCCGCGCCCGCTATCCCTGGATCAGTTTATTGAATTCATTGCCGAGGATGAACTGGTGGAAGTCACACCGCAAAACATACGCTTGCGAAAGATGGAACTCGATGCGAA
>JAZDOO010000195.1:0-2328 GCA_043798555.1 Pseudomonadota bacterium | reverse complement strand
ATATCTTTACTATGAAAAACGATTACAATTAAAAAAGAGGTGTAGTGGCATTGGTTGGTCTTTTCTTGCAGGCATAGCCTTTGCGTTTGGCTGGACACCCTGCGTGGGACCTATTCTGGCAGGGATATTAGTATATGCAGCCACAAAGGAGACCCTGGAACAAGGAATTCTACTCCTTAGCCTCTTTTCCCTGGGAATGGCAATTCCTTTTATCGTTACCGCCCTTCTCATTGACCTGTTCAGGAAAGTACCAATTACTACTGCTATCTTACGAAAATTCGAAATTGTAAGCGGAATTTTCCTTATTATGTTCGGTATTTTGATTTTTACCAATGAATTTCAGGCGATAGTGAGTACCTTTACCTCCGGGTTGTCGAACACCATGGATTGGATAGAACATTTTGAGCAAAAAATATTACAGTTTTAACCACCTTTTAAAAGGAGTACATCAATGGGAAAAACAGTGGTCATCACGGATAACAACTTTACCGAGGAAGTAATCAGTTCAAAGACCCCGGTTTTGATTGATTTCTGGGCGGAATGGTGTGGACCCTGTAAAATGCTCGGACCTGTTATCGAAGAGGTCGCCCAGGAATTTGAAGGGAAGGTTATAGTAGGAAAATTAAATGTGGATGATAACCAGAAAACCGCAGCCCACTTCGGAATCAGGAGCATTCCTACCCTGCTTCTTTTTAAGGGAGGAGAGCTGGTAAATCAGATGGTGGGAGTTCAGCCCAAAAACAAATTAATAGACATTCTCAATAACGTTTTGTAATATGCCTGCCCGAAAAAGGCGAAATGGGCCTCCGATCAATCTCACGGGGGTTATAATTTTTTTTCTCATAGTTATCGGCCTCTGTGTTTACGCCTTTTATGTTATTTTACCGATTTCAGATCAAGAGAGAGAGCAAGAGAAACCTGTTTCGAGAAAAACTCCAAAGATCACTCCAGGGATTATAGACTATACTCCCTCTTGTCGTCAGATCAATCAGCTTCTTTCCTCTACCGGTAAAAATTTGGGAGTGCCCGAGAGGGATTTCACTATCCTGGAAGAGCGCCTCCTTCAAAAAGGGAAGGTGCAATGGCTTTATACTAAAGCCGAAATTGTTCTTCCAAGGGAAGTTGATCCCGATGCGGCAGCGAAGGCGCTTGAAGAAGGGTTGAGCGGTCTTGAAAATCTTTCAGTTCAGTGGGATAAGACCGGAGAGGGCCAGGGTTGCTTATCCGTCTGGCTAAATGGGGTATTGACCCATTCTCTTAATCTCCGTAGTAGGCCCCCCCGCCTTGCCATTATCATTGACGACATTGGTGAGGATTTAACCATGACCAAGGAATTTTTAAGTCTGGGATTCCCGCTCACGCTCTCAATCTTACCAGATCTACCTTACTCAAGGGAATCTGAGAGATTAGCGCATGAATGCGAATATGAAGTAATGCTTCACCTTCCTATGGAACCAAAGGATTGTTATGTTCACGATCCAGGTGAAGGGGCGATTTATATCTCGATGGACCAAAAGGAAGTCTATGACACTGTAATCGGCCAGATCAGAAAGTTTAGCCACATTAAAGGGGTGAACAATCACATGGGGTCGCGGGTCACAGAAAATGAACAGGTCATGCGCTGGGTTTTACTCTCTTTGAAACCTACTGGGCTCTATTTTGTAGATAGCCGGACGACCCCTAAATCCAGAGCCTATAAGATTGCCCAGGAAGTTGGAATTCCCAGTGGTTGGAATAAAGCGTTTCTCGACAGCGAACCAGGAGTAAATAATTGTAAACAGGGAATTGAGAAAGTTATTGAACAGGTAAAGAAGGAAGGGAAAGGTATCGTTATCGCTCATCCCCGGAAAGCAACCCTTGAGGCGTTAAAGGAAATGTATGATACGATCCAGGAGCAAGGAATATCCCTGGTATTTGTTTCAGAATTGATACAATGAAAACCCACTTTCATTATTCAGAAGTTTTGTTTGTTTGTCTGATGGTTTTTTTTGCTTTCCCTGCGTGGGGAAAAGTGGAGGTTGTTGGCATTCGTCACTGGACCGCACCTGACCACACCCGAATTGTGTTAGACCTTAATGAACCAGCCTACTACGATATATTTGAATTGAGAGAGCCAAATCGTCTGGTTTTGGATATAAAAGATGCTCGCTCGCTTTTAAAAGAAAAGGAGTTTAACATCAACGATGAGGTAGTCTCAAAGGTGAGGTGGGGACATTTTACCCCTACTACCCTGAGAGTAGTCGTTGATTTGCTCCAACCAACCGAGACGAAGGTATTCACACTTAAAAAATTCCAGGATAAGCCTGATAGATTGGTTATTGATATCTT
>JAZDOO010000150.1:0-3797 GCA_043798555.1 Pseudomonadota bacterium | reverse complement strand
AGGGACTCCATACAACTGAGTGAGAATGATTTGCCGGGGGAGAACAAGAAAGAGATAGAAATCGCTAAAGCAAAAACGGCAATCTTTTTACCCGGGTTCATTTTATCGTTCCTCTTTTCATTATTGCGGTTTTAACAAGTCAGTTTTAGCTTTGGGCCTTTCCGACAGCTCAGCAGAAATCCACGCATATTCATGCATTGCTGAATATCAGTTTGAAATACATTTCAAAATTATGCTATGAGGAAGAATTCTTTGTCCGTTATTACAATCTTCCTTGTTTTCTATAATTTCATAATTGATTCCAAATTTATCAAACCGTATGGTATTGCTTGATTTGAAACCCCCAAAATAGAATTTAATCGGATCTTGTTTACTCGTGGTCGCAAATTTTTCCAGCCTGCCCTTGTATAGATTTGTAATTTCCAAATTATATTTATAATACGTAATTCCTATCAAAATATTATTAAAAAGTAAAACCAAAACAATCAGATATCCAATAATTCGAATTGGTTTGTTATTTGAATTGTAGGCTAAGAAAAAAGTGAAAATCGGAAAAAGCCACATTTGCGGAATAAACCTGGCGAGGGAAGATGCCGGATTAATTAAACAAGTGACCAGGATCACCGCTAAACAAAAAAGGGGCACGCCAAGAGTTGCTAATGCGCTATTATTTTCCCCGTATTGCTGACGCCCATTGAGATTTTTATTATTATGGCGCCATCTAACTTCTTTCCCAAGAGTTATCAGCGCCCAAAAAATGACAAGGAAAGATAAAAGTATCGATCCCCCGAACAACGGGCCGAACCCTCCTTGTTTGGCATTGGTGTCAGTAAAGGCTTTCAGCTCATCTTTGGAAAATGTAAAAGGGATCTTTAAATAGGCCGCTTTATCAGCTCCCCTTACGTTATCCGATTTTGAAAATATTGAATAAAATAGCAGGAAAATAGAATTCTTTCCGCTAAAATTCGCTGGGAACTGGGGGACTGTATAATCCGAACGGTCAGTTCCCAGGGCTGGGTAAAGGGGGTTTCCCCTGTAAATGGTATTCGTGACATAAGGATTCCATCCAAATAGAAGGAAACCTATAACAAAGGCCGCGGTTGCAAAGATAAAGACTTTCCGGAGTTGCAATAATTTATTTTTCATCCAAAGAATGACCATATATCCACTCATAATAATGAACGTATAAATTCCTGCAGTAAGCTTGACATTTACAAGAACCGAAATGCTCATTACAAGCAGAAGATAATAGTAATGATTTGATTCCATATAGATAAGACCCAAGATGACTATAAGAATTACCATTAGCGACATGAGCTGGCCGTCTAAATAAAAACTCAAAGATTGATAGATGGATACCGGGTTGAAGGCGACGAGTAAACTGATGAGAAAAGTTAATATAAATGGCAATTTCTCGAACCGTGAGAGGAAGGACAGAGTGAACAAAAAGGTGGCAATCATGAGCCATATATGAAATAGCTTTGCTGATTCTATATCATTGGTGGCTTTAAATATGATCGATTCATAAACCCATACCCCCTTGGAGTAGTGGTTAAGCCATCGGTCCATATTGTTCGCATTAAAATTATTCAGTTGCTCATAAAAAGGATTCCACCCTTTGTCAAGTTGAATAAGTGCTTCCTGATGGTAGGCCTGGCCGTCATAGGAAATATCAAAAAAATGTTTGCTGATATCGAGGGCAAGATAAAAAGAAGAAACCAATAAAGCGAGAATGATTGATGTTCCGAAAAGCTTGCTCCGAGATGGAAAAATGAAGCAAGAGATTATGACAAAGATGAGCGTGAAGGGTAATATAAAGAAGAAATGATAGGAAGTTATCGGAATCTTTAATGAGAATCCTATTGAGGATAAAAAAATTGAAAAGAATAAAAAAAATAAGATACTTGAGCTATAAATTAAGAAAATATTAGATACCTTTCTTGCTGGAGAAAAAGCGATCTCATGGAATGATAACCATCGGGAAAAAAATCTTGAATCATAGACCTTAATCTTGGCATGCTTATTTTGAGCAAAGGAGTTGTTGGGTTAGTAAAAAATTTTATATCCGCTATTCTTCAGTGCCGAAACTACAAAGGAGTGCAGGTCGCAATACCCACCTTCCCAATTTTCAGTGCGACCTGAGCTTTTCCAGTACAACCTCGGCGCTTTATGACCCCGTCGCAAAACGGGCTTGGAGCTTTAAACCGACGGTACAAACGGGTACTCTTTGGGTTTGAAGACATAAACCGGGCGTTTGGCTGCCATGACTTTTTTGGTTTCCCCCCTGGTAATCCATGCCCCCTGACGCCGGCAAGTCAAGAAGGCGTAGGGCATAATCCATTGGCACGCCAAGATCCAGAAAAACTCGTAGGCCACTATCCAGGCAAGGTCGGAATCCCGCTCATTACGGAAGTAGATGGCCGCCATCGGAATGCTCATAATGGCAACCATGACCAGGTACCGGAAGAGCCAAAACGGATTCGTCAAAAGCAAGTAGTAGCTGTGGGCGATCAAGAAATAGGGGATGATCAAAGTGGAGGCAATCAAGACGGAGTTAATCCGAAAGCCCCAGAGGTAATCGCTCCGGAAGGGTTTAAAAAGATAGGATAGCAATACCAGAGTCTCCCGAATATTGCTGCGAGCCCAGCGTAAAAACATTTTTGCTATCCCGCTGTAGGTTGAAGGCATCTTTGCCCAGACCACGGCAGTGGATTGGAAAAAGGAATGATAGCCCTGGGCGCAGATGAAATTGGTCATGGACCGGTCCTCTCCCGTGAGGCAAGGGACCCCCAGGAAGGTCTGGTTAATCCATTTTTCCAAAACGGGCTTCACAGCAGAGGCCCGATATATGGAAAGGGCGCCAGGCGTCGTCAGGAGGCCGCGAATCTGGGTCTGATAAGCTCGGGAGAAGGTAAAAGATAAGACAAAAGAGACTTTCAAAAAACGGGTGATTATGCTGTCGTTCCTGTTCAAAACCTTTACATTACCAGCTACCAATCCGATCCGTTTATCCCGGATGAGGGGACCCACCCCGTTGCGCAACGCGTCCGGCTCCAAAATACTGTCCGAATCAACCGTCACCCAGACTTCGCCTGTTGCTTTTTGAAAACCTGCGTACAACGCATGGCGCTTTCCCTTGTTGCCCGGCTGACGCAGGGTGATTACTTTCACCGGGGCGTCGGAGGCTGCCGCACGAATGTGCTCCCAGGTATCGTCTGAACTTCCATCATCCACCGCGATGACCTGAAGTTTGTGCCACGGATAATCACTGTGGGTCACGGAGTCGATAGACTTGCGCACGAGAGCGCCTTCGTTATAGGCCGGTATGACTACGGAAACCGTTGGTAACTCGGCTTCGGCAATCGGAGCCATGGGCCGGTAACTCAGCCAAAGACATATCCTCCAAACCATGGCTGCGTAGTGAATACCTCCGTAAAGGGCCATTGACCAAAACCAGAGACTTCCCAGTGGAACGTTGGGGACGATGCGAAAGATTTTTTGGAGGACACCGGTCTGCGCTGCCGCCAGGAGTAAAAAGCCGGCCGCAAGAATGATCGCCGCTTTTGCCCATTTCTCCCATTGTGCCGGGACCTGGGCGTGCCAAATTTCGGGGTATGCCGTTTTCGGTTGTACAGAAAACCTCTTTGTGAACATGAGTAATACTCCTTTTCAATTCATAGGGAACCGGGAAGGGCCAATCCCTCTCCCAAGTCTAAACTTTGGCGAAAGGGGCTGGGTCTAATGAAAAAGGATCCTTCAGCGTCCCAATATCGCCCGAGTTGTTGGGGTTTGAAGCA
>JAZDOO010000066.1:0-2362 GCA_043798555.1 Pseudomonadota bacterium | reverse complement strand
GTGCCAACCTGTTTTGCTTTTGCCTTCAAACTGACCAATAACGAGCTCGAATGGAAACAATGCCCCTTGCTGTTGACAGAGGAATTTGAGGCAAATCGTCTGAAATTATCGGAAATCCTCCACGATGGTGAAGGTTAGCTGGAAAGAGATGAAATCCATCCTCAAAAAGAGAATGGTCGAAGGAACTCTCTTCTTTGGGATCACTTTAGTATTTTTAATCGGACCCCTTGGGCCGGCTTACTCCCGAGAACCCGAGATGGAGTCTGATCCAGAAATTGAAGAGTTGATCGCGGTATCAAAGGATCAACTTAAAAGACCGATTCCCTGGTGAACTCGATCTTGATTGCGGTAGGATGTGAAACGAGAAGATAACCCAGAGAGATGTTATGAAGCTTAAACCAGAATTACGTGCCCATATGGACGATGAAGGACGACTGGTTCTGCCGCCGGAAGTACGATCCCGCTATGGGTTGAGATCGGGCGCTCAGGTTTATGTCGATGAAAGGCCGGACCGTTTAGGTCTGCGTCGGGCTGTTAATTACCTGGCCAAGGTGTACATTGAACCGACCAATCGCTGTAATTTAGAGTGCCGTACCTGCCTGCGAAATGTTTGGAGTGAACCCTTAGGTCAAATGAGCAGCGCAACCTTCACTCGAATCATTCAAGGGTTACGCTCTTTCTCACCTCCTCCTACTGTCTTTTTTGGCGGTCTTGGTGAACCACTTGCTCATCCAGACATTGTTGAGATGGTAGGGCAGATAAAAGCCCTCGGGTCACCAGTGGAACTGATTACAAATGGAACACTCCTCACAAAAGAGAGGTCACGCCAGCTGATCGATGCTGGCCTTGATATGTTATGGGTTTCTCTGGATGGCGCTACGCCAGAAAGCTACGCCGACGTGCGCCTGGGCGCTGCCCTGCCTGAGGTGCTTACCAATCTTGCCAATTTTCGAAGAACCCGTTGGGGCGGCTATCCTCCGCCCTTCAGTTTTGATTACCACCTGAAGCCGCAGATTGGGGTCGTATTTGTGGCCATGAAGCGCAATATAGCTGATCTTCCTGCCGTGATTCACCTCGGGAGCCAATTAGGTGCAAGTCGCTTCCTTGTGACCAATGTTCTACCTTACACCGCCGAAATGTGCGATGAAATTTTATATTCGCGCGCTTTGACGGATGCGATCTATCTGCCTACACACTGGGGTGCTCGTATGAAACTACCCAAAATAGACATGACCGACACCACCCGAGAATCCCTCTTTAAGGTTATTCGTGGAGGACATAGCATGATCTTCGCAGGCGCCAGCTTTGACGAATCAAACGACCGCTGCCCATTCATTGAAGGTGGGTCCATGGCCATTGGTTGGGAGGGAAACCTAAGCCCCTGCCTGCCCCTGTTGCACAACCATGTTACCTATCTGAACGGGTGGGAACGTTCGTTAAAACGCCATGCCGTCGGGAATGTCATTGAACGTGATCTGAATGTCTTATGGAATGCGCCGGAATATATAACCTTCCGGGAGCGGGTGCAGAAATTCGACTTTTCATACTGTATTTTTTGCGGCGGCTGCAACCTGATCGAGACGAACGAAGAGGACTGTTTCGGTAATACCTTCCCTACATGTGGGGGATGCTTATGGGCGCAAGGGGTTATTCAATGCCCGTAAGTGACTTTGTCAACGGGAAATCAGATGTACGTTGACGACAGAATAGGAGGTAATGAAATGTCTTCAAAAGTGATTATTTTCGGCACAGTGAGTTGACCCTTTACAAGTAAGGCTCGGGAAGCCTATGGGGACAAGGCGGTCTTCTTCGACGTAGGGGCAGACCTTAAAAAACTCGATGAGATGTTGAGTCTTTCTGGTGGCCGTCGACAGGTGCCCGTTATTGTTGACGGAGATAAAGTGACGGTCGGTTTTGGAGGGGCCTGAGGGGTCTGATTCGCCGGTAGTTCACCGGTCCAATTAGTGAAGTTCAAAAACGGGAATAAAGGCCAAAATTGAGAGCTCTGAAAACTACTTTACGGTCTCTTATCTGCAATCGCTCCATAATCGGTGTAGCTAAAGATTTTCGGACTTTATCAGAAGTCTAAAATTTTTCTAAAATTTTTTCACTTGATAATTAAAACTGTTCGATATATATATCTGTATAAACGAATACAAGAATATAAGGAGCAGAAAATGGAACAGTTAGTTCAATTTTTTAAGGCCCTTTCAGAAGAGATGAGGCTTAGGATGATGATGCTACTCACGCAAGGTGAGCTTTGCGTTTGCGACTTGATGTTCGTCCTGGACGAACCCCAGTCCAAGGTATCAAGACATCTTGCCTACTTGAAGCACTCTGGCCTGACGAATAGCAAACGGGC
>JAZDOO010000062.1:0-10813 GCA_043798555.1 Pseudomonadota bacterium | reverse complement strand
TTTTGGGCTGAACTCCCACCATCTGATTTACCAGCTCTCCTCCCTTAAAAAGAAGCAGGGTAGGAATGCTCCTGATTCCGAAGTGGGCTGCGGTTTTCTGGTTATCATCCACATTTAATTTTCCTACTTTAACCTTTCCTTCAAATTCCTGGGCGACCTCTTCGATAACAGGTCCGAGCATTTTACAGGGTCCACACCATTCCGCCCAGAAATCAATCAAAACTGGAGTAGTTGCATTTATTACTTCCTCGGTAAAGTTGCTATCCGTGATTACCACTGCTTTTCCCATTGATGTACTCCTTTTGATAGGTGGTTAAAACTGTAATATTTTTTGCTCAAAACGTTCTATCCATTCCATGGTGTTCGATAACCCAGAGGTAAGGGTGCTCACTATCGCCTGAAATTCATTGGTAAAAATCAAAATACCGATCATAATGAGGAAGATTCCGCTTACAATTTCGAATTTTCGTAAGATAGCAGTAGTAATTGGTACTTTCCTGAACAGGTCAATGAGAAGGGCGGTAACGATAAAAGGAATCGCCATTCCCAGAGAAAAGAGGCTAAGGAGTAAAATTCCTTGTTCCAGGGTCTCCTTTGTGGCTGCATATACTAATATCCCTGCCAGAATAGGTCCCACGCAGGGTGTCCAGCCAAATGCAAAGGCTATGCCTGCAAGAAAAGACCAACCAATGCCACTACACCTCTTTTTTAATTGTAATCGTTTTTCATAGTAAAGATATTTAATCTTGAAAAGACCAGCAATGTGGAGACCGAGAACAATGATAACGATGCCAGCAATTTTACTAAGGATCTGGAGATGGGCCAATAAAAATTGCCCCACAATCGTGGCCGAAGCTCCGAGAAGGATAAAAACAAAACTAAAGCCCGCCGAAAAAAAAATGGCGTTCGACAAGAGTGACCTTCTCATCTTCCATTTATTATCCCTTTCCTGCTTCAAGTCTTCCACTGAGATCCCGGAAATATAGGAAATATAAGCGGGCACAAGCGGAAGAACACAAGGTGAAAAAAAGGCGAGTAAGCCACCGAAGAATGCAGCTACAAAAGGGATCGGTTCCATTAAAAAGATCGAAGTAAGAGATTAAGGATTAAGATTTAAATTGCTCGATGTATTTTTCTGCTGCGTAGGCCGCAGTAGCTCCATCCCCTACCGCAGTAGATATCTGGCGTAAAAGCTTCTTACGGACATCACCAGCGGCAAAAATCCCGGGTTTTGAGGTTTCCATATTATCATTGGTAAGGATAAATCCTCTTTCGTCAAGGGCAATAACCCCCTGTAAAAATTGCGTGTTAGGTGTTGTGCCCACAAAAATTAAAATCCCGTCGGTTTCTTGTACGGATAGTTCTCCAGTCCTGACATTCTTTAAAACCACTCTCTCCACCGCCTTTTTTCCCTCAATCGTCTCCACCACGGTATCCCACTTAAACTCAATTTTATCATGTTTGAAAACTCTCTCCTGGAGCACCTTGGTTGCCCGCAAGGTGTCCCGGCGGTGGATTATGGTAACCTTCCTCACCAGTTGGGTTAAAAAAAGTACTTCTTCCATGGCAGTATCACCACCGCCTACTACGATGACCTCCTTATCCTTAAAGAAAAAACCATCGCAGGTTCCGCAAAATGATATTCCTCTTCCGATAAACTGCTCTTCTCCTGCCACTCCTAATCGGTTGGGAGAAGCGCCCGTAGCCACAATGAGGGTTTGGCTGTGATATTTACCTGCTTCGGTTACCACCTGTTTCAAATCTCCATTAACATTAAGCAATTTTGCTTCTCCAGTTTTAATCTCCAGTCCAAACTCCCGGGCCTGGGTTTCCATTTTAGCAACCAATTCCTGTCCTGAAATACCTTCGGGAAACCCAGGATAGTTTTCCACTTTCCAGGCGTTAATGATCTGACCTCCAGGAAGGGGTAATTTTTCTAACAGGAGGGTATTAAGCTTAGCCCGGACCCCATATAAGCCAGCGGTTAATCCTGCCGGCCCTCCGCCTATGATAATAAGATCGTATTCATCCCGAGTCATGTTTTAGTTTTTCACCAATACGTTACTAAAAGTACCTACTGGGTAAGGAGGGTTTTTATGTCCTCTTCGAATACGGTTTTATCCCGGTATCCCACATAGTTCTTGTAAATCTTTCCGTCCGGGTTGATAATAAAGGTAGTGGGTACCGCCCGGATTCCCCCGAAGCTGTTTCTGATTTGATAGTCATCACCGTTAATGACCGGGTAATTAATGCCCAGCTCCTGGGCTTTCTCTTTTATTTTACTGTCTTTTCCTGAATCAATGGCGATACCAATAATCCTCAATCCCTGCTCTTTATATTGAGTATACAATGTAACTAATTCAGGAATTTCGATTTTACAGGGAGGGCACCATACTGCCCAAAAATTAACAATGACAACCTTGCCCCGATGATCAGATAACTTAAATTTATTCCCCTCTAAATCTTTGAATTTAATGTTTGGAGCTGGCTTTAAGTCACTTGAGGAGGGGCTAAGGCCACATACTAACCTGGAGCCGGCTAAGAAAATTGCCAGCATGGCAAAAAAGATCATTACAATTCTAATTTTTTTTCTCATCATACTTCCCTTTCCTCTGTATAATTCTATTACTATTGTTTGATCCGCTCAAGGCTATGTGCGTAAGGTTAACTCATGGAAAATAACAGCGAATACAAATTTATTTATCCCGGAATATTTTTGTTGTCTGCTGCCTCATTAAACCTGGAGTTAACCTATACTCGCATTTTTTCTCTCTCGCAAGGGTATTATTTTGCATTCATGGTAGTGAGTATCGCCTTACTGGGTATCGGAGCGAGCGGCTCCTTCCTTATGGTTTACCCCACTATGGTAAATAGTTCCCTTTTTCGCTTCTTATCCCATTCTTCTTTGGCTTTTAGTGTAAGTGCCCTCTGTTCTTATGCAGTTACTAACCATATTCCTTTTGATCCGGTGCGAATCTCCTGGGATTGGCAGCAAATTATTTGGATTGGAACTTACTACTTTTTGCTTGCTATCCCTTTTTTCTTTACTGGACTCACGTTCGCAGTCGTCTTTTCCCGGTTTCCCCTTAAGATCAACTTCCTCTATTTCAGCGACCTCTTAGGAGCAGGAATCGGTTGTTGGATAATATATCTAACATTAAGCCTCACTAACGAGCCCGGTGCCGTTCTGGTTTCCGTAGGAATGGGGGGTCTGGCTTCCCTTTTCTTTGGCATCAGCTCTGTCAAACTCATACGACTCCCCGTCCTCTGGTTAATTGGGGTAATGATACTTCTTTTTTCCCCTCCTCAATGGTTGCAAATAAATATTTCTCCCTATAGGATCCTGATGGCTGCCCTAAAGTATCCAGGAGCTCGTCTTATTTCCACTCAATGGGATGCCCACTCTCGAGTAGATGTGGTGGACAGTCCGGCGGTTCGATTTGCCCCAGGTCTAAGCCTTAGGTTTAAAAACACATTACCTGCGCAGATGGGATTAGTGTTAGATGCTGGTCAATTGAATGCGGTGACCTCTTTTAATGGTGATAAAAAAACGTTACTTTTCACCTCTTATCTGCCCACCGCTCTCCCTTATGTCCTTAAGTCAATCAATTCGTGCTTATGTCTGGACCCTCGCGGAGGTCTGGACATTTTAACAGCGATTTGTCACGATGTCAAATCCATAGAGGCGGTTTGTCCCGATCCTCTCATTTATAAAACCATGCGGGATGGCCTGGGAAAATTTTCTGGTGACCTTTACTCTCACAAAAATGTTACGGTGCATTGCGGAGGTATTCGCAGTTTTTTTTACCACTGCACCCCAAAATATGATGTAATTCAGTGTACCCTCACTGATGTCTCTGGAGCCTTAACTACCGGTATTTATGGACTAAGCGAAAACTATACTCTCACGAGTGAAGCAATTTCAGCCTATTACGATCATCTCAATGAGGGAGGATTCCTTCTCTTCAGTTGTTACCTTATACCTCCACCTCGTACCGAATTTCGACTCATCTCCCTTCTGGTGAATACTTTGGAATCAGTCCCCAATGCATCCCCTTGCCATCAGCTCATGGTTATTAGTAGCTGGGGGACTATGGTCACGATTGTAAAGAAAGGCAGGATCACTCCTGATGAATGTAGTAAGCTTAAGGAGTTTTGCCAACGTCGAGGATTTGACGTTGTCTATTATCCCGGGATTAACGAACCTGAAGCCAACCGCTATAACCGTTTTTTAAAACCCCTCTACTTCGAGGGAGTCCAGAAACTCATCAACCCGCGCACCAGAAAAAAATTTGTCAGAGATTACCCGTTTGACCTCAGCCCGGTGTCAGATAACAACCCCTTCTTTAATCAATTTTTTAAACTCACCCACGTGCGTGAAGCATATACAATGTTTGGTAAAAAATGGCAGCCCTTTTTTGAAGGTGAATACATACTTCCGTTTATCTTTAGTCAGGCCTTCTTATTAAGTATCATCTTGATCCTCGCTCCCCTTTTCTTCCTTCCCAAAAAGGAACCAGAAAACGGAAAGTTCTTTCTCCTTTATTTTATCTGGATTGGAATTGGTTTTATCGGGGTTGAAATCGTATTGATTCAACGGTTCATCCTGCTTTTTGACCATCCAGTGAAATCGGTGACGATGGTCATCTCGGGACTCCTTGTTTCGGCTGGCGTGGGGAGCTACTTCTCCGGTAAAATGAGCAATCGTTTTCCCAGAATAATCCGAACAATCCCCTTTGTTACCGGCGGGATTATTTTGATTTACGCGACCAGTCTCAGGTTTCTATTAGAGATGGGGCTTGCTGCGGAGCCGATAGTGCGAACCGGATGCACTTTTCTTATGATCTTTCCCCTGGGATTCCTTATGGGAATGCCTTTTCCATTAGGAATTACGGCCCTCGGTAAACGCAACCCACGACTTATTCCCTGGGCGTGGGGAACAAATGGTTGTGCTTCGGTGACTGGCTCGGTTTTAGCGGTGATGATTGCCCTTAGCGGCGGCTTCTCAGCGGTATTTTTTGCCTCAGGCAGCCTTTATCTCCTTGCTGGTCTCTGGCTGAGGTTGTATTATAGACATTTTAGAAAAGCCTTATTTACAACTCAATGATATTGAATATACGAAAGCGAAAGCAATAAGTCCCCAGACCAATGGTCTTTGTGAGCGATTTCATCAAACGGTACTGAATGAACTCTACCGGGGAGCGCTCCGTAAGAAACGCATCTTATCCTATGCTTCGTCCTCTTTTTAAATATTCTCTTTTCGCAACTATCATCACGAGCATCTGCCTTGCAAGTTGTGCTCCTCCTCCCAGATATACCCCTTCTTCTCGGGTAGAGATGAAGGCTCTGGATCTCTCCGCACTTCAGGGGCGAAAAATTGTTATTGATCCTGGTCACGGAGGAAGGTTTGTAGGAGCGGTGGGAGCGCAGGGCCTTCGGGAATCCGATATTAACTTAGCGGTAGGACTGCACCTCTGGGGCCTATTTAAACAAGCTGGTGCCCAGGTGTGGATGACCAGAAGCGCGGATGTTGATCTTTCCCCTTCCCAAAGCGCTAACCTCACCGAAGACTTGGAAGTCCGATGCCAGGTTAGTAACCAAGTATCGGCCGACATTTTTATCAGCATTCACCACAATTCCAATACTAAGGACCCCAAAAAAAATGACACAGAGATTTATTATAAACTCACTGATCCAGGCTCCTCTCAAGATTTGGCGGGGTGTGTGGCCGAGGCATTAAGGGAAGGAAATCCTGTAGATGACGTACATGTCCTTCCGGGGAACTTCTATGTCCTTCGCAACACTCAAGCAATCGCCCTGTTAGGGGAGGCTTCCTTTATCTCTAATCGCAAAAATGAACAGCGCCTTTCCCTTTCCAATCAATTACGGAGGGAAGCAGAAGACTATTTCCTGGGAATCCTCACTTATTTTCAAAAAGGAATCCCAGCGGTTACTGGTTATAAGCCTGACGGGATTACCCTTGATACTGCATTCCCCCATATCGAGGCCACGATTGTGGGAGGGAGCGATGGTGAAGCTATAAATCCTGAGGCCACGAAACTTTATCTGGATGGAAATCCTGCCCCAGCAAGGTTCGATCCTCAAACCGGTAAGCTATCGTACACCCCGGATAAACCTCTAAAGAATGACCGACATATCTTTTTGGTTGAGGCGAGAAACTGCAATGGAAATTCGGCCTGGGCAACCCCGGTCCATTTTTGTGTTTCCCTCCCCCCGGCAGAGATCAAAGTATCTTCCCTGTTCTCCGCTCTTCCCGCCGATGGAAAGAGTTATTCCCGGATTGAAATAACAGCATTCGACTATTGTGGCAATCCAGTGATTGATGGAACTCTCATTTCGCTTGAGGCTTCGGCTGGTAAACTTGATACGAAAACAATTTCCACCATTGCTGGGAAGGGAATAGCCTACTTTAGTTCTCCTCAGACGCCGGAGGAAGTTACCATTGAAGCCAGCTATCAGGGGATACGGGGCAGGACAATGATCAAATGCGGCGATGTTGCATTTTCCTTAGTTCGAATCAGTATTAAAGATCCCGGGAATAGATCGCTTGAGGGGGTTCGGGTGAAAGGGGGAGAAGGACTCTTGGGGACCACCGATAGAAACGGGATGACCTTCATAAGTTCTGATAGATCAGGAGAGATTTCACTTACACTTGAGCGGCCCGGCTATTTACCTCACCAAGTGAAGGTCGGTCTTAAAAAAGGAGCCTACCGGGAGGAAGGTTTTTCACTTACCCCACAGGAGAACGGGGTGCTGCTGGGGAAAAAAATTATTCTTGATCCAGAGCCTTGGGAGGAACATACGGAACGAGAGTTCGGTGTACATGCAGATGCTGAGAAAGCGAACCTTGAAGTGGCTCAACAAATACAGGTGCTTTTAGAACGGGCTGGGGCCATAACCACCATAACCCGAAATTCCCTTAACCAACACCCTACTCCCGGAGAACGAGTGTTGACTGGTGAAAAGTTTGGGGGAGAATACCTCATAACCATTACTCACCGCAATGATTATCCTTATGTGAGTCATTACTTTAGAAGCCAGGTGGGGAAACAGCTTGCGCAAACTATAGCTCAGCTTCTAAAAAGAGAATTACTCTTAAACGAGGTGGTGGTGAACGAGGGTACTGATTTCACCATAATCCATTCCAGTGCTCCATCCATTGTGGTAAACCTCGGAAAGGGGTATACGGACTCTGAAGAGGTAAACGGGGAAGATCATTTTATGAAAGAAGCCCGGGGAGTTTATCAGGGACTGGTGGAATTCTTGAGGGGAAAAGGATTATGATCATAGCACACCTCTAACATTGAGATAGCCGAAATTTGAACTTGTAAAAGTACAAACTTAAACACTTTTCAATTGACTTTTCACCCACTTAGGACTTAGGATGTAATCAAGAAGGTAAAACAAAGACTCAAAGGGGGAGGGAAGAGTCATGGATCAGTGGAATTTCATAGGCCGAATTGCCAGAGAAAAGCGATTCGGCCTGTTTATTTGGAGAAACTTTATTAACATAATCCCTAACATAATCCCTAAAATTAGGGAGGTAATATGGAAATAGAATTTCAATCATGGACTGATTGGATATTTAACATCTACACCCTGATTGCCTGGATTCTGATAGTTATTTTAGGGGTAGTTCTGGGTATTAAACAAAAGATTACCGTATTCCGAAATTACAATGACCTGGGTCTGGTGTTTTTAATGGGATTGGCCCCCATAGTCTTGATCTATCTTTTTTCGTTTGTACAAACAGATCAACAAGATATTGGCAAAATATTCATCATTGCTATTGAAGCAGTGCTTTTCCTTTGGATTCTTATCCGCACGCTTCAGGACAACCGAAACCCTATAAAAGCATTAGTCGCACTCATCAGCAAGCTCTCATTATCTATATTGTTTATCATTAATTTTCTTAATTTTGTGGCTCCAGAAGGAAAAACTATGGCAAAACGGGCATCGGTCAGACATGTTGCTTTGGCTTTCCTTTTGGTTCTTGCCCCTTTAGTGTTTGCCCTGGTAAAAAATAAAGAAGGCATTTTTAATCCTCAGAGGTCTCTTAGGTATCGGGGAATCGGAGTGTGACCAGCTATGAATAATATCAGTAAATTTCTATAAAGAAGAGTGCGAAATTCTCATATCTATTTTGATATGATTAATTCAAAATAAGTTCCGATGAAATAAAGAAAGTATTTTAACCCAGAAAGAGTGATTGTTCGTAAAGGACTGAGATGAGAACATCGGGTAAAATAGCCAGAATTACTCTCCTTCGTCAGTTTTATCAATATAAAAAAGGCATAAAAGTATTTGCATTTGTACTGCTTTTTATCATGATTTTTTCAACAATTTCCCTTTATTTCCTTGAGCCAGCCAGTAATAAAAAGGTAAATTTTTTAGACTTTTTCTGGACAACGGTTTTCACAATTGTAGGTGCGGCTGATTTTGCAGAGTATCATCCATCTTCATCTGTAGGTAAATTGATAATATTTTTGCTATCAGTATGTGGTATTGGCATTGTTGGCTGGATCATAGCAGAAATTGCTGGAAATTTTGTCCTTAAAAAATTAAAGGAGGCATTAGGCATGAGTCAAAGTAAATTCAAAAATCATTATGTTATATGCGGGTGGAATTCACACGCGAGTATAGTAACAGGGGAATTGAGTAAAATAAAAAAACCATTTGTCTTGGTTGCAGATATTGAGGAAAATCCTTTAACCGGCTATGCTGGAGAAAATTTTTTTATTAAGGGGGATTGTGGTGATGAGGAGAACTTAAAAAAGGCAGGGATTGAACATGCTGATGTTACTTTAATTTTAGCTGACAAACTTGGGGAAAAGTCTATTGATGATATTGATGCCAGAACAATTCTCGTCGCATTGACTATAGAGAAACTATATAAAGAATTAAATAGAGAAGGTAAAAAAGATATTACAACAGTTATCGAGCTTCTTAATCCCAAAAATGAGCATCACGCCAAACGTGCAAATGTAGATGACATTATCCTTTACAATGCCTTTGCTGCAAAACTTTTTGTAACCTGCGCCTTAAACAAAGGTATTTCAAAGATTTTTGCAGACCTTCTGTCTTTTGATGAAGGTAATGAATTATATACTCGTGAGGTTCCCACGGAGCTTAGAGGAAAAACCTTTGACGATGCAATAACTTACTATCGCAAGAAAGAAGCTTTACCAATTGCTATATTTAACGGTGATACGCCAGTAATTAATCCAGCAAGCAATGAAAAATTAACTGAATCAAGCAGGATTGTTTTGATAGCCAAGGATAACCTTATAGAGGAGCACAATGTTTAGTGCTGTATTTAAAGATTTAGGAACGAGATTAACAAAAGAAAATCATTTATCAGATCTTACGTGGGCCATAGGTAAGAATTGTGCAAACTTTCTTGAAGCGTTTATGGGGCTGTTTGGTTTTCAATTTAACATAAATGACCCTTGGGATGTTATTAGAGAATATTCCCTGCAAGAAGGAGGTCGCCCTGATTTAGTGGTCTTAAATGGAGACAAGTTGTTCATAGTGGAAAATAAAATTGATGACCGGAATTATCACTTTGAAGATTATGGAACATTCGTAAAAGATAATAAGGCCACGGCGTTTGGTCTAATTGTAAATCATGATTTAGAAAGAGCTGAGGTCCAAAAAGCCCTGGATTATTGTTGTAACGTTAAGAAATGGGAGGAGTTTGTAGACCTTTTAACCAAGAAAAAATTCCCAGAGGAAGAAAGACCTATTGTTGAAGGATATATTCAATACGTAAAGGAGGTCTGCTCTATAATGGAAATCAAGGAAATAAGATTTGATAAGCTGGAGTCCCTTTACTATTTCTGCAATTTGGTTAAGAAAATTATTAAGCAGTTTAACCGTGCAGGTTTTGTTTGCGATTTGTATTCTGCCGCGACTCGATCATTCGGTGATTCCTGGTCTGGTCAGTATTTTAGTTTACAACGTGAGGGCGGGAAAACAACCATCTGGCCTTTCTTCGGCATTTACTATGGAGAGGAACCTCCGGTTATACTTTTCTCTTTTGAAAGCGATTGGTGTAAGGATATCTATAAGAAATATTTGGGTAAAAAAACAAATAGAAAAACCTACGAAATTGACTCAACAAGCTCGGAAATTGACTTTAAGCTGAGAAAAGAGGTTTTTGACGAATTTTCAAAAGCCACGTTAGATCGGCAAATAGCCATACTTGAAGAGTTCTTTGCTGCGATGTTTGATGAGATTTCTCAACATTTGTGATTTAGTTTTTTCTAAATTCAAAAAGGTTAAACGTCCTGAAACTGTTTGTTAAATGAAGAAGTGATAAACTCGTAAAAAGTCGTCACTCCGGTAAAAGCCGTAGTCCAGAAGTGCTTGAAATTACTGGATTCCGGATCAAGTCCGGAATGACAAAAGAGGGAAAAGCTGACTTTTTACGAGGCCGTCAAATTAAACTAATTAGTTTATTCAAAGATAGCAAGAATATTTTTTAAGTTAGAAAATCTCTTCTGGTTCTGTTTCAGGTTCAGAAACCTTTTGTTCAGAAATGGAGAGGCTTTTGATAATTTGTCCGATATGGCTTCCGTATTCCAGTGAATGGTCAAACTGGAAATCAATAACAGGTGTGTATCGTAAACATAGTCTCCGACCTAATTGTCGCTGGATAAATCCGGTGGCCCGCTTAAGGCCGAGAGCGGTATCTCTGATATTTTTTTCACTTCCCACCACACTATAGTAAATATGGGCATGGCGAAGGTCCTTACTTACAGCGACGTCCGTAATACTTACCATACCGATC
>JAZDOO010000031.1:0-10348 GCA_043798555.1 Pseudomonadota bacterium | reverse complement strand
ACATCCCTTAAGATTCCGATGGTATGGGGAATATTATCGTAGGCAAGTTTTCTGTTAAACCCGTCCTCTGAGCGGGTCCGGGCGGCAAAAAGTCCATAGGTGATGGTTTGAGAGTAGAGGTCAGCAAAATCCTCCTTAGTAAGACCGCTTATAAGATATTGTCTAAATGCCTCATAAAATCTGGAGATGAATCCTTTCCTTTGGTTCTCCTCTTCCTTTAACTCCTCTGTAACCACCTCATCCTTCAAAAAACGTGTCCGCTTGGCCAACTCTATTGCCAGGGTTTTAGCATCATAAACTCTTGGCAGGGAGAAGGAGAAGAATTTTTCGAGGAGTTTTAAAAAATCAGCTTCTCTTTCAACCGGCGGAACAGTTTTGAGCTTATGCACAACAAAAGGTCGGGCAATGGGCACCTTATCTATTAGATCCCCGTTGCGATAAAGCCTGAATTCAAAAAAATTGGTTAATATGAGGTTAGGGAAGGTCCGGCGATAACGTTTTAGCTGGTCGGTTGTTTCTATTTGGTCAAAATATTCCACTGTGGGCGCTTTGGCTTCAATATAGCCAACAACATGTTGTTTTCCGTCCCAGATCCTAAAATCAGGATTCCCAGCTTCGGTTCTCTTGGGAAGAGAAATAACGTGAACGTTCTTTTTGTCTGCTGAGTCTGCGTAACTTTTGAGAAGGCTCTCTAAGGTTGAGTAATAACTAACCTCCGTGGCATCTCCACAACAGGAAATCTCATATATATTCTTCAAGTATGATTTCAGCATCTTTTCTATAGGTATCAGGAGAAGATTTGCACTTTTTCAGACCAGTATATACTTTTCCAAAAAAATGCAATCAATTTTTATCCAAAAGCAAACGCCCATTATTTCATATGGTAAAATTTAACTTTGACGTAGTCCGTGGAGATGTGTTAATTTTACTTGTAAAATTTAAATATTTTTGCTAAAAGCAAGGCCTTTCTTAAATTTATTAACAATTATTAACAACGTGGCAACTATTGTAACAAAAAGGAGAGTGACATGAGCATCAAGAATATACTTGACAAAATTAATAGTACGCCGGTTCCAAAAGTAAAAAAGGTAGCCCTTGCGTATTCTGGGGGGTTGGATTCTTCTCTCTCAGTAGTCTTGCTTAAACGAGTTTACAAGGCTAAGGAGATTGTCCCCATAACCCTGGATATTGGGCAGGGGGAAGAAGAGATTATTGAAAGTCAGAAAAAAGCTAAGGTTCTGGGTATCGAGCCGATTATGGTGGATATGAAGAACGAGTTCACTAAAAACTGGCTTATCCGCGCCATCCATGCCAACTCAGATTATTTAGGATACCCGGTTTCAACTTCTATGACCAGGCAGATTATTGCCAAGAAGGTTGCAGAAATTGCCGTGGAAAAGGGATGTGATGCAATCACCGAAGGTTCCAGCGGCAAAGGCAATGATCAGTACCGAATGCATAATGTGTTCAAAACCTTTGCCCCTAATCTTACCATCCTGGTGCCAGTTCGTGATTTTGACCTTACCCGGGTTGAGGAAGAAGAGCTTTGTCGCCACTGGGATGTACCAGTAACAGAGACAATCCGGGGAGGAGATGATAAAACCATGTGGTGCCGGTCTATTGCCAGTGGGGCGATTGGTCTCAACCAGGAACTGCCTGATGACATCTGGATGTGGTATCAACCCCCGGAAAATGCTCCGGATGAGCTAGAAATCATAGAGATAGAGTTCAAAGAGGGAATCCCTGTTTCGCTTAACAAACGCAAAAAGACCTTGGCTCAGATAATATCCGAGCTCAATGTTATCGGAGGACGTAACGCGATTGGGAAAATTGATATGTTTGAGGATGGGATCATGGATCTCAAGAGCAGAGAAATCTATGAAGCTCCTGGTGCTACCATCATTTTGAAACTTCATCGTGACTTAGAGCAGTTCTGTCTTACCAAGGATGAGGTTCAATTTAAGAAAATGGTTGAACAAAAGTGGGCCTATCTTATTTATCACGGTTTTGCTTACCATCCTTTACGGGTAGCGTTAGATGCCTTTTTAAAGACCACTCAAAATGTAGTCAATGGTACCTACCGGATAAAACTCTATAAAGGCAACGTTGACATTCTCTCACGCGAATCCAAGACCAGTCTATTTTATCCCGAAATACGGTCAATCGCAGGGAAGGGGTTTGACCAAAGGATGTGCGCTGATGCAGCTAAGATTAAAGGGCTTCCCTTTGAAATTCTGGCAAAACGGGGGGTTATTCCTTCCTGAAAAAATTCGAAGTCCGAATATCGAAACTGAAACAAATCTTCAAGAACTGTAAAAAGTTCAAATGTCAAAATCCAAATGCCAAATGAACGCCAAAATGACTCAATGTCAAAATATTTTCTTTGTTGTTAAATTTTGTCATTCGGGCTTCAGATTTTATTTGAACTTTGGGCTTTGACATTTGACATTGCTTTATTTCATCTATTTCGGATTTCGTGCTTCGAATTTGAATCTACGATAAAAGGAGATAATAACCAGCCTCCACTACTTAAAATATATTGAGTTAGGGAATAAAATGAAGGTTGAAAGGCTCTGGGGATCCAGATTCAAGGAAAAACCCGATGAGGAATTTATAAAATTTATTTCCGGTAGAGACATCCGGGGATTACCTCCTTGTGATGAATTGCTTATTTCCTACGATATTTGGGGGAGCAGAGCCCATGCCCTCATGCTCTGGAAGCAGGGCATTATTCCCCGGGAAGACGCTCAAATCATAATAAAAGGCCTTCGGGAAGCAGAGCGTTTATTTAACGAAGATCAGTTTACCTTAGATCCGGCTAAGGAGGATGTCCACACGAATATTGAAAGTTTCCTGATCGGGAAATACGGGCTGGCGGCAGGAGGAAAGCTCCATACTGCCAGAAGTCGTAATGATCAGGTGACCTTAGACATGGCCCTATTCCTGAGAGATAAGAATCTGGAATTTTGTAAGCGACTGCTTTCCTTAGAGGATACGATTGTTACTCTGGCAAAAGCTCACGCTATGACTCTTATCCCCGGCTATACCCACCATCAGCATGCCATGGTGACCACTTTTGGACACCTTCTCTTCGCTTACGGTGAGTCATTATTCCGGGATGTGCTCAGGCTCAGGCACTGGCATACGCTTTTTAATGCAAATCCTTTAGGGGGAGCAGCCGGATATGGGACCAGTTTTCCCATTGACCGGGTGCTTACGTCCTCCCTTTTAGGGTTTCAAAAACCCTCCTTCAGTTCTCTCGATCTCATTACCAATCGCTGGGAGGCTGAAGCAGAGTTAGCATATGCTATTTCGATGGTTATGAACCATTTAAGCGGCCTGGCACAAACGCTCATCCTTTTTACTACTACAGAATTTGGATTTGTCACCCTGAGCGATAAATATTGTGGCGGCAGCTCCATTATGCCTCAGAAACGCAATCCCAGTGCCTTAGAAGTAATGAAGGCAAAAACTGCAGTCGTACAAGGCCTTCTGGGTGGTCTGTTTTCCATGAGTAGGAGCTTTTTTGTTGGCTATAATAGAGATTCGCAATGGTCAAAATACGTTATTATGGATGTGCTGCATGAAACCATGGAGGCCCCTACCATTATGGCGGCTATTCTTGATACCCTCTCCATTAACCACGAGAAGGCTAAAGAACTTTGTTACCAGGGCTTTATCACGGCTACCGACCTTATGGAAGCCATAGTCAATGACTTTGCGCTTCCATTACGCCAGGGGAAAACGCTGATTGAAAAGGCGGTAAAGTATTCGGAATCTCAGAAGACTGAAATTGTCTCCCCGGAGGGTATTAAGCAAGCTTTGCAAGAGATGGATCTCCCTCTTGATATTTCTTCTGACTTTATAAGGGAGAGGCAAGAGCCAGCCTTGGTGGTGGAGCGTCGAAAGGCTATCGGGGGGCCATCTTCGGAGGACTTAGAACGTGCCATTAGTGAATTAGCTTCCCGATTAGAAAAACAAAAGCACTGGCTCCAGGACAAAACTGATCACATCCAATCCGCAAAAATTAAGCTTGAAGAAATGGAAAATGATCTCTTAAATCAAAAACATGCCTAAAACCCCCCGCTATATTGCCCTGGAGATTTTAAACAAAGTAGAAAAAGAAGGGGGGCATGCAGATGAGGTAATTGGGAACTCCTTTAAGGCCGAACCAGAGCTATCCTACCAGGAAAAAGCCTTTATTACCGAATTAGTGTACGGGGTCCTTCGGTGGAAATATACCATTGACTGGGTCCTAAAGCAGTTTTCTACCTCTCCGAATCGCCGAATAAGTCGCCATATCCGAAACCTTCTCCGCATCGGGATTTATCAGGTCTTATATCTCACTCACATTCCGATTCCCGTATTGGTTAATGCAACGGTTAATTTAGCCAAGGAACTCACCAATGAGAAAATCGCCTCGTTGGTGAATGGGTTACTCAGAACTGTGGAACGAAAGCGAGAAGCGATACGGTTCCCTTCTTTTGAGGAAAACCCGGCCCAGGCAATCGCAATAAGGTATTCTCACCCGGTTTGGTTAGTTGAGAAATGGTTACATCAATTAGGAGCCGAAGAAACCATCTCCCTCTGCAAGGTTAATAATACCCCGCCACCATTTACCATTCGAACCAATATCCTTAAAGTAACAAGAGAAAAACTGAGAGAATATTTGACTAAAGAAGGTCTGGTTTGTGAAGCTACCGAACATTCGCCGGATGGGATTATCATCTCGCATCCGGCTGATGTTACCCGGCTTGCTTCATTTCAGAAAGGGTGGTTTTTTGTGCAGGATGAAGCGGCTCAACTCATCTCGTATTTGGTAAACCCCAGGTCAGGAGAAGCTATCCTGGACCTCTGTGCCGCACCGGGAGGTAAGACTACTCACTTAGCCCAGTTGATGAATAACCAGGGACAAATTGTAGCAGTGGATGTCCGGTTCGACAGATTTCTCCTCCTTAAAGAGAATCAGTCCCGTTTAGGAATTACGGTTATTAAACCGGTTTTAGCAGATGCAACGCAATGGTTCCCTCTTCAGGATCATAAAAAATTCGATAAAGTTCTCTTAGATGCTCCCTGTTCCGGCTTAGGAGTTCTTCGTCGCCATCCCGAGGGCAAGTGGAGCAAGTCCTGGTTGATGGTTAACCGGCTGAAAAAAACTCAGTTAACCATGATTCAAAATGCTTCCCACTACGTTACATTAGGAGGGGTAATGGTGTATAGCACCTGTGCATTGAACGCAGAGGAGAATGAACAGATCGTTGAGCAATTTCTCTTACAAACTGGGAATGAGTTTCAGATTGAAAACCCACTTCCTTACCTTCCCTCTCAGGATGTGCCGTTTATCAATAGCCGAGGATACTTTCAGACATTCCCACACCGGGATTCCATGGATGGATTTTTTGCAGTCCGGCTCCGAAGGGTTGCCTAAAAAAATAATGGCTTTAAGGGCACTTCTCCTTCCCCAGAGGCTTTTGGTATTCGTTGACTGCGTAGTTATGTTCAGGCAGGGTGGTAGAAAAGCAATGGGTACCATCATTTTTGGAGACAAAATAAAGATAGTCTACGTTAGCAGGATAGAGTGCTGCCTGGATCGAATCTTTACCAGGATTGCCAATTGGGGTAGGGGGGAGGCCGTTAACAAGATAGGTATTATAAGGAGTATAGGTTTCTAATCCTTGCCTGGTCAGGTCTCCATTAAAATGTTCAAGCCCATAAATCACCGTGGGATCACATTGAAGACGCATGTTCTTTTTTAAGCGATTGTGAAGTACTGCAGAAATGAGTGGCCGCTCTTTAGGATCAGCGGTTTCTTTTTCAACGATAGAAGCAATGGTGATTGCCTCTCTTCGGGAGAGATGCAGTTCTTCTGCCCTCCGTCTAAACTTCCCATTATAAATTTTATTGAACCGTTGAACCATACGACGGATGATGTTCTTTTCTCCTATACCCCGAAAAAATTTATAGGTATCAGGAAAGAGATATCCCTCTAAGGATTTTTCATCCATGCCCAAAGAAGCTATAAAGGTAGGGTCAGTGGCTAATTGAGTAAATTTGTTTTTATCGGCAAGCTTCATTTTTTGAAATAAGCACGCTATCTGGGCTAAGGTCAACCCTTCAGGACTGGTGATACTATACCTGATTTGTTCTCCCCGAATTAATTTATTCAAAACCTCATGGGGGAGCATGCGATGAGAAAGCTGATACTCCCCGGGTTTTATCTGGGTATCAACCGCTCGCCATCGGGCCAATAAAATGAATAAGAGGTGACTGGAAATAATCCCTCTTGCCTGCAGAAGCTGGGCCACGTGATTCAGATTTGTGCCGGAAGGAATAGTGATTATTTCCACGACATTCTCAGGTCTTGACGGGGGGACTGAAAAAAACAATAACAGCCCCAATGAAAAAGGGATCCCCAGCATTAATCCTAAGGCAATAGTAAAAATAAAAAACTTTTTCATTTTGGAAGAATGATATAAGCGTAAATTAGGGGGAATGTTTTGCTCTGTCTAAGTATCCTTGGAGAATATATACGGCGGCTAATTTATCCACCACCTTTTTTCGGCGGCGGCGGCTTGTATTAGCCTCGATAAGAGTGCGATTTACCGCTATGGTTGATAATCGTTCATCCCATACCTCGATGGGAATGGAGGTTAGTTTTTCCATGTTTTGGATAAACTCAAGGACATCTTGGGCAGCCTTTCCTATTGTACCATCCATATTTTTAGGAAATCCCACTACTATTTTTTCTACCTTATGCTGGGTGGCGATTTCCAAAAGCTGTTGAAAATCAGTCTCCGGAGAGATACGACTTAGGGTGGAAAGCCCTTGGGCAATAATTCCCAGTTCATCACTCAGGGCTAATCCGATGCGCTTACTACCGAGGTCTAATCCCAGGATTCGCATAATGATGCTCTTGAAACGTTAAGGAGCAAATACGCTCGTATTGAATGCTTTTATTTCGGAAAAATAGTAATATATATTTTTATATCATTTTCTCTTTTCGGTCAAGTCAAGACAGTGAAAAAAAAGAGGACGGGGGAAGATATGAATTCTATTACCATGGTGAGAGGAATTACCGTCGGTCAGGCGGAAAACAGGGAAGGGGTTACTGGTTGTACGGTGATATTATGTGATCCGATGGCGGTTGCAGGCATAGATGTAAGAGGGGGAGGAGTAAGTACCCGTCAAATTGACTCCCTTATTGCTTCCTACCATGTGGTGAATTTCGTAAACGCTATTTTTTTAACCGGAGGAAGCGCGTTTGGTTTGGATGCCACGAGTGGGGTGATGCGTTATTTAGAAGAAAAAGGAAAAGGATTCTCTACCTCTATGGGGCCAATTCCCATTGTACCCACCGCGGTTATTTATGACCTTGGTTTAGGGCGAAAAGAGGTACGGCCAGATGCAGAAATGAGTTATCAGGCCTGCATAAAGGCAACGGCAGGGATGGTGGAAGAAGGAAGCGTGGGGGTTGGATGTGGGGCAAGCGTGGGGAAATTATACGGTATCTCACGAGCCATGAAGGGAGGAGTGGGGACGGCGGGAATTCGAACCGGGGAGTTAGTTATTGGGGCCCTCGTGGTAGTAAATGCTTTTGGGGATGTGGTGGACAGTGAAAATGGGAAAGTCCTGGCAGGATTACGAGATTCGGAGAAAGGGGTTACCTTGGTCAATACTGCCAAAGAAATGGAAATCATAACTCCTTCACAGGTAAAACAATGTGAAAGTACGGTCATTACTCTGGTTGCGACGAATGCGAACCTGACTCGTGCCGAGGCAAGTCATGTGGCTCGGATGGTATCGGGAACCTTAGGAAGAAGTATCTCGCCGGTGCATACCCAGTTTGATGGAGATATTGTCTTTGTCCTTTCATTAGGAAAGGTTACTATGGATATCAACCGCGTAGGAATAGTGGGAGGAGAGGTTGTATCTGAGGCAATTAAACGAGCAGTAAAAAAGGCGGACGGATTAGGGCTTATTCCAGCGTGGAAAGATATATCGTGATGCTTAGTGGCGACGGGTCACCACATAATCAGCAACTGTTAATAATGCTTGTTTTGCAGGAGATTCAGCAAACCCATGTAATGAGTTTTTGGCCGTCTCGGAGTACTGTTTAGCTTTTTCAATAGAATATTCCAGACCCTGATAGCGTTTAATTAACTCCAGAACCTGAGATAAATCTTCTTTCGTTAATTCCTCTTGTTCTATGGTTGAGGTAATGACCTCACGATCCTTAGGGGTGCTGTTATGGAGGGTATGAATGAGGGGGAGGGTGATTTTCCCTTCCTTAAGGTCTTTTCCGATCGTCTTTCCGAATTCTTCTTCAGTGGCAATATAATCCAGGGTATCATCCATTAACTGATATGCAATTCCAATATTATGGCCGAAGTTTTTCATGGCCATTTCTTTTTCTTCATTCACCCCCCCTAAAATAGCACCGATGCGACTTGCTGCCTCGATTAAGCTCGCGGTTTTATGAGTAATAATCGCAAGATAGTCTTCCTCATTACATGAGGAATCCCTTTCTTTCACTAAATCTAAAATCTCCCCCGTGGCTAATTTGGTAGTTGCCTCAGTCAAAACCCCAAGAAGACGCCAATTCCGGGTCTGGGCAATAAGAGAAAACGATTGCGCAAAAAAGAAGTCCCCGATGAGGATACTCGCCTGGTTTCCCCAAATGGTGTTGGCCGAATGGTTTCCCCGGCGAATCTTGGCGTCATCCACTACATCATCATGGAGAAGCGTAGCAGTATGGATAAATTCTAAAATACAGGCAAGATCAATATAGGCTTTCCCCACATATCCGCAGGAACGGGCGGACAAGATAAGAATCAAGGGGCGAAAACGTTTTCCTCCGCTACCTAAAACATACTTTCCTACCGTGGGGATGAGCGATACTTCAGAGTGGAGGTTTTGAATCAGCTCCCGCTCCACTGCCTGAAGATCTTCCGATACCATTTCATAGACAGTTTCAATATCCATGAATAATCCTCTACACTGCTCGGGCGATGACAAATCCATCTACCCGGGAAGCTCCACTTTCCTTTAAAACCCGAGCACATTCATTCATTGTCGCTCCGGTGGTATAAACATCATCCAGAAGGAGAATGGCTTTATCGTTCACTAACGTTGAATCACTAACCTTGAAAGCATTCTTTACATTTTCTCTTCTTGTTTTTCCTTGCAAGGTTACCTGGGGAAGAGTACCCACAGTTCTCTTAAGGGCCATTCTTTTTAGAGGCACATTGTATTTCTTCTTAAGCATTTCTCCCCACAGCACTGCCTGGTTAAATCCCCTTTGTCTAAGACGAGCTGGGTGGAGAGGAACAGGGATAAAGAGGTCGTAGGAGTAAAAATTCATGTCTTCGCCCGAATAAAAATCAAGCAAGAGTTTGAAAATAGGTGCAACCGCAAATTTTTGTTTGTACTTAAATTGATGAATCATTTTTTCCACAGTTCCTTCATACCTGCAGAGAGCACGGACAATGGTTAAGTATTTTTTTTGAGTAAGACACTCTCCACATACATGATCTCGCTCGCTTTCAGTTAAAAAAGGCCTCCCACAGCGCAAGCACAACGGGTGGGTAACAAAAGAAACTGAATCAATACATTCTTTGCAAATAAGGTATCCGCTTTGATAGAGTTCTTGAGCACCACACACTAAACACGAGGGAGGAAATAAGTAGTCTAACGCACAAGAAAATAAATCACGCCAACCCACGTTATGCGTTCGCTTTTAATGATTTTTCGTCCCCGATCTCAATGTGGGGGGCCTCAATCCACAATCGCTCAAGGTCATAAAATTCTCTTACCGGTTTTTGAAAAATATGAACGACGATATCATCATAATCTATCAGAATCCATTTCCCCTCCCTATACCCCTCGATCCCGAGCGGTCTAAACCCAGCTTCACCCATTTTTTCTTCAATATGTTTAGCAATTCCCATAACTTGCCGACTTGACTGTCCATGGCAAATAAGAAAATAGTCAGCAAATGAAGAAAGCTTACTTACGTCTATAAGTACTACATTTTCAGCTTTCTTATCTAAGGCCGCTCTAACACAAAAACGAAATTTTTCTTTTGGGTCCTTTAGTACTTTTTTCTTAGGAATGTTCCCCTCCTTGGGTTATGAACTCACTTTATAGATGAACGGGTTCATTGCCCGTTTTTTCGCATTTTTACAAAACTTCCTTAAAATCTTTACTATGTGCTACTATTGAGTCCTCTACTATTCCAATATATTCTCCAGCGTACTTATTCTCTATTTCGGGATGGGATAACAACCATTCATATTCCCTGCTAAAGCATATTCATCATCTCCTTTCTTTACTCATGTCGTCTAACGTT
>JAZDOO010000405.1:0-13321 GCA_043798555.1 Pseudomonadota bacterium | reverse complement strand
GGGGTTGGTCGAAGTTGAGGCGAAAAGGGTTTTATCACCTATGCCGAGTTTGGTAGCTCGAGTTGTTGTTAAAGAAGGTGATGAGGTAAGAAAGGGTGATATTGTTGCGGTATTAAATGTCATGAAAATGGAAATTAATGTTATCTCTCACCAAGATGGAAAGGTTAAAGAAATACTTGTTAAGGAATGGGATGAAATGGACTCTGGCACCCCAATGATAACCCTTCAATAACATTTTAGCTGCAAAGAAACTTAAATAAGCAGGGAGGAAATAATGAAAAAAGTTGAAATAGCTTCAGATATGGGGGAATCGTTTGGCAACTATGTTTTGGGGAAACCGGAAGAGGTTATGAAACTGATAAACTGTGCCTTTGTTGCCTGCGGATATCATGCGGGAGACCCACTAGTGATGCACCAGACCGTGAAGTGGTGTAAGGAATACAATGTGGTGTTGGGAGCCCATCCTGGATTCCCTGACCTTTTAGGATTTGGCCGCAGGTATATGGGCATAACCCCATTGGAGGCAAGGGATTACATTATATACCAGGTTGGCGCCTTAAAAAACTTTGCAGACTATGTGGGGATACCAATAAGAACGGCGAAACCTCACGGGGCTTTTTATCTCTGGGCAATTGAACAAGAAGAACGATCCAAGGCCGTCTTGGAGGGATTATTGAGCATTGGAAAAAGCTTGGAAGCTCTTCACCTTCCGTCCCTCCCTACCACTCCTCTCCACGAAGGAGCACGAAAAGCAGGGCTGCGGGTAGTAAAGGAGATATACCCCGGTCTTGTCTATGGACCGGACGGTGGTGTGGGAGTGAAAAGGAAGTATGAAGGAGATCCGGAAGAGGAAGCCCAATTAATCCGGAACTGGCTAAGAACTGGAAAGATTGTCACCCAAGAGGGAAAAGAAATTGACTTTGAAGCCGAATCTATTGAGGTTCACGGGGATATGGATAATGCTCCAGAAATTATCAGGGCAATCAAGAGGGCGGTAGAGGAGGAAGGAGTGGAAATTGGCCCCATACTCCAAATTTGATTCTTTAATAAAAAAATACGGGAGGAAAGCGCTATGGCATTAGAGACCTTTTTAAAAGAATTTGAAAGAAAAACCCAAAAATCTAAAGAATTCTATGAGGAGGCTTGTAAGTATTTGCCTGGTGGAGTAGCGGGAAGTGCCGCCTTTCTTGCTCCCCGTCCCCTCTACGCGGAAAAAGCTGAGGGGGGAAAGCTCATTGACGTTGATGGAAATGAATACATTGACCTCCTTTTGGGGGGCTTCCCGAACATTTTAGGACATCGGGCAAAACCGATTATGGATGCGGTCAAACAGCAACTGGATCGTGCTGTGGCACCGGTTTTATTTCAAAAAATGGGGATCGAGTTAGCCAAAAAAATTAACCAGCACATGCCCCACATTGAAAAGGTAAGGTTTTGCAACACGGGGTCAGAGGCCACCCAAAATGCCCTCAGAGCGGCCCGAGCGTGGACAAAAAAGGATAAAATTGCAAAGATTGAAGGGGGTTACAACGGAGGGCATGACTATGTGTTGATGAGTGGCGTAAGTGGAAAGGTTGACGGACCTCCAGAAAGGCCAATTCCGGTGGCAGATTGCGCTGGCATCCCGCAGTTTGTCATCGAAAACACTATTATCCTTCCCTTCAACAATGTAGATGCCGCGGTGGCCATCATCAAGGAACACGCTCATGAACTCGCAGCAGTAATGATAGAACCAGTGGCCGGTTTTGGCATGGGGTGCATTCCTGCCGATAAAGAGTATATGAAAGCGCTCCGGGAGGTAACCAGAGAAAATGATGTCCTTTTAATTTATGATGAAGTCGTAACTGCCTTCCGATTAGGAGGGATGGGCGGGGCTGTTCAATATTACGGTGTCGTCCCTGATCTTGATTGTTTCGGGAAACCAATAGGTGGGGGGTTTCCCATCGGCGCCTTTGGCGGCCGCGCGGATATTATGGAAGGAACTTGTAACCCGGCAGCTAACCCTGAGCATAAGATATTTCAATCGGGAACATTCACAGGAAATCCCATTTCCATGACTGCAGGATTAGCATGTCTCACTGAATTGGAGAAAAAAGATTATTCTTACATCGACAACCTTGCGGAGAAGGTACGGGCAGGATTGCAGAAAATAGCATCAAATCTTGGCATTGAAATGCAGGTGACTGGGGTATGTTCAATATTTATGCCCCACTTTAGCAGCCACCCAATTCGTAACAATCGTGATAAGATCAAGGGGGATGTCACCAAGCAGCGTGAATTCTGTCTGGGAATGATTGTGAACGGGGTGTATTTACCTCCGATGCACGCAGGCGCGATCTGTTTTGCCCATACTGAAGACGTAGCGGATAAGATATTAAATGCTGCGGAAAAGGTCCTGAACGAGATGAAGAATTAGAGGGGAGGAATGAAGATGTCTCGACAGTATGGAGGTTACTTAGGAAAAATTCTCCATGTGGATCTTAACGAACATAAGATGGTTGAAGAGGCGCCGGGTGATAAGCTGTACGAGAATTTTATTGGTGGCTATGGACTCGGGGCAAGGATCATTTATAGGAGACAGAAAGCAAAAGTAGATCCTCTGGGGCCAGATAATATCCTTGGTTTGGTCACCGGCCCTCTTACCGGAACTCCGGCCATAACCGGGTCACGGTGGGCTGTGGTGGGAAAGTCACCCTTAACTGAGACATGGGGAGATTCTAACGGAGGTGGGTTAATGGGGGCTGCTCTTAAATCAGCAGGCTTCGATGCGGTTTTCTTCTCCGGTGTTGCGGAAAAGCCCGTATATTTGTTTATCAATGATGGAAAAGCAGAGCTTAGGGATGCGGGTGACCTGTGGGGGAGGGATACTGATGAAACGAACAGGTTGCTGAAAAAGGAATTAGGGAAAGGTGTGCAAGTCGCTTGTATCGGGCAAGGGGGAGAAAATTGCAGTCTTATTTCTGGGGTCGTTACTGATGGAGGGAGGATTTGTGCCCGGTCAGGATTGGGGGCGGTAATGGGGTCGAAAAAGCTCAAGGCGGTAGTAGCCATCGGGAGCAGAGAGATACCGGTTAAAGACAGAGAGCGAGCCCAGGAAATAAGAAAAAAGTACTTAAGAGAGCTGAAAGATAATCTGGTTTATAAGGCCCTCAGCAAGTTTGGTACCTGTGCTTTTACTCCGGGGTCCACAATGAGCGGCGACGCCGGGGTGAAAAATTGGAAAGGTGCTGCGGAGGTTGACTATCCTGCAGACCCTAACATCTTGGGGGGAGAAAAGGTCACGAGTTACCAGCGGAGAAAGTATGGATGTTATAAGTGCCCGATTGCGTGTGGTGGTATAGTGTCCTTGGAAAAGGGGCCTATCCAGATAAGAGAAACTCATAAACCGGAATATGAAACCATGGCTGTTTTCGGCCCCATGTGCTTGAATGTGGATACCGAAACAATAATCATCGTTAACCACCTCTGTAACATCTATGGTTTGGACACCCTCTCAGTCGGAGGGACCCTGGCTTTCGCCATGGAGTGCTACGAAAAGGGGCTTATAACCAAAAGCGATACTGGCGGCATTGAGTTAAGCTGGGGCAACACTGAAGCAATGATCCGGATCATCGAGATGATGGCTAAAAGAGAGGGGTTTGGAGCCATTCTTGCAGACGGGAGTAGAAAAGCCGCCGAGAGAATCGGGAAGGGTGCAGCAGAGTATGCGATGCAGGTCCAAGGAGAAGAATTTCCGATGCACGGTGCATTATTTGCGCCAGGCTATGCAGTGCAGTGGACCATGGATGCGACCCCGGGCAGGCATACCCAGGGTGGCTATTCATTCGTGGAGCGGTATAGCAAATTTATGACCGGTCTCGGCCTTCCCGAGGGAGTGGATAAATACACCTATACTGGTCGGGGAGAATGGGCGGTTAAACTCCATAACATTATTCACATTGTTGCCTCTTCCGGCCTTTGCCTTCTCTGTTACCTGGCTCTGAACATGAATTCCATTCCGGATTTTATGAATGCTATTATCGGATGGCAGTACAGTTTAGATGATCTGTTTAAGGTGGGAGAGCGAATTTCCAACATCCGACAAGCATTTAATATCCGTGAAGGATTGAACCCCCTCAACTTTAAATTACCTGGCAGGGTGATTGGAAACCCCCCGCTGGAAAAAGGACCCGTTGCAGGCGTCACCATTGATGTGGACACCCAGATAAGAGATTTTCTTAAGGCCCACGACTGGGATCTCACTACCGCGAAACCCAGTAAAAAGAAACTACTTGAACTTGGCTTAGAGGATGTGGTAAACGACCTTTATCCTGAGTGAATTCTTAGGTACTTATTTTTAGATATCTACTTCTAAAAGGAGTTAATAGGGGAACATCAACCAGTCTCCTCACCGAGGCCGTTTTGCGGGACTGACTCCTTCTGAAGATCCCTTTAAGTACCGCACATCGTATCAAGATAAACTCTGATATGCCGAAACAAAAGTTCTTTGCTTTCTTCCTTTGCAAACCCTCCTATCCGATCCTGCCCAATTATAGGCTCTTTCTTCTTTCCACGCTTCTTACGAACAAAGTAAGTCACAGTAATTCCAGTGGTATGTTTCTGAGTTCAGGTCTCGAAACTTGGCTTGAATCACCCTGCATGATATAATTTCTCTAAAGGAAGGAGGGTACCATGAGTTTAGGCCAAAAAATAGTGGGGTTGGGCGGCTCCGAGACCGGTGGGTGTACACTAAGGTTGTGATAAGGTTATGGTTTCCCATCCAAGAAAATTTAAGATTAACATAAATATTACTTATTTACCCCCCCTGTCCGAACTTTTTGAAAAACAGTCTGAAGTCTTCGAGGTAAAAGCTGGTACCTTATTGTCGGAATTAATCGAAAAGTTGTTCTACAATTATCGGGAAGCACTAAAAGCCCATCAAATCAATCGGTTAAGCCCCTATATTGTTATCAAGTTAAATAACAAGGTTTTGCCCAACAAGGAGCTAAATATCAGGTTAAAAGATAATGATTTTATTACCTTATGGATGCCCGTTGCAGGGGGGTAATCAAAGATCAAAAACCCACATACTGTTTTATAAACCAGAATTACCTTGCGTAATTCGGGTTGAAATGATCACATTGTAGGAGGAGACTACCATGGAAAACAAATATAATCCTTTTGAGGTGGCGCAGGAGCAACTGGATATTGCTTGTGATAAACTTGGTATCGATCCGGCAACCAGAGAATTTCTCCGATGGCCCATGCAAGAAATTAAAGTGACATTACCGGTTAAAATGGATGACGGCTCAACGAGGATATTTCACGCCTTTCGGGTCAAGCACAATACCGCTCGCGGTCCGGCAAAGGGTGGTATTCGATGGCATCCCCATGAGAGCATCGATACCGTTCGAGCCCTCGCCATGTGGATGACGTGGAAGACCTCTGTGGTTAATATTCCCTTAGGAGGAGGTAAGGGTGGCATTATCTGCAACCCTAAAGAGCTCTCGGAGGCTGAAAAGGAACGTCTCGCACGCGCCTACATTCGAGCAATTGCTTGGTCTCTGGGAGCCACCAAAGATGTGCCAGCACCGGATGTGTATACTACCCCTCAGATTATGGCGTGGATGATGGATGAGTACGAAACCATGCTGGGGGAAAAACATCCTGGGGTAATCACGGGGAAACCGATTTCTCTGGGGGGATCTCAAGGCCGTAATGATGCCACTGCCAGAGGTGGGATCTACGTTCTCCGGGAAGCTGCTAAGACTTATGGTATCGATTTAGAGGGCTGCACTATGGCAATCCAGGGATTTGGAAACGCTGGTCAGAACGCAGCACTGCTCGGTGAAGAACTGCTGGGGCTCAAGCTTGTCGCTGCCTCGGATTCCAAGGCCGCTCTCTATAATCCCAATGGTATTGATGCCAAGTCGCTTATAGACTATAAGCTGAAATTTGGATCCCTTCAGAACTTTCCTCTTGCCGAGGTTGTCAGGCAGGATGAACTCCTTGAACTTCCGGTTACCGTGCTTTTTCCTGCTGCCCTTGAAGGTGTGATCACGGGTGAAAACGCTCCTCGGCTTCGTTGCAAGATCATCTGTGAGCTGGCCAATGGACCCAGCACTCCTGATGTCGACAAAATCCTTTATGAGAAGGGAGTCATCCTTCTGCCTGATTTTTTAGCCAACGCAGGCGGTGTGACAGTATCTTACTTCGAGCAGGTCCAGAATAGTTATAATTTTTACTGGGAACTGAGGGAAATTCATGGGAGATTAGACGAGAAGATGACGCTTGCTTTCAAGGAAGTTTATGAAATGAGGAAGAGGGAGGAAATCAACCTGCGGGAAGCCGCATACCTGGTAGCAGTGGCCAGGGTGGCCGAGGCCTGTAAGCTTCGCGGGTGGGTGTAATCGCTGGATTAAATCGGAGCAACCGCTTACGCTACAAAGTCTTCTGTATTCTTGATGGAAACATAGGATAAAGCGGAAGGGGTTTAATTTTCGCTGATAGTTAAAGAAATAAGCTCGGGGAATTTAATCTTAGAGTCTTGGGTGATAAGAAGATGTTTGATCTCATCCTTGCGTATCGCTTGTATCAGAAAATGATGCAGTATCCGAAACTCATTGATGAAATGCGAAAGATATTTCTGGATGCTCTCGTAGAGCGAGGTATTGTCAAGCGAGAATCACTACAAGCTGAGGCCGCGGAAGGGCTGAAGAAATCTAACACGGCTGTTACTGAAGAAACCCTTCGCGAATACACTGATGCTTTAATCGACCTCTATTTTGTCCAACACTTCAGTGAAGCGCAAATCCAAAACTACATTAATTTAGCCAGGAAAATAGAGCGATTCCAAAACTTGAACAGAGTAGTCAATGTGGAAGGGACAACCTCCATAACGATCAAGCAGGCTCTTAAGGAGTTCTGTGCTATCCCTGAAGGGGATATATACATCCCGGCCAATGAAGCAATCGAAACGAGAGTTGCGCTCATTCGCCACTTCATATCAGATCAGCTTCCTTTTGTGAGCGTTGCCAAAAATCACATTACCATTCGGGATATCGATGAAATAATCGATCAGTCCTATTGGAGCAGACGGCTTCCAGGTCGAATCGGCGGAAAAGCTGCAGGCATGCTTTTGGCTTATAGGATTATTTTGCCACGACTTGCCAAAAAAGACCCTGAACTGGAAAAATATGTTCGTATCCCTGAATCGTACTATTTTAATTCGGGAATTTTTACTGACTTTCTCGATTATAATAAGCTTCACAAATTTCATAGCCAGAAATACAAGAGCCGAGAGATGATCGAGGAAGAGTATAAGAGTATATCCGGCGTCTTTGAAAAAGCAGTTTTTCCTCCCGATGTGGTTGAGCTCTTCCAAAAATTGCTGGTGAAGGTGAGTGGGCATCCCCTCATTCTTCGTTCCTCAACCTTTTTGGAGGACAATTTTGGATATTCCTTTTCCGGCAAGTATGACTCTGTCTTTTTGGCTAATCAAGGAGATCTGAAAGCACGATTGCAGGCTTTTATATCAGGCATGAAATGGGTTCACATGAGCACCTATGGTCCAGCCCCAATCCTTTACCGCCGTGTTCATAACTTACTCGATTATGATGAAAAGATGAGCGTTCTGGTACAAAAGGTTACTGGGCGTCGCTTCGGTGACTATTTCTTTCCCTTTGCTGCGGGGGTAGCATACTCTTACAATTCCTACGGCTGGACGCCTCGCATTAGGAAAGAAGACGGGCTTATTCGCCTCGTTTTCGGTTTGGGGACCCGCGCGGTAAACAGGTTTGACGGGGAATATCCTCGGATGGTTGCACTCAGTCACCCCGGGCTGAGGCCTGAGGTCGAGGCGGGGAAGATCATGAGGTATTCTCAAAAAATGATCGACGTGATCAACCTAATGACAGGTGTGGTGGAGGCTGTACCGTGGTTAGCGTTGCTCCGTGCAATAGACCATCCCGACTTGCCCTATGCCATCTCGGTTAACGAGGGCGGGTACCTAGTACCGCCTCGTTTCAGAGGGCACACTGTAGATCCTACTCAAAGCTGCATTACCTTCGATCGCTTGCTTTCCGAGACACCGTTTGTTAGGGTGATGAGAACGATCCTAAAGAAACTAGAAGAGGCATATGGGAGCCCTGTGGATGTAGAATTTTCATGGGATGATAATAAGCTTTATCTTCTCCAATGTCGGACACTCAGAATCCAGAAAGATGAAGGGGAGGTCATCCTTCCTGAAAGCCTACCTCAGGATCACGTTCTCTTCATTAACAATGAGTGCTTCGCAAACGCGGTTATTAGAAACATCGAATACATAGTTTACATTGACCCCAAGGCCTACGCGCGTCTTGAGAGGTATGAGGACAAGATCATGGTTGGACGCGCGGTGAGTAAACTAAACAAATTCTTGGAAGGTAAACGCTATGCCCTTTTCGGGCCAGCCCGGTGGGGAAGCAACGACATCAATCTCGGTGTGAGAGTTGCCTACGAGGATATCAACCATACAGTTATCTTAGGAGAAATCGCTTTTGAGGAAAAAAGCTCCACCTTAGAAGTCTCCCACGGCACTCACTTTTTTAATGACTTAGTTGAAGCTCAAATCACACCCATAGCCATTTATCCGAATCAGCCAGGAGTGGTTTTTCGGGAAGACTTTTTTCTTAAAGCGCCTAATATGCTCGCATCGACATTTCCTGATCTTGCTGCTTTTGCTTCCGTAGTTCATCTTATAGACATTCCTGCCTCTATTCGAGGTCTGATGTTGCAGGTTTTGCAGGGTGGGCAACAGCAACAAGGGATCGGATTCTTTTCTCCACCGGAAAAGAGCTTTATGATGAAACATTCAATTAATAAATAAGCGAACCTCTGCTGACGGTTTTTGATCTTAAGGGATCAAAATTATGAATATTTCTGAACAAATAAGACTTTTCATTGAACCAAAATCCGTTGCAATCATCGGTGCATCAAGAAATATCGGACAAGGCTCCCTCAATATGGTCGAAAATTTGTTAACCTTTGGTTATGCAGGCAAGATTTTTCCCGTTAATCCCAAGGCCAGAGAAATACTGGGTATAAAAACGTATCCTCGGACAAAGGATATTCCCGGGCCAGTAGATCTGGCGGTTATTATTACCCCCCGAGCACAAACCCTTGGTGCTGTGAGAGACTGTGTTGGAAAAGAAATCAAGGCTCTCATCATAATTGGGCAAGGATTTGCAGACGGAGACGAAGAAGGGAAGAGAATGCAGGCCGAGATGGTGAACATGGCAAGAGAAAGGGGAGCCAGGATCATCGGCCCAAATACATTAGGGATAGTCAACTATTTTAATCATTTTAATGCCTCATTAGCTGAATTCCCAAAAGGAGATGGGACTCCGGTGGCGATTATCTCGCAGACGGGGGTGTTTTGTCTGAGCTACCCAAAGTTCGGGAGCTTGGGGAAGGTATTTGATATTGGCAATGCCTCTGACATTAGCTTTACTGATATCTTAGAATATTTGGAAGATGATCCTGATACCAAAATCATTTTTATCTATACTGAAGGGATAAATGAAGGACGAAGGTTTATAGAAGTTGCCAGGAGGGTAACGCGAAAAAAGCCGATATTGGCGATGAAAGCTGGAAGGAGTGAAGTGGGGAAAAAGGCAGTCGCCTCCCATACTGGGGCCCTCACCGGAGAGGACAACATATACGAAACTGCCTTTAAACAAGGGGGTGTCATCCGGGTAAAAAATATCGAAGAATTTCACGATCTTTCTAAGGCCTTGTTAAACCTCCCCCCCATGAGAGGCCCAAAGGTTGGGATTGTTACCACCAGTGGAGCAGGGGGGATTATGGCATCTGATGCTTGTGAAGACATGGATCTGGAAGTTGCCAGCCTCTCGGAGAAGACAAAAGGGAAGCTGGAGCGGGTATATCCTCCCTGGATGTCGGTGGAAAATCCCTGTGATATTTGGCCGGCTGCCTCGATCATGAGGCATGGATTGGCCAATGTATATAAAATGATCTTGGAGGCGCTGGTGGAAGATGAAAACATTGATGGAATTGCGTGTCTCTGCATAGCAGTAAATTATGGTTGGGGGCATTTTAACATTCCTACTATTATTAGGGACGTTGCTAAGGTATCACCGAAACCCATTGTGGCCTGGTTTTTTGGACCGGATATGGAGAAAGAAGCGGTTAAGGTAGAAGAAAACAAAAAAACAGTAGCCTTCCCCAGCGTGGAGCGGGGGATAAAGGCGTTGGCGGTCCTAAGAAGGCGCCATGCCATTACCCAAGAAAAACCTGCAAAAATTGAACTAGTTACCATAGCACATGAAAAAATAAAGGATACCATGTCAAGGGTTAAAAAGGATAAGAGAATCATTGTGGGGGGGGAAGCATTAGAAATCGTGAAGGATTGTGGTATCGCAGTTCCAAATTATGGGGTTGCTCATAGCAAAACCGAAGCAGTTACAGTAGCTGAGAAAATAGGGTATCCGGTGGTGATGAAAATTATTTCACCTGATATTGTCCATAAGACCGATGTGGGAGGGGTAATCGTAGGAATAAAGAATCGTGCCGAGGTTGAATCAGCCTATTCCCAGATGACAATTATTATGGAGAAATATGCCAAAAAGGGAAAAGTGCCTGAGGTGTTAATCCAAGAAATGGTTCAGAATAGCAAAGAAGTTATCTTGGGGATGAAAAGAGATAACCAATTCGGCCCGGTTTTAATGTTTGGAATGGGGGGAATCTATACGGAAGTATTTAAGGATGTGTCCTTCAGGATTGCGCCCATAAACCGGGACGACGCCTTGAATATGATTTCAGAAGCGAAGAGTTACGAACTCCTCAAGGGGGTGCGGGGAAAGACCCCATCCGATATTGGAGCGATCGTGGATGCCTTGTCAGGGCTTTCTCAGCTTGCCCTTGATTTTCCGGAGATTGAGGAAATAGATCTTAATCCTTTTATGGTACTCGAAGCGGGAAGAGGGGGCATGGGAGTTGATGCCCGCATTAGCCTCAGTCGCCCAGAACACTGATTTAAAATGGGGTTGGGCGCTTACGTTATGGGATGGTGTGACAGCAATTAGTGGGGATTTTTTGGCCCGAAAAACTATTGCCAGGGCTATGGTGCAGACTGAGAGAGCCATTTGTTTGATCCTGGCCTTTAACAAACATTTGTTGGACCGTTCTCGCTGGAAAAATAAACATGGTAAGTATGCCATCACGGAACAAAATTTCCGGCGCTTTTTTTCTTGACAACTGGAATCCCTTGGTTTAGAATTGCATTCAACAAACATTTGTTCATTTCCTCTCTGCAAAAAACCATAGGTTTTCAAATACTAACAAAAAGTTTCCCATGAAAGAAAGAAATATGAAGTCTCTCCGTCACTGGAAAACCCTGGCAGGGTTATTTGTTGTTTTTTCGATCCTTGCGGTAATCACCCCAAAGCTGGGGGGGGCACTTGAGGATTACGGTCAGGCAAAGCAGCCGATCGGCAAGGAGGGAATAATGATCAAAAAAGCGTATGTTGATACGAAACAGGGCCAGATTCATTATCGGTATACTGACGGATCCAAAACTTTGCCAGTAGTAGTCATGATTCACCAAACCACTAGCACGTCGGTGATGTTCGAGGCCGTTATGGCACGATTGGCCAGATACTACCGGATAATTGCCCCCGATTTTCCTGGATACGGGGAATCTTTTATTCCTGATAACGTGCCAGGCATCGGCTACTACACAGATGTGTTGATCGAAGCCCTGGATAACCTGGGTGTCAAGGATTTTCATGTTGTTGGGCATCATACCGGAGGAGCAATTGCTCTGGATATGACGGTGCGGTATCCGGAACGTATCCACACGCTTGCAATTATTGGCCCCATTTATGGCAGTCAAGCAGAGCGCGTGGAGCTGCGCAAAATTAGTACGGAGAAAGTTAATCAACTCGTTCCCCAGGCTGATGGGAGCCATCTATTGCGGGGGTGGAAAATGCTGGAAACCTATGGAGCGCATACTGTCTCGGTAGAACATCACCAACGAGAGGCCATGGATCATTTGAAGGCGTGGAAGGCGTGCGGGCAGGCTTACAATGCTGTTTTGGATCAGGACTTCTGTGCCCTGTTTGATAAGGTGAAAGGGCCTCTTATGATTATGTGTTCTCCTGATGACGTGCTGTGGCCTTATTGGGAGCCAGCAAAGAAAGCCCGACCGGATGCGGAAGCAGTAGTGGTAAAGGGACACGACTATCAGTGCGATGAGGACCCCGATGGGGTAGCAGAAGCGCTACACTGCTTCTTGCAGAAATCTAAGGTAAAATAGTTGTGGTGCTAACAGTGGGAAGGTGCAGAATGGCAGTTGATGCCCAGATAGGTCGCAGCGGTGCGGTTAACCGATGAAAAATTTACTGCTTTTCCCTTAATGGAGTACCATGGGGCAGCAATTTCTCCGAGACATCCTTGAAGAATAACAATAGTAACCGGTGTTTTTTTCTCGCATTTTTTACTTGACAGGATGATTTTGTTTATGAATATATATATATTTTAAATTTAACAAACGTTTGTTCATTTTGGTAATACTGAATTAACCAGAACGTGCAAAAGGCTGGAGGCAGGATAAAAAGAGTTTCCAACGAAAGGAATGTGATATGAAATCAAGGAATTCCTGGATAATGGGTATAGGAGGTGTTGTTTTTTTTGCGCTGTTGATCCTTGGCTATTCTCAAGAAACAATGGCGGGGGAGAAAAGCGTATCCTCCCAGGAGGCTCCCATTGGATACAATGATAATTTCTATGGGGTTTCCTTTGTCAATCCTCAAAAAGGATGGGTGGTAGGGTATTATGGTCTCATAGCTCATACTGAGGATGGGGGGAAAACCTGGATCCGGCAAAACTGCGGCACCCAGGACCCTCTCTTAAGTGTCGATTTTGTTGATGAAAACCATGGATGGATCGTGGGAAAGTTTGCAAAGATTTTTCACACCGCTGATGGGGGGAAGAATTATAGTGCTCAAAGAAGCGAAGTGGAAGAAGATCTTTTTGATGTTTCATTTGTTGACTCTCAGAATGGATGGATCGTAGGGACGTACGGCACCATCTTACACACTTCTGACGGGGGTAAGACGTGGGAAAGGCAGGGTGAGGAAGTGGATAAAATCTATAATGCCGTTTACTTTGTGGACCAAAGTCGTGGCTGGATAGCCGGAGAATTCGCCACGATTCTCCATACCGAAGATGGGGGGGTACATTGGGAGGAACAGAAAGTTCCGTTGGGTACGGGATACTCCTTATTTGATATCCATTTTTCCAATAAAGATACCGGGGTGGCAGTGGGCATGGACGGAGCTAT
>JAZDOO010000384.1:0-10077 GCA_043798555.1 Pseudomonadota bacterium | reverse complement strand
TTGCTTTTGACCGAAAGGAAGGGTGTTATCATATCCCGGTGCTGGATGAGGTTTATGCGGTTTTCCCTCAGGAGAAAAAAATCGTCAGGCTGCAGGCAGAAAAATCCGGGGAAGAAAAATATCAGATTGAGTTATTTTTATTTCTTCTTCATTATCTCCTGGGAACGAAGGATGTTTCTCTGGGGGGAAAGAGGGTTTCGGAAAAAGAGCTAATGGGGGGAGAGATGTTTTTCCGAGGTCCTCATGCCTTTCCCACGAAAGGGATAATCAACAAATTTGGTAACAATCCCCAAGGGTTCATAGAGGCGGGGTTGCTTTTAAAGGGGAGAAAAATTGCTCTGGGAGACGCTGGCATTGAACTAAGGCCGGCTCCAAAGGTTCCGGTGACGTATGTTCTCTGGGCTGAAGATGAAGAATTTCCTGCATCGGTAAGTATCCTCTTTGATCCCACCATTCAGGAATTCCTGCCTCTCGATATCATTTACGGGGTGACAATTGTGACGTACCATCGACTGGTAGGAAGGTAACGGAACCCAGACTTGAAGGAAAGATAATAATATGGGGCAGTACTTCCTCTGCCCCCAGGGAGAGAGGAAATAAAACGAGGGCAGAGAGTATCAGACAAAGAAAAACCCTGTTTCTTATTGGATAATCCTTCTCACTCCCAAAAAACCACTTCCGCAGACGCTTTTTCATAGGTGTCTGGTTCTTTAGGGGTAGAGATGTCCCTACGGCCTTTGGTGTAATAAAATATTTTTTGTTTTTTCACTAAGCCAATAGTGGTGAGTCCTTTAGCCTGATTTCCGTAGGTTTTAATCGCTTGAATTTTTAATTCCTTGATGGCCTCTTCTTCAGTAAAGCCCTGTTTCCTCTCTCGCGCACTCACTTTTCCTAAGATTTTAAATTTGAGATGGTAAACCTCATCTGAAGAAAGGATCCGGATTTTTTCAAGGGGAAAAGCTCCTCGGACTTCTTCCCGGGATGCTTCCTTTTCCGAAATTTCAGACCTTGCTTCTTGGGTGATCAGCTTCTCTGACGGTTCTTGATTTGTGGGCAAAGGTTTTTCTCCTTGCGGTTGAGAAGCGAGCGCTTCTTTAGGCTGAGGAGCAGGAGGGGAAACTTCTTCCGCTTTGGCAACGGCTATTTTTTCTGAGGGGGTAGAAGGTGTGGGTTGTTCAGGTGTTTCCTCAGCATCAGTTTTTTCTAATACCACGGGAGAACGAAACACGATGGGGGAACGGATTTCTTTTATCGAACAGCCATAAATCCACAATATTGGCAACAATACTATAAGACCTGAACGCATGATAGAATTATGCATTACCACTTCTCCTCTTATAGTGGGCTATATTATTTAGATTCGTGAGAATCCACTAACGCCCCGATTTCCCTGTCAAATAAAACAATCCCTGTCCAGGTGATCTTATCATCACGGAATTCGGTATCTAAATGTAACGTTCGCAACAAATTTATCACATCTATCGCTATTGCTTCCATGGAAACCCTCGCTTTTTCAGGATAGGTACACGCTTCATTTCGGTAACCAGCACATTCATCACAAAGCTCACAGTTTCCACCAATAAATCCCCAAATGGTGTTAACCCCCATGTTTTCTTTACCGTATGTTTCTGCTTCAAGAACAATATTATGAAGCTTTAACTTTGTTCTTTTTAAACCTTCTTTATCATTCTGGACATTGAGATTCTGGGAATATTGGATCAGGATGCCACTTTTAAAAGCGTTAAGCTTTTTCTTTACTTCGGAGACCGTTCCAGTATAGGGAGGACAGGATAAGTGCTTATTATAACAACCGCATTTGTTTTCATAACAATACTTACGGATTCTTTCCTCCGGGACAAGGAGGTGGGAGGAAATAACCTGACAGTGGGTAGCGCCTAATCCTTTTAAGTATTTCAAAATTGATTGGCAGTTCATTACCTTGGGAGGTAGTGGTTTTTTATTAAGCCACTCTATGCAGGCTTTTTATTGTCAAAACTGTATTTAACCTCCTGGAATGCGGAACGGAAACGATTTGCCTCTTCCTTTACATTTTTTTTATCAATGACGCATTCCCTGATTAATTCGGCAATTCTTTCCATCTCCTGTTTCCCCATTCCGAAACGAGTCATTTCCTGGACGCCGATACGAATCCCTTCGGGATGGTCAAGGTTGGAGAGGGACTCCTGAGGGAGCATGTTCATGTTGAGAATAATGTCATTCATTTCCAAATTTATGGATACCTTTTCACCGCCACTAAATTGCTTAACATTAACCGCTACCTGATGGCTTTCAGTGTATCCGAATTCCTTGGCCTCCACATCAAACCCTTGCTTGTCAAGAGCCTCCGCCAGCGTTTTGGCATTAGCCACCACATCGTGAGCATATTGTTGGCCGAACTCCATCATCTCGTAAGTGCAAATTGATAATTGGGCTAACGTATCGAGGTGATGGTTGCTGGAAGACCCGGGAAAGGCGCCCCGGTCAATTTTCCTCCAGAACTGCTCATCCACGTTGCTGAGGATTAATCCTCTCTGGCTGCCAAAAAATGTTTTGTGGGTACTGGCGGTTATGAGATGAGCCCCTTCTTTGAGGGGATCCTGAAACTTTCTTCCAGCAATCAGGCCCAGTACATGGGCAGCATCGTAAATAAGGATGACATTATTTTCCGCGCAGGCTTCTGCCAGTTCAGCTATTGGTTCGGGGAATAAAAAAAGACTTTTACCAAGAACAATGAGCTTAGGCTTGATGGTTTTAATTAAATCCTGGGTCTTGCCCACATCAATATGGTATCCATCCTGAGTGAGTGGGAAATTTATAATGTTTTTGGTATATTTCCCCACGGCCCCATGACGGTGGTGGCTGATGTGACCGCCTCCTGGAGTGGAATTGACCATCACTAAGTCATTGTGGTCAATCAACCGACTGAAAACGGCCTCATTTGCATTCGTGCCGCTCACAGGTCTAACCTCGGCATGAGTGCACTCAAAGAGCATCTTGAGGTTGCTTTTTAGGGCATTCTCAATTGCGTCAATAAATCCTGTTCCCCGATAATACCTTTCTCCAGGATGGCCTTCAGCGTAGCGATGAGCAAAATCTGATCCTGCCTGATCCCTGGACCTGCGACTCATGACATTTTCACTGGCAATTAAGTTAATACACCGCATCCGCCACTCATTTTGCTGGTTGATGAGACTCTCTGTTTCCCGGACCTTTTCTTCGTACATTGCTGATGTTACCTCCTTTGGAAAAAACACGGTAAAGATTAAATGCTCTCGTAGAAGAAGTCAACCTTTTACTGTCGTTACTTTTTTTACACGGTAGCGGTAGACAAGGGGTGATCCGGGAATTTGCCTTGAGGGTTTCTAAGAAGGAGCCAGGTTATGGTTGCATAAATCTCCTTTGACAAGGCCAAGGGGAATGCTAAAGTTAGAGAAAAAAGCGCAGAAAAGGGGCTATAGAAGTTTCAATAGCTCCGTTGGTTTCTCAACCAAGCTCTTTGCCCCGCTCTCGGTGAGTTCTTCAGCCGTCCGAAAACCCCACAATGCTCCTACGGGGTACATGCCGGCAGCCTGGGCAGTTTCCATGTCAATGTTCGAATCTCCCAAAAATAAGCACTCATGAGGCGGAATATTCAAGGTTTCTGCGATGGTTAGTGCGGTGGTGGGATCAGGCTTTTTGGGCATTGCATCGTTTGCCCCCAGAATGGCAACGAATTTCCAGTGCGGTAAGAATTTAGCCACTATAACTTTTGTAAAATCATCCGGTTTGTTGGAAAGGATAGCTAATTTGACGCCGCGGATACTTAAGGCATCCAGAAGTTCAGGAACTTCTGGATAAGGGTGAGTCTTATCTGCCCATCGTTTCCTATACTCGTCCCGCATGCGCCCGATGCACTGAGCAACCAAACTTTCCTCGAGCTTGTCTTCCGGCAAGACCCGACGAACTAATCTCTCCAAACCTTCTCCAACAAAGTATTTGTAAGCGTTAAGATTATGTTTCGGAAAGCCCAAATGCTTTAACACACTATTCATGGAATCAGCTATATCTTCGAGCGTATCCAGTAATGTGCCATCGAGATCAAAAATGATTGCCTTATACTTCATAACAGTTCTCAGGGTTCAGGGATCGGTAGTCAGTTTTTAGGTTTTGGATATATGACACAGGGTGAATTTGTCAATTACCATTTTGCATTGATCATTTCGCATTGTTCAATTGCGATTATCTTACTTCCCTGCGGTCAAGGCTGATCCCTGATTACTGGCTGCTGGCCCCTAAACGTGCTTTTCCAGCTCCCAGAATGGTACCAGTTGGTCAAAATCAAACAAGGTATTCATAGCAATATTTTCGGTGGTGATGCCGCACTCCTCCACTGCTGCCAAAGGGTTTAATCCACCGGCAACGATCATTCCTACCATTCCTTCAGATACCGGAATATCCAAAAGCGGACGGCCCGGTTTGCCGACCATGAGAATCCCCCCCATGCCAGCTTGATCAACCTTTTTTCTTATCTTTTCAACTTTTTGTAAGGCCACGGCAGGAAACTCCCGGAAGCTTGCTCCGATTTTTCCGTTTCCAGTGAGAGCAGCCTGATGGACGCTGGTGATTTTACCTTTAATAAATATCTCGAGGGGGTCGAGCGAAGTGCCGTCATAATGAATGATCTCAGTAAACCTTAGTGGCCGACCTTGGTAAAGCTCTAATATCCCTCCGAAGCGTGAGGTAATATGGATACCTTCTTTAAGAAACACTCCATTTACGGTCACGCTACAGACGGTTCCAATGGCTATTTTTGAATCTCCGACCAGGTGGTTCCCGGCTCTTTCCCCCGGAAGTCCCACCATCACAAACCTCCCCATCCCTAAGCCTGCTCGAAAGACCGGGGTAATAAGCTGAATAGCCTTATGAATATCGTTTTTGCTCAGGGTGGACACGTTGAGGATGATTTTCCCCTTTAGCTTACGGAGGGAAAAATCCATCTGATAGGTAAGGGTATCAATTTTTGCGGCAACAAATCCCACCTTATCAAAAACAAAAGCGCTTTTTATTTCCTGTTCTCCTTTAGGGGTTATCTTTCTCCCGCTTTTCCCCAGATTCTGGGTTAGACCATCGTTGTCCATTTTTTTCAGATAAAATCGGGCGGTCCTCTGGCTCAAATCATATCCTACCTCACGTAACTTGTGGGCAATTCTGGTTCCCCCGAGGGGTTTTCCCGCATTGTAGAGGATATTCAATATGGAAACAATCTTTCGTTGGTATGCCGTATCCATAGGGTAGCTCCTTTTGAAAATAGTTTCCTTTTTAGACCATATATGATCATTTTTGTCAACAATTTTTCGGCAACATTGCCTAATATTTTTATAAATAAAAAAAGAGCGCAGATTTTTTGCTCATATTAGAAAAATTTTGAATGTTTATCTCAGACGTAAACAAAATAAGGCAAAAATGTTATCATTACCGATAATAAATTAGATACTATTTTCTTGTTTTTTTTAAAAAAGTTCTTGACACATCGCATAGTTGATGATAGTTAAAACCAATCGCAAATGGCAACTAATTGCCGATATAAAATAAGTGGTTTATATACCCAATTTATACAATTAATTACCAATATTTAACTTCTTAGGAGGGCAAAGATGAACCTGCAACGACCCAATTCAAATGACGTCACCCAAACCGCTAATCGGTCCCGGAATGTTGTCCCCGGTTCCGGACTTTGCACCCGTTGTGTTGATGGGTGCAGAGGAAATTGTGAAGTTTTTAAATCTGCTTTTAGAGGGCGGGAAGTGCTCTATCCGGGTCCTTTCGGTACCATCACCGCCGGAGGTGATAAGGATTACCCGGTTGATTACTCTCATTTGAACATTCAAGGTTATGCTCTGGGAGCTGAAGGGCTTCCAGAGGGAGTTCCGGCTGACCCCGACCACGCTACTTTCCCATCCGTCAACACGGAAACGGAATTTGGCTGTAAGAATAAAATTAAAATGAAAATCCCCGTTTTCACCGGCGCTTTAGGTTCTACCGAAATCGCTCGGGCTAATTGGGAACAGTTTGCCGTGGGAGCGGCGATAACGGGAATTTCTTTAATTTGCGGTGAAAATGTCTGTGGTATTGACCCAAAATTGGAGCTTAACAACAAAGGGAAAGTGGTGGAATCCCCTGACATGAGGCGTAGGATCGAAGGCTATCGGCGATTCTATGAAGGATATGGTGATGTTCACGTTCAAATGAATGTGGAAGATACCAATTTTGGGGTGGCTGAGTATGTGATTGCAAAACTTGGCGTAGAAACTATGGAACTTAAATGGGGACAGGGAGCCAAGTGTATCGGTGGGGAAATCAAGGTGGATTCGATTGAACGAGCTTTAGAGCTTCAGAAAAGAGGTTACATTGTTACTCCGGATCCTTCCTTAGAGGCTAATCAGGCAGCCTTTAGAGCCGGAGCCTTAAAGCAATTTGAACGCCACTCTCGATTGGGATTTATAGACCATGAAGGTTTTTTGAAAGAGGTGGAGCGCCTTCGGAGCTTGGGGGCCAAAAGAGTGACCCTAAAGACCGGCGCTTATCCCATGCGGGAGCTGGCAATGGCAATCAAATGGAGCTCGGAAGCGAAAATTGACCTCCTTACCATTGATGGGGCACCGGGAGGTACGGGTATGAGCCCCTGGCGAATGATGGAAGAATGGGGAGTGCCAACCTTTTATCTTCAGGCCATGACCTATGAACTCTGCCAGAAACTGGCTGCTAAGGGAGAATATGTTCCGGATATCGCAATAGCAGGAGGTTTCTCAACAGAAGACCATATTTTTAAAGTGTTGGCCATGGGAGCTCCTTATACCAAAGCCACATGTTTTGGCCGGGCCCTGATGATACCGGGTATGGTGGGAAAGAATATTGAACGCTGGATTAAAGAAAGTGACCTCCCCAATGCCGTGTCTCACTTTGGGAAAACAGTGGAGGAAATTTTTGTGTGCTATGAGACCCTCAAAGCTAAATATGGCGATCAAGTTAAGGAGATTCCTCTTGGCGCCATTGGGGTCTACTCTTATTGTGACAAGCTGAGAGTTGGTCTCCAGCAGCTTATGGCCGGGAGCCGCAATTTCCGCCTCTCTACCATCTCCCGCAAGGACCTTATGTCTTTAACCGAAGAGGCAGCGAAAGTCTCCGGAGTTCCTTATGTAATGGATGCCTTCCGCGAAGAAGCAGAAAAGGTGATGGCTGGGTAATCTGGCATAATCTTTTAAAAAAGATTGTTTTGTTACCAAGGGGAAGAAAGGGAGTGTATGTCTTTCTTCCCCTTTTTATTCCTTTTTTTATCTGGCCGCCGTCTTTTTTGATTTCTTCTGTCCTTAACACGCTATAGAGGAGACCAGAATTCCTCACGACCCGAGCGCTTCTACCCTTCCTAAAAATTAGGTTTTGATTTTTCTTTCCCCTTATCCTACAATTTGGTAAGATTTATAATAATGATTATACGAATTGGTAGTTTTTGTAATTAGTGAGAAGGTCTTTATGAATTCCCTGACCAAAGAAACAAACGTCAAGCGGGAACTTGAGGAGCTTTCGCTGCTTTTTGAGATTAGTCAGACCCTGGATAAAAGTATTGATCTTCGGGATGTGGTGGGTCCCTTGCTTAAGACCATGGCTAAGAAGATGGGAATGATGCGAGGGACAGTAACCCTCCTTAATCGGGAGACAGGTGAAATCGTGATCGAAGAGGCCTATGGGCTTTCAGACAGCCAAAAAGAGCGGGGGAAATACAAACTGGGTGAAGGAGTGACCGGAAAAGTCGTGCAAACGGGAAAGCCGGCGGTAGTCCCCCGCATTTCCGAAGAGGCGTTGTTTTTAAACCGTACCGGAGCCCGAAAGAATTTACCTAAGGAGGAAGTATCCTTTATCTGTGTGCCTATTAAACTGGGTAAAGAGGTAATCGGCGCTCTCAGCGCGGACAGATTGTTTGCTGATACGATATCGTTGGAAGAAGACGTCCGGCTGCTTTCGATTATTAGTTCGATGATCGCTCAGGCGGTTCGTTTGCGGCAACAGGTGCAGGAGGAACGCCAGCAGTTGCTGGAAGAAAACATTCAACTCCAGGAAAAGCTGAAAGACCGGTTTCGCCCGGCGAACATCATTGGTAATTCCAAGGCAATCCAGGCAGTATACGATTTGATTGCCCAGGTCTCGAAAAGTACTACTACCGTGTTGATCCGAGGAGAGAGCGGCACAGGAAAGGAGCTGGTGGCAAATGCAATCCATTACAACAGCCTTCGAGCCGCCAAAGCACTTATTAAGGTCAATTGCGCTGCCCTCCCAGAAACCGTGATCGAGAGCGAGCTGTTCGGACACGAAAGGGGAGCATTTACCGGTGCTATTGGCCAGCGGAAAGGACGTTTTGAGTTGGCTCAGGGAGGGAGCATTTTTCTTGATGAGGTTGGGGATTTATCAGCGGCAACGCAGATAAAACTGTTACGGGTTTTGCAGGAAAAGGAGTTTGAGCGGGTGGGAGGAACTACCACTGTTAAAGTAGATGTGCGGGTAATTGCCGCCACCAACCGCAATTTAGAAAGCTTAGTGGAGGAAGGAAAGTTCCGGCAGGATCTTTACTACCGGCTTAACGTCTTTCCGATCCACATGCCCCCATTACGGGAACGGAAAACGGATGTCCTTTTACTGGCCGATTATTTCGTGGAAAAATATAGTAAGGCCAACCATAAAAACATTCGTCGTATTTCTACGCCGGCAATTGATATGCTCATGAGCTATCACTGGCCGGGAAATGTGCGCGAGTTGGAAAACTGCATCGAGCGGGCAGTTATTTTGAGTAATGATGATGTGATTCACGGTCACCATCTCCCCCCTACCCTCCAGACTGCGGAAGCTACCGGAACAACCCTCGTGGGCACATTGCAGGTTACCTTAGACAATGTAGAACGAGAGCTCATTCTTGATGCTCTCAAGTCATCACGGGGAAGCAAAGCCAAGGCAGCCCGAACGTTGGGGATAACCGAAAGGCTGATGGGGCTGCGAGTGGAAAAGTACGGTATTGACCCCAAACGATTTCGGGTTCACACGTAAGTTTAGAACATAGTTGCCATCCGAGTTTTCATTGACAAATCAAAAGGATAGGAGTATCGTGAGATACCATTGAGTGAACCAAGATGTATTACCTTTCCGAGAATAAATGGGAATGATTACCTGACGTTATCCTTTTTCTAAAATCAGGCAAGGATTATGGTTTGCTGGACGCCCTGAATGACTAAAAAATTCTCATGAAGGACACTATTCACTTCCCCATAGGACATAAGATCCGTCTGCCAGGACACTTTAACGAGCCAGTGATTCTTGAAGCAGTTCGTCAAATCGTGGGTGGCTTTGAGCTGCGGGTACGACTATCCGATGGCTCCCTTGATGAGGCAATTTTATCGTCTGAGGAAGCGGAGACAATTACTGAGCAGGCTCAGAAGACACCTCAAGCGGCTGAACTTGCTGATCCTGAGAAGATTCGCCTGTTGATAGAATCAGTGCGTATCCGATTGGCCTATGCCCATGATCGGCAGTTTGCTGTGAGCATGTCCGGTATTCGCACCCTACCTCATCAAATTGAAGCCGTCTACCTGAAAATGTTGCCTCAGCCCCGTCTCCGGTTCCTTTTGGCTGATGATCCTGGGGCAGGAAAAACTATTATGGCGGGACTGCTTTTGAAAGAGATGAAACTCCGTGAGGCCATTGAAAAAATTCTTATCCTTTGCCCTGCACCCTTGACAATTCAGTGGCAGGATGAAATGCTTCGCTGGTTTGGCGAGCCATTTGACCTTGCTTTTTCCGCGGTTGACCAGCAGCAACTGGTTAACCCCTGGCAAAAAAATAGCCAGCTCATTGCTTCGATAGATTATGCGAAACAAGAGGGCATAAGAGAGCGGGTTTGGCAGGAGCGCTGGGATTTGGTGATAATTGACGAAGCGCATAAATGCAGCGCTTACACCAAACACTATTCCGGGCGGGCAGATGGTTTGATATCCGAAGCCTAACCCCGCCTGAATCTCAGACCGGCTATCGAGACCCGCTAACTGGAGTTCGCCG
>JAZDOO010000376.1:0-6508 GCA_043798555.1 Pseudomonadota bacterium | reverse complement strand
AGGAAGTCGCTTAACTTAGGGATGGAAATTGACCTCAAAACCGCATCAGAATTAGACTTACAGTTGGAATCCATTTGCTTTGCCACCGAAGATTTCAAGGAGGGGGTCAGGGCGTTTATGGAAAAAAGAAAGCCGGCATTTCAGGGGAAATGAAAATAGAGTTAGTTGGTGGTTGTCAGTTAGATATTAGATTTAGAGTTATGTCAACTTATTTATGGCTTTCACCATAATTGGATAAGAAAGGCGGAGAGTTGTTGCCATTAGAAGGGATCAGAATTTTAGATTTAAGCCGGCTGCTGCCGGGACCCTATGGAGTTATGTTATTGGCAGACATGGGAGCTGAAGTCATCAAGATTGAGCAGCCTGGTTACCAGTCCAATATCATGAACCGGCGTCCGGTGGTTGACCGCAATAAAAAAAGCATTGTCCTAAACTTAAAAATCAAAGCAGCGCAGGAAGTATTTTATAAACTGACTGAGAAAAGTGATGTTATTGTCGAGGGATTCAGACCGGGGCTCCCCCTTCGTCTGGGAGTTGACTACGAAACCCTGAAAAAACTTAACCCCCGGATCATCTATTGCTCCATTACCGGATATGGTCAGGATGGACCCTACAGAGATTTCCCTGGTCATGATCCAAATTACCTCTCCATGGCAGGAATCTTAGGAATCACCGGGACCGCCGGTGGAAACCATGTGCTCCCGGGAATCCCTATTGCTGATCTCACCGGGGGAATGCATGTAGCCTTTAGTGTTCTCTGCGCTCTTTGGGTAAGGGAGAAGACCGGTGTGGGACAATATATTGATATTTCCATAACCGATGCCATGGTTTCGTGGCTTGGGTTAACCCGGGGAAATACGTTCCTTCGGACTGGCCGGGCCTTCAGGTTGGGTGAACGTCCTTCCCATGTATATAAGACTAAGGATGGAAAATTCATTTGTATTGCGCCGATTGAACCCCATTTCTGGGAGAGGCTTTGTCATGTTCTCGGAATAGAAGAATATATTCCTTATCACCATGAGGTATTGATCTATGCTCCTCCTTCGCCGCAAAAACGAGACGAGATTCTTGCCCGGCTGGCGGAGATTTTTTTTCAGAAAACCAGGGATGAATGGATGGCCCTACTCATAAAAGAAGATATTCCGGCTTCCCCGGTTTACCAGATCCAAGAGGCGCTTCAGGACCCCCATTTTATCCACCGCGGGATGGTGGAGGAAATAGAAGACCCTGAGTTAGGGAAAGTAAAGCAAGTGGGCATTGCAGTAAAACTCTCTGATACTCCGGGGAAGGTACGGAATGTGGCACCCCTTCCCGGTGAACACACAATGCAGATAATGAAGGATTTAGGGTATAGTGATGAGGATATTAAGGAGCTGCGAAGGAAAGGGATTACGGGATGATCATACGTTCTTGACAAAACGCAGTGATTGCCACTATAGTCATACAACACTAAAGACATATTTTTCGCACAAAAATGAGGGGTAAAAATACCTTAGTTGTGGTTGTCCTTCGACAATGAATGTTATTTGGCTTGTTCTGATTGCAGTTAGTGTTGTTACCGCGGTAGTGACCGGGAGGCTTGAGGAGCTCACCAAAGCCTTCTTTGAGGGCGCTAAGTCAGCGGTAGAGATATCGCTTTTTTTACTCGGGATTGTCTCGCTCTGGCTCGGCATCACCAGGATTATTGAAGACTCAGGGCTGATTCACCGGATTTCCCATCTGTTTAAACCGCTGATTACCAGGCTCTTTAAATCCATTCCGGCCGACCATCCTTCTATCACCTCTATTACCCTTAACGTGCTGGCGAATTTTTTTGGTCTCGGAAATGCGGCCACTCCACTGGGCATCAAGGCCATGCAGGACCTACAGTCGCTCAACGACCGCAAAGATACCATCACCTGGGAAATGATGCTCTTCATCATTATCAACACGGCCAGCATTCAGCTGGTGCCCTTTACTGTGGTGGGCATACTAAGTGATTTCGGCTCCGGTAATCCCAGCGGCATCGTCCTGCCCACCATCTGTTCCACGGTCATTTCTGCTTTCATTGCGGTGGGTATCCTGTTTGTCTTCCGGAGGCTTATGAAGTGAAGACCCTCAATGTTATTTCCCAACTGGTGATTCCGGCGTTTATCCTGTTTGCAGTGCTCTACGGCGCGGCCAAGAAGGTGCGGGTGTATGATTCATTTGTCTCGGGAGCCAAGGAGGGGATTCAGGTGACGATCAATATTTTCCCCTATCTTCTGGCCATTTTCATTGCCGTGAAGGCATTTCAGGCTTCCGGGGCGTTTGAAATGATAAGAAGTGCCCTTTCCGGTGCCTTGGCAGGGTTAGGCATTCCTCCGGAAATATTGTCTGTAGCAGTTATCAAACCCCTTTCCGGAAGTGCCGCCACCGGAGTCTTTACGGATATTGTAAAGACCACCGGCCCGGATTCGCTGGCAAGCATGATTTCCGCGGTAATAATCGGAAGCGCGGAAACGACCTTTTATGTTCTCGCGGTGTACCTTGGGGCAGTGGGCATTCGAAAGACAAAGTATCTGGTTCCGGTATGCCTGATTGCCGATGCCATCGGCATCATTATCGCTATCGCGGTGGTACGACTGATGTTCTGAGAGGGTAGGGGGGTAGGGGGTCACATCTTCATATGTCATTAATTCCTTGACAAGGGATTACCTATTATATGATGGGGCTATGACAAGACCAATTCGAAGGGGTTGAGGAAGTATTAAATGACAAATGAAGATGTGACCCCCTACAACCCACTGACTTGGTGGAGGAGGCAGTACTTAAGGAGTTTGAGCGCCTTTCGGAAAGAGGAGGAGTTTTAGGGAGCCATGGAGTGGGGGTACCAGCGCAGCAAAATTCAGGATGAATCCCTCCTCTATGAGCAAAAGAAACACTCGGGGCAGCTTCCCATTATTGGGGTAAATACATTTCTTAATCCGGGTCAGGGAAAAGGAGAACCGCTTTCCTGCACTATAGCCCTTTCCCGCTCTACTGAAGAGGAGAAACAATCGCAGCTCAAAAGGCTGCGGGAGTTTCAGGAACGGCACAGAAATGAAGCTCCGGAGGCCCTGAGGAAACTCAAGAAAGTTGCCCTGGAAGGGGGCAATATTTTTGCGGAGCTTATGGAAACGGTGAAGTTTTGCTCCTTGGTGAAAATTACCCAGTACCCAGACCCTCTATGAAGTGGGAGGAAGGTATCGGAGAAATATTTAGTGCGCCATTCGGTGATATTTTTCCCGGGCCAGAATAGATTCTAAGGCCTTTCGTGGTCTGGATCAGGGATTTTGATCAGGATAGCCGAGAACAAGGTAGGCCTGGGGAAAAACCTCTTCAGGGACATTGAGGAGAGAGCGAACTTTTTCGATCCTAATTTTGCTTTATCCTGGACAACAATAAACCGCCAGGGCTGTACATTAGCCCAAGAATCTATTTTCACCATTCTTTCCCCTTTTTGAATCATCTTACCTGTGATCTTATTTCCCTATATTACGGTTATGTTTCAATAAGTTATCTTGGCTTTTTTTGTCTCTGCTAAAAATTTTGGGGATGCAGTAATTTTTTTCTTGACTTTTAATTTTTTTAATGGATAATTTGCAAATCAAATGATTGATTTATAGAACAACGGATTGATTAAAAATTAATTATCAAAAAACAACCTAAAAATCAATAGTACGGAATTACCCCCCATCTGGGGAAACGTTACCTGCAATTTTACATTGCCTTCGAAGATTACAATGAAATAGTCCTTGGCCTTTACCAAAATTTAAGCGAGTGGATATCTAAACAAGATATGAAGATGAAAATACCGCTATGGGAGCCTTCGGTAAAAGTTAAAGAAAAAGCCAACATCACTCGCTATATGGCTTTCATTAATCAAAAATTGGGCTTAAAATTTAATTCCTATGATGCATTGTATGAGTGGTCGATAACTAACATACCAGATTTCTGGGCTTCGGTATGGGATTTTGTGGAGGTCAGGGCATCTAAGAAGTATGACGCCGTGGTTGAAGATCTGAGCATATTTCCCGGCGCAAAGTGGTTTCCCGGGGCAAGACTGAACTTTGCAGAAAACCTCTTGCGCTATCGGGATGGCCATAACGCTTTTGTCTTTATCGGGGAAACCCAACGAAGAGCCACCATGACCTACGCGGAACTCTATGACACGGTGGCCCGGCTGGCACGATCTCTTCGGGATATGGGGATTGGCCCGGGAGATCGGGTGGCTGCCTACATGCCCAACATGATAGAGACGGCCATTGCCATGCTTGCGGCTACGAGTGTTGGGGCCACCTGGTCCTCCTGTGCCACTGATATAGGACCTGAGGCCGTGCTGGACCGCCTCGGCCAAATCGAACCGAAAGTGCTGTTCACTGTGGATGGGTACTTTTATAAAGGCAAGACGCTGAGCACCCTTTCCAATGCCGCCGCGATTGTAAAACGACTGCCTTCGGTGAAGAAAGTGGTGGTAGCTTCCTATACGGGAACAAAGGCGGATATTGGCTCTGTTCCGAACGCTGTATACTTTGAAGATTTCTTATCTCAAGAACGAGGCCGTGAGATTCAGTTCGAGCAGCTACCCTTTGATCATCCCCTCTTCATCATGTTTTCTTCCGGAACCACGGGAAAACCAAAGTGCCTGGTGCAGGGGGCAGGGGGAATTCTGCTTAATCACCTAAAAGAGCTCATCATCCACATTGACCTGAAACGCGACGACGTCCACTTCTTCATCACTACCTGTAGCTGGATGGTGTGGAACTGGATGCTTAGCTCCCTTGCGACGGGAAATACCATTATTCTCTATGACGGAAACCCTAATTACCCTGATCCGGGAGCAATGTGGAAAATCATTCAGGATGAAAAGGTCAGCATGTTTGGCACCAGCGCAAGCTATATCCATTTTATCAGAAGCCAGGGTCTTAGGCCCGGAAACGATTACGATTTATCCTCCCTGCGCGAGATGTGTCAAACAGGCTCCGCGCTTTCGGTTGAAGGATTTGAATATGTGTACCGGGAAGTTAAAGAAAACCTTCATCTTAATTTGATTGCAGGGGGAACCGACATAAATGGCTGTTTTTGCGCAGGGAGCCCTATCCTTCCGGTATATACTGGCGAGTTACAGAGGCCCGGATTAGGAATGAAAATAAAAGCTTACGATGAAAACGGGAAACCGGTTTATGACCAGCAGGGTGAGCTGGTATGTGAAGCCCCTGCTCCCTGCATGCCCCTTTACTTTTGGAACGATCCGGATGGGAAGAAGTATAGAGAAGCCTACTTTGAAGTGTATCCAGGCATCTGGCGTCATGGAGACTATGTCATGTTTCATAGTGACACCGGCGGGATTACTTTCTTTGGGAGATCGGATTCAGTCCTAAAACCTTCGGGAGTGAGGATCGGTACCGCGGAGATCTATAATCAGATGGAAGAATTGCCAGAAGTTACTGATAGTCTTGCCATTGGGCAAAACTATCAGGGGGACCAACGGATCATTCTTTTTGTTAAACTGGCACAAGGATGTCAGCTTACCGAGTACCTAAAGACCAAGATAAAGGAAACGTTACGGAAGAACGCCTCTCCCCGGCACGTGCCTGCTAAAATCATCCCGGTGCCGGATATTCCGTATACCTTGAATATGAAAAAGGTTGAAAGTGCAGTGACCAATATCATTCATGGGAGACCGGTGACGAATAGAGATGCCTTAATGAATCCAGAATCACTTGATTTCTATCAAAATATCCCGGAACTTGGAGAATAAGAAATGCATTGAATCACTAACCTTAATGTTAATGTAGCAAAAATTATCAGCGGTGGAGTCCAGGGGAGAAGGAGTTTCTGGAGGAAGTTGAGCTAAACATAATTTTGGAAATTTTACTAGCCAGAAACCGATTAATGAAAGAATAGGGTTAGTTTAAGAACTAATGACTAATGTTGGGGGATAACATGAATAAAGATAAATTGACGGTAGTCGGGACAGGAGAAGTTCCCACTGGTTGGTTTCCTGAGCGGTCAGCATTAGATGCTATACTTGAGGCTTCCAAGCAAGCTATCACTGATGCAGGTATTAATAAGGATGAGATAGGCGCTGTCGTGATTGTACCACCACTAGGTGCTGAGTGGCTTGCGTACCATCTTACTTTTGGCAGATTGATAGAGGCATTAGGGCTAAGAGGGTGCAAATTTACTATCCAGGCAAATTCAGGCGGCTCAAGCACTATGGCTGCCCTTCAAACAGCCAGAGGGATAATAAGTAGTGGGGCCGCAGAGACAGTTCTTATTGCCCATACACAAAAGTGGTCTTCCCTTACTCCCGAAGAGATGGTTAGATTCTTTCAAGAGAATGGAGGTCAGTATGAAGAGTGGGAGGGGTGTACGCCTCATATTACGTGCTTTTTGCCGTTAAAAATCGGTCTGTTACGGATTCAGCCTTCAAATATATGACAAAATGATCGTCTCCTGTCATATATGCGGCTCAAATGGTCCTGGAGCTGTGTCCCAGACTCTG
>JAZDOO010000380.1:0-7460 GCA_043798555.1 Pseudomonadota bacterium | reverse complement strand
GGGATGGACTCGGGGGATTCCGGTTTTGTCTGGACACTCTTTGGTGGAAATAAACTCTCAAAAAATAATTACCCATAAATTTCGGTCAACCATTGTTAGGGTAATCGGGGGGTCCGGAGCCTATTTAAATTTAATCCTTATGCCAGCCTCTATCCACCTTCTGGGGTTCTTGCTGTCCCCAAAGGTATACTGAGCACCATTAAAGAGGTTGTGAGCAGTGAGGAAGAGTTCGGTAGAGGTGTTTTCGTGGGAGTAAATTCTCTTGTTCAGGTTAAGGTCCCAGATGAAATCATCGTAGCGCGCATTGGCAAAAGAATAGAGGTCCCACCAGATATAGTGGCCGAAAAGCTCGGCCCGGAAGGACTTCCGGTCGTCATATCTTAGGCCAAAGGTATACATGTACATGTCAGTGGATTCGTTCTCATCGGGAGGCGTTAGATGGACATAGGCAAACCCGGCCAGAAGAGAAAGGTTATAAATCTGGGTTGTTTCAACTTCCAGTTCACCGCCCTGTCGCCTTCTTTCTCCTTTATTTTCAATTATGTCATTAAAAGCCGGTGGCTGTCTATCAAACCAGTACTTCCGAGTAAAAGCATCCTCCAGTTCGTGGCGAAAGAACGTGGCCTTCACCCAGAGATACCGGAAAACGGCTGATTCTACTCCGGCCTGGTACGACCAGACCTTTTCCGGCTCAAGCGATGGGTTCGGATCAAGGAACAAACTTCCTCCCGAAGCCCAGGAGAGAGGAGGAATGGTAAAACCTCTGGCCACTGATGCCCTCACAATTGAGTCCTTGCCAAGCCGGTAGGTAACCCCCAGACTCGGACTTACGAATGAATCGGTAATACTGTTATGGTCATACCTGATCCCGGGAGTGATGGACCACCGGTTAATAACAATCGAATCATTAGCATATACTGCCCACTGCTCAATGTCCGGATGAGCGCTGGAGATTGGGGGAATGCCGATAAATTGGAGAAACGACCCGGCACTGAGCCGTTGGGCGAGCTTACCATGGTCAATGTCCACTCCGAGAACCGCAGTGTGAATTCCGTGCTCCCAAACCAGTTTACCGCTTCCTCCGGTGCTCTCCTCGTCAAACATGGAGTCTAAAAAACGTTCTCCTTTTGGTCCGTAAAACCCCAACCCTAAAGCATCATTCATCTGAACAAATTTCTGATTGAAATGGTGAAAAGATACTTTTAGGCTGAGTTCTTTGGTAAGGGAAGCATCGAGGGAAGCAGTAGAAAAAAAGGCGCGGCTCTTCCCCTCTTGCGATATATCCCCACTTGGATAATCGCCAAAATTTATTTCCGGGTCGCTATAACCTACGCTCATCTCTAAATTTACCTTGCTTGCAACCGGGATTTCAAACTTGGAATAGAGGCTATTGGTATCAAAATTTCTTGAGGCCCTCAAACCGTCCGACTTCTGGCGGCCAGCAAACAAATAATATCCCACTGGTCCGGCCTTGCCCGAAACAGCGGCCCGGTAATCCTGGGTGTTTCGCTCCCCATACGAAGCTCTCAGGGTCCCTTCTGGTCTTGCACTGGTACCCGCTGATTTGGTGATAATATTTACCACCCCACCCAAGGATGATCCCCATGCCGATGACGCTGGCCCCTTGATTATCTCAATGCGGTCTATAATCCCCACTGGAATGGAATTCGTCTCCGCATGTCCGTCAGCTAAAAAGTTCCAGGGGATTCCGTCCAAGAGAACCAGGACATGCCTTGGTTCCGAACCCTGAATTTGCAGCAGCGAGGAAGCACCAAAGTCCTGGTTAAAACTAATAAAGAGGCCCGGGACCCGGTTCAGGACATCAGCTACGGTATGGGCATTCATATTCTCGATGTCTTTGGCCGTAATAATGGTAACATTTTCTGCTACCTGGGAGACAGGCTTCGGGTGCCTTGTGGCCGATATTACCAGATCCTTTTCTTTGTAAAACATCTGGAGAATCTGCATCTCTTCCTCAGACTGAGCAGCAGCAGTGTGGCATAAGGAAGCAAACGTAAGGATAAATGCGAGCAAAGAAGGGGCTATCTTTGAAAGATAATTATACCTCGGATTCATAATTTTATGGTAAAAATTATGGTAAAAAAATAGATTAGATTTAGTGGACCATATTTAAATTTATCGAATATATTATTGGTCTTATCTGGATTTTTCAAGGTATTAATTTAATTATTTTGAAAAATTGTTATACCGATACCCCCGAAATTTTAAAATTTTTACTTTTTTCTGAGCAAAATTTATGATAAAGTTTCTCTCAAGTCTTTCTGTATAATCTCATTTTTCATTTTTATATCACTATTAATTATGGTATGCAAGTTATTTCTTTGCAATATATTAAGTTAGCTGTTTTACAAAAAACATTAGGAGCCGGAATAAAATTTTTGATATTATTCCGCCCACCAAAGGTGGCGGACTTTTAAAGTAAATCTAAGGGGCATGTTAAGAAAACTTTTTATTATCATAACATTGGTCTTAATTTTTGGTTCCGGTCTGGCCCAGGCCGGTCAGAAAATTTTAGCCGTTCAAAGCCTCAGCGTTAAACCATACGAGGATGCCATTGCAGGTTTTGAAAGCGTGTGTGACGCTGAAATGATAAGGGTCATTCTTTCTGAACAGAAAGAATCTGACCTTTTAAAGAACATTGATGCCACCAAGCCTGAAATGGTGCTTGCCATCGGGATGGATGCCCTCGAAAAAGTAAAAGGGATTGGAGACATCCCGGTCATTTACCTCATGGTGCTCAATCCTCAATCCATACTCGCAGAAAAAACGAATATCAGCGGTGTCAGTATGAACATATCTCAAGAAAGACAACTAAGCACCCTCCTGGAAGTGTTACCGGAGACAAAAAGTGTTGGTCTTTTATACAACCCGGATAGAACAGAAGAGTTTGTGAATAGTGCAAAGGAGGCTGCCAGAAAAAACGGCATCACCTTGGTAACCGAAAAGATTCATAGCTCCCGGGAGGTTCTTTACTCAATAAAAAAGCTAAAGGGAAAAATAGAGGTGTTCTGGATGATCCCGGATATAACCGTGTTAACTCCTGAAACCGTGGAGCTATTGCTTCTCTTCTCCCTTGAAAATAATCTCCCCATCCTGGCCTTTTCCGAGAAGCATGTGGAATTAGGGGCATTACTGTCCGTAGGCATAGACGCATTTGATATCGGAGCTCAGGCAGGAGAGATGGCTGAAGAAATTCTTTCAGGAAATAGTACAGTTAATGGAAAACAGGTTAACCCCCGGAAGGGAGTTGTTACCATTAACCTGAAGATCGCAAGGAAATTAGGGATTACTATTGATGAAAAGATTCTCAGGAAAGTTAAAAAAATTGACTGAGAGAAAAAGGATGAGGGTTAACCTCCTTAAAATTTTTCAGGAAAAGTTCGGCATTAAAGTTTTCGCAGTGGTTACTGTTTTTTTACTTGTCATTTCTTCTTCTTTCACTGCCTTTTTCATATATCAGCAGAGTAAATCTCTCACCGATACCCTTATAAGGGACTCAAAATTACTTACCGCAATCCTTGCTTACAGCGTAAGACTGGGAGTGTTTTCGGAGAATAAAGATCTGCTTAGAGATACGGTGGAAGGAATCTTTCAGCAGGAGGAGGTTGTGGAGGTTGCAGTATTTAACCTCGAAAAAGAATTGGTTAAAAAACAGAAAAACACGGGAACGAAGGCCCGGGGGAAATCAGGCAAAAGGAACAAACTAAGCCAAAATGAAATATTTGAAAAACTTAAGCAAGGTGAACCTCTTTATTTCCTTGATGGAGGTGATACCTTCGAACTCTGGTCTCCAGTAATGGCAGGGGCAAGTTATGCTACCGAGGAGTATCTCGTTTTGGGAGAGAACCCCCTTAAGGGGAGGAACCGCATCATTGGCTTTGTAGGCATAACGATTGATAAAACCGGGTTAAATACGAGACTCAATATTCTGTTATTAAAAAGTATCCTGATTGGCATAGTCTTTTTAGGGCTCGGTTCTTTCCTTACGTACATTATTACCAAACGGATAACGAACCCCCTTAAGAGACTAACGGAGGGAGTGGATACCCTTAGAATGGGAGGGGAGGTCAAGGAGGTGCCGGTTGAGACCGAAGATGAAATAGGGAATCTCGCTAAAGCCTTCAATATCATGACGGAATCTTTAGCGAAAAGGGAAGCAGAAAAATCCCAGCTTGAGGAACAGCTCCGGCAGGCACAAAAGATGGAGGCTATTGGTACCCTGGCAGGAGGGGTCGCTCATGACTTTAATAATATCCTTACAGCCATAATCGGGTTCGGAAGTCTTTTGCAAATGAAGATGGATAAAAGCACCCCGTCAAGAGTGCATGTGGACCAGATTCTTGCCTCAGCAGAACGGGCAGCCAGTCTTACCCAAAGCCTGCTTGCCTTTAGCAGGAGACAGGTAATTATTCCCAAGCCATTAAATCTCAATGAAACTATTATGAATATAAAGAAACTGCTGTCCCGGCTCATCAGGGAAGATATAGAATTTCAGCTCCAGCTTACCCGTGAACATTTAATTGTAATGGCTGATTCTGGACAAATGGACCAGGTACTGATGAATCTTGTTACTAATGCAAGGGATGCTATGCCTGATGGAGGTGTCCTCACCATTGCTACTGAAGTCGTAGCGTTACCCCAGGAATTTTCCAAAACCCATGATACTGGAAGGCCAGGGCGGTATGCCCTATTGTCAGTAACGGATACCGGGGTCGGAATGGATGAAAAGACTAAAGAGAGGATCTTTGATCCCTTTTTTACCACCAAGGAGGTTGGCCGGGGAACTGGTCTTGGCCTTTCCATGATCTATGGGATTATCAAGCAACATGAGGGCTATATTGATGTCTCCAGCACACCTGATAGAGGAACAACCTTCAGGTTATATCTCCCCTTGATTGAGTCAACGCTTGAAAAGGAGCAGGCAAGAACGCTACAACTGCCAAAAGGTGGCACCGAAACAGTGCTTATCGCTGAGGATGATACCATAGTGAGAATGTTTTCCAAAGAGATTCTTGAATTCAATGGGTATAAGGTCATCGAAGCAATTGACGGAGTGGATGCGGTCAGGAAATTTAACAAAAACAAGCAGGAAATTCAGCTCCTTCTGCTGGATGTAATCATGCCGAAAAAAAATGGGAAGGAAGTATATAACGAGATAGTGAAAATACGACCTGATATTAAAGCACTTTTTGTAAGCGGCTACACCTCCGACATTATCCAGCAAAAAGGAATGTTTGCGGAGGGGATAAACTTTATCCCCAAACCAGTTTCAGCAGAAGTGCTCTTGCAGAAGGTGAGAGAAGTGCTGGATGGAAAATCTCCTTTTCCTTCCTAACGTGTGTCTGAACCATTTTTCAGGTGGAGATACATTTCGTAAGCTTCTTTGGGTTTAAGATTACTATGCACAACCCCCCGGACTGCTTTAATCATAGCTACCGGTGCTTCGGACTGGAAAATATTGCGGCCCATATCTACGCCTGCCGCACCTTCGTGGATGGCGTTGTACGTCATTGTGAGGGCATCGAATTCAGGAATTTTCTTCCCACCTGCCATGACTACAGGTACGGGGCATGAGGCCGCAACCGTATCAAAGCCTTCGGAAATATAATAGGTTTTGATGTAATGCGCACCAAGCTCAGCGCATATCCGGCAAGCGAGCCGGAAATACCGGGCATCACGGGCCATATCCTTCCCCACTGCAGTTACCGCAAGGACAGGGAGACCGTAACGGTTCCCCATATCCACTAAGCGGGTCATGTTATGCACGGATTGGGTTTCATACTCTCCCCCAATGAACACCTGTACCGCCAGCGCAGCTACGTTCAGGCGCAGAGCATCTTCCATATCTACCGCAATTTGTTCATTCGAAAGTTCTTTTAAAATGCTCGGGCCGCCACTGGCACGAAGAACAATGCCCCCCCTATAAGAGGGCGGAATGGTGGTACGTAAGATGCCTCTGGTCAACATCAACGTGTCAGCATAAGGCGCAAGCGGCACGATTGTCACATCAATGCGTTCGAGACCTGTAGTCGGTCCCTGAAAGTACCCGTGGTCTACGGCAAGCATTACTGTTCGACCGGTATCAGGATTGAATATACGCGACAGGCGATTTTTCATTCCCCAATCGAGCGAATTGGATCCCTTCAGGAAAAAACCTTCGCTTCCTGCGGGAATGTCCAGATAATACTCTTTCCCTTCCTTATCTGCTTCAGGCATTGCGATCCCTCCTTCGGTTATTAAAGTGAATGGCGTAGCTTAGAAATGTAGAATGGGCTGCGCCCATCAAATTTTTGGTGGGCAGAGACCACCCTGCGATGCTTCGAAAACTATAGAAGCCAGTAGTCAGTAGGTTAAAAAATCATTCTGGATTCTGACTCCTGTCTTCTGAATTCTTAAGGTTTGCGGTTATTCTTGTGGTCTGATAATGACCTTGATTGACTCATCCCCCTTCTCCACCAGCTTAAATCCCTCCACAGTGCCGGCCAGTCCAAAGTAACGGGTTATCATGTCCTGAACCTGGATACGCTTTGCCCGAATAAGTTCGAGTGCATTTACACAATCAGCAGGACTACCCCCATACGTCGTTGTCAAGGTGACATCCCTTCGCCAAAACAGATCGTTGACCGAAAGCGGTATCGTCACCCCTTTCATCGTGGGCGCAAAGAATAAGATGACGCCACCGCGTTCGACACTTTGCAGCGCCTGTTCCACTGCACTTTCCGCCCCGGTAGCTACGACAACCACGTCAGCGCCAAATCCACCGTTTATTTCCCGAAAAACCACCGGTATATTCTGACCAGCCTGCAGGGTGTGCTCTGCACCAAATCGTCTGGCAGCATTAAGCCGGTATTCACTCACATCGGTAGCAACGATTCGTCCTACCCCAAGTGCTTTGGCGAGACTAATAAAAAGTACCCCGGAAATGCCACTCCCAAGCACCAGGATACTTTGCGCTGGTCTAAGTCCTGCCATACGCTGGCCACGCAGCACGCATGCGATGGGCTCAACAAATGTCGCTTCATCATAGCTCATTTCTTCCGGTAGCTTCCATGTCCCACGGTCAACATTAATTGCAGGAAGACGTACATATTCACAGAAGCCTCCTGGATCAAAATGAGTCCCTGAAAGCAAAGTGTCGCAAACGGTCTCGTGACCACCAAGACAATAACGGCAGGTAAAGCAGGGCACATGGTGGGTTGCGGTTACCCGATCACCTTCTTTGAACGATTTTACACCATCACCGACTTCAACTACTTCCCCGGCGATTTCATGGCCAAGTACCAGCGGAGCCTTATGGATTCGGTACCACTCCATAACGTCACTGCCACAAATTCCGCTGGAATGAATTTTTACCAGCAGTTCACCCGGCCCGATGGAGGGAATTGGCATCTCCTCAACCCGGATGTCCTTATTGTTGTAATACACTGCTACGCGCATGG
>JAZDOO010000351.1:0-2447 GCA_043798555.1 Pseudomonadota bacterium | reverse complement strand
GATAAAACAGTGGTCTTCCAGTTATGCTTCACGCCTGCCGATATGAAATAGGTCTCCATCGGTCTGAGTAATTTCTTCTCCTCCCCGATGGACATCTCGATTTCACCTTCCACCACGACACCGCATTGGTCAAATGGATGTTCATGGGCCATCCCCTCTTTATTTGGAGCGATCTCCATAACAGCCATCGTTAAATTTTTACCAGATTCGATTTTGCTCCAGATACCAGGTCGGAACTCCTCCAGCGTTAATGTTTTGAGATCCCAGAATCCCATCTCGACCTCCTTCTGGTTTCACCCCCACCCCTGCCCGCGGCAGGCTTATCCCTAACAAAGGGAGGGAATGAGTTGGCGGGCGGACTGTCAAACCGAATGTTTCAACCGTTTCTTGCAGGGAAACAAGGGGTATTCCTATCTTTTTTCCAGGTCTTTCAGGATTTGTTCGATCAAAGGCCTTACAGCAGGAATCCGATCCTTGACGGCGATCCAGACCGCCTCACGGTCCACACCGAAATAGAAGTGAATGACTTTATCTCTCATGCCTGCCATTTCCTTCCAGGGAACCAAGGGATATTTCGCGCGGATTTCATCGGGAACGTTCTTGGCCGCTTCCCCGATTACCTCAAGTGAACGCACAACGGCATTAAACGTCCGCTTGTCAGCTACAAACCCGTCATACGAGAGTCCCTGAATGAACTCCTCGGTATCCCGCATGTTCTGAAGGATGTCCTTGACATATAGGGAGATGTTGCGGATCATATGGCGACGGCCTCTGCGAAAATAGTCTCCCGCAGTTCCTCGCGCACGTCACGTTTCGGCACGAGATCTACTTTTGCACCCAGAACTTCGCTGAGGTAGATTTCCGCCCCTACAAGCTCCAGGAGACTGATTGGGCGAAGAATATCCACCAAGAGATCTATATCACTCTGGTCTTTTTGTGCGCACCGCACATACGACCCGAAGACGCCCACTACGGCAACGCCGTACTTCTCTGCAAGAACGTTCCGGTGCTGTCTGATAATGGTCCTGATCTCGTCCAGCGTTTTCATGCCTCACTCCACCCCAAGGCTACGGACCGGTTGCTGCGATGTTTCTTCTGAGGACCAAAGCTTTCAGCTCTCCAAATGGCTTCCTTGCGTCCTCGATGGACTGATAATGGCCCTTTTTTTTTCAATTGTTAATAGGGCTTATAATATACACCTTTTTTGGAACTTTTGGAAGTGTAAACTAACAGTGTAAACTTACATATCGAATTGCCTCATAAAAAATGTTACCGAGATCGTGATTGAAAAGGGATCGTTGACTCATAATTCTTGTTACCATGCAACAGGCCCCAAAAGGAGGGGGAGCTATGAGTCCACGATCAAAAAAGGAATACATTGAGGCCATCTTTTTACGTTACAAGAAAGCTTCCCGTAAGGGAAAAACGATCATCCTCAATGAGTTCTGCGCCACCTCTGGCTATCACCGCAAACATGCCATCCGAATACTCCGGGAAATGGAAATGGGGTCAGGCATGATTAATTTCTTATTTATGAATCCTTGTTTCCCCGCCAAGATCCTCTGATATTATATTAGATTCCCGCTTTCAATATTTAATTATTTATGTCTGACCCCAATTCTTGACCTTTCTTGAAACTTTCAATGGCTTCTACAGCTTTTGAAATTGCATCCTCTTTTTCTTCCCTGCTTTGGTCTGGCACAACCAAAATATATGCCCCCCTCCCCATTGTCAAGAACAAAAAATGGGTTTGTCAAAAAATGGGTTTCAGGGGAAAATGTAGTCCACAAATTGGGTTAATTTTCTTATTTTCGTTTGAAATATTGAATTGAAGGGCACAATTTAAAAATCACGCTTTCAGGAAGGACTCGGTGCCAGATATGACAGCGTCTGGAAGATTACATCCCCTTCTCCTCACGCTGAGGTGATCCTTTTGAATAAGAAACTCTTCAATTCATCAAATATATCACCTAATTAAATAAAGTAGCTTCCCCCTCACCCCTGCCTACCGCAGGCAGGAAGGGAGGCACCGCAAACTCTGAGCAGGCCCCCCAGACGATGCACCCAATGTACCCACATTTTTTTCTTGACAATGGGGAGCGGGTTCATGAGATATTCCGATGCCAATATAAATTATAGAGAAAATTTACAACGCTAAAAAGTGTTAAGGTGACAACAGCTATTCAGAAGCACTTTGATATTTTATTTAGGTGAGGAAAAGAGGTTTGAAACGGAAGTTGTAGAGGCGCGTGAGACATCGAGAAAAAACAGAGACAGAAAAAACAGACAATGTCAATAAACAAGTCTGACCGTGCAGCCTATAAAACTACCAGGCAAGCAGGTGAAAATCCTGCCAGATCAATTCCCATTTTGGATCTGTAGTGATATCCGACATTGGGGCAGGGTGACCTGGCCTGATGAAAGCTCGGAAGTACAAGTCACAAGGA
>JAZDOO010000089.1:0-10310 GCA_043798555.1 Pseudomonadota bacterium | reverse complement strand
TTAAAAAAGGACGATACATGGTATTTATTTATCTTGCTATGGTGGTAGGCGGAATCGGAATGATTGGTTTTGGTCTCTGGGCGGTTCATTACCGGTCTGGCTTTATGGAAAAGATTGGAGCTTTGATTGTCCCCTTGGGGTTAATCCTGACCCTGTTAGGAGTTCTCCTCCTTTGTGTTCCGGACTTTTTCTTCCCCTCGCAATCGGGATGAGGAAGTTATATGACTTTTTATGGGGAAATTGTTAGATGCAACAGGTACAATTCACCAAAATGAACGGGTCAGGAAATGACTTTATCCTCATTGACCATCGGTCCCATTTCCTGAAAAATATCTCCCTCCCGGATTTTGTGCGCACACTCTGCCGGCGCCGGGAATCAGTGGGAGCGGATGGCCTGATTCTCATTGAAAACTCAGACGTTGCTGACTTTAAATGGCGGTTTTTTAATGCGGACGGGAGTGAGGCGGAAATGTGCGGTAACGGAGGCCGTTGTGCCGCCCGTTTCTCCTTTCTGAAAGGCATTGCCGGAGTGAACCTTGCCTTTGAGACCCTATCAGGTATCATTCATGCGGAAGTGAAACATCGTCGGGTTCTCCTCCAATTACCCAATCCAAAGGAATTACAATGCCACCGAACGATTGTAGTAGAGGGCCAAGCTATCTCCCTGAGCAGTATTAATACCGGTGTTCCCCATGTAGTCATCCCGGTGGAGGACTTAGAAAAGGTACCGGTAAAGGATTTGGGCCGAACGATTCGCTTTCACTCCGAATTTCAGCCCGCGGGAACCAATGTGAATTTTGTTCAGGTCATTGACGATGCTCACGTAGCCATTCGTACCTACGAGCGGGGGGTTGAAGATGAGACCCTGGCCTGTGGAACCGGGTCAGTAAGTTCAGCGCTGGTGGCTGCTGCGCTGGGAAAAGCGAACTCACCAGTGCAGGTAAAAACCCGGGGTGGTGAAATCCTTACCATCCATTTTCAAAACCATAGTGACAATTCCTTTTTCAAGGTGTATCTGGAAGGAGATACCTGCTTGGTTTTCGAGGGCGTGCTGGGAGAAGATGTGTGGGAGCAATACGAACATGCAGTCCAAAGGCATAGATAATATTATCAAAAAATCCCCCTTCTTTTCCCCCTTTAAAAAAGGGGGAAATTTTTCCATTTTCACTCTGGTTCTTTTTATTTCTGCCCTGTTCTCTTCAGTAAGTTTCGCCCAGAATAACTCTCAGGACGATTCCCCCATATTTACTATTCTCTACACCAATGATGTGCGGGGATATTTTGAGCCCTGCGGGTGAAAGGAAGGTCCCCGGGGCGGTCTGCCCCGAAGAGCCGGGCTTATCAAAAAAGGCCGTTCCTTAGGAAAAGACCTTCTTGTCTTAGACGCTGGTAACCTTTTTTTTAAACTCCCTACCTGCGATGCCGCCTCCCAGTCGTATTGGAAGGACAGCGCCTCGCTTATTGTGCAGGCTTATAACCAGATGAAGTATGATGCCCTGAATGTAGGAGAGTTCGATTTATCTTTGGGAGTTGATTTCCTCTTACATTTAAGAGATCAAGCCAAGTTCACCTTCATTTCCAGTAACCTATTTGACAAAGAAAAAAACCAGTTGCTCTTTAATCCTTATCTTATAAAGACTTATAAAAAGTGGAAGGTGGGTATTTTCGGGGTCTTGTCACCTCAAACAGCCCAGAATAAATCGGAAATTTCTATCCAGGACCCCTTTGTCACTGCCAAAGCAATGGTGGACAAGCTTAAAACTCAAACCGACCTCATAATCTGTTTAAGCAACCTGGGACTCTCGGAAGACAAGAAGCTTTGTGAAATGGTACCGGGCATTCATATCATTATCGGCAGTGGCTCAGGTACCCTCCTTTCCGAGCCTTTGGGTGAAAAAAGCACCATCATTCTCCAGGCTTACCAGAAAGGAGAATATATCGGCATCCTGGAAGTCAAGGGAATTGCTGCGCGGGTTAATCATCCCCACCCCAACCTTTATCGAAGTGCAATGGCTAAACTTGATTCCACGTACCCCGATGATCCGGAGATAAAAACAATGATTGCTACCTTTAAGGCCAACCATAATTCTCCCACCCCTTTGTTACCTTTTCCTTTACCCAAATGAGATGGATAGCCGATAAAACTAATAAATTACTTGAAATATAGCCATTAATATACTAAAATTTATAAAATTATTATTAGCAAAACCATAAACCCATTCCTATCTTCTATCCCGAAGCATGCTCCTGAAAGCAATCCAAAAAAAAGTATACCAGATAATAAGGGCCTATCGTTGGCACGTAGTCTCAAAATTGATTGATGAAGAAAATCAGAGCGTGTTAGACATTGGCTGCCAGGATTTTTTTTTCTACAATAAGCTAAAAGGGGCTTTGTGTGTTACCCTTGCTGATGCTCACCCAAGAAACGAAATGATCAGGAAAGAAAATATTGAATGCCTGAGCTTTGAGGACAAGTCATTTGATATTGTCCTTTGCCTGGAAGTGCTCGAACATACTCATGATCCAGTGAGGGCAATAAAGGAATTAGCGCGCGTGACCCGAAAAGACCTTATCATTTCCATACCCAACGAACCATTTTTTTCTTTACTCAGACTGTGCCTCTGGGAGGACGAACATCTTTGGGCGCTAACTCCAAAGATTCTGAAATACTACCTGGGAGACCCGGTATGGGAGAAAACAATTTTTTCCAAGCGATATTATCTCGCTAAGTGGTCGGTTAAACAAGCGTCAAGTTAAAGACAAATCCCTCCTTACCTCCCTCAATTGTGCAAGGGAAGTTCCAAGCTGATATGAGTAACAAACGATTTATCGCCCTTTGCTGCGTATTCATCATAACCCTCTATACAAATAGCTTGACCGGAGACTTTCTTTTCGATGACCTCTTTTTGGTGCGAGATAACTCCCACTTAGAATCCTTTTCTCAGTTCCTCTCCTACTTCACTTCTGATACCGGGGAATTTTGGCGCCCCGTTAGGCTGGCCTCTTTTTATCTCGATACCACCCTTTTTGGTAAAAGCACCATCGGGTATCACATTTCCAACATTTTTTATTACACGCTTTTTTGTATCCTTGCGTATTTTTTTTGCCAAAACCTTTTTAATAATCGTAAGCTTGCTATCATTGTCACCTTGCTCTTCATTGCCCACCCGCTTCATACCGAAGGAGTTGCGTACATTTCCGGCAGAAAGGATATTCTGGGTGGACTGTTCAGTTTTGCCTCCCTCATAAGCTTCCTTCGCTATACTCAGCAGGATTCGAAAAAACACTTGCTCCTCACCATTCTTTTTTTTCTTTTGGCGATCGGTGCCAAAGAAATTTATGCCATCCTCCCATTGCTTTTTCTGGCCATTGAGTACTATCAAAAGGGAACGATAAGAAAACACCTCTTGTTCTATGGGGTATGGTTTACTGGAGCAGTACTGTTTGTACTTTTCATCATTCTGATTAGGAATAGAGTCTTTTTTGACTACTTGCACGTAATCCCGGTTTACGGAAACAATCAGGGGGTCAACTTTCCTACCGCAGTAAAAATCGGTGGATACATCTTCTTTTTAAGTTTTTTCCCCTTCCCTCTCAGCGCTGATTATACCTTTAATGCCATAAAAAGGATCAACCTTTTAGATCCTTCTTTTTTTATCTCTGGTGGTGTCCTGATGCTATGTGCGTTGGGTGCTTACTATTTCCGACGTAAGCAAAAAGAAGTTGCTTTTGGATTGGTATGGATGCTCATTTGTCTGCTTCCGGTCTCTCAGATTGTGCCCTATTCGGAAATAATCTCCGAGAGGTCGCTTATCTTTCTTTCCTTTGGCGCCTGTCTTCTTGCTGGTGTTGCTTTAATGAACCTTCCTAAACCATATACCGTGGGTGTGCTCGTCGTTATCCTGGTTCTCTTTTCCGTAACCACCATAAGGCGTAACCAGGACTGGCACGACGAACTTTCCCTCTGGGGGGCAACGGTAAAACAACACTCTGATTGTGCCCGGGCCAGATATAATTTGGGCATTGCATTAGCTCGCCATAAACAATTTCAGGCTGCGGAAAAGGAGTTTCGGGCTTCTCTTGCCATCAACCCCCCGGAACTTGTCACGGTGCCTGATTATTCTTATGATGCGTTGGTGAACCTGGGAAATGTTTATGTTTGTTTAGGAGATTTTTCCCGGGCGAAGAAAATGTATCAGGGTGTTCTTAAATATGACCGGGATAATCGGTTAGCATTGAAAAACTTAAGGATAATCAACAGGCTGGAATAACAACCCCAGAAGAAAGGTAAGCTACCATTATCTTAATCAGTCCGCACTCCGAATGCTGAACTCCGAACAATCATTGGACAATTTCCTGGATCGGCAGGTCTTTCAGTTCCGGCCTTCTTGCGGCGATCAACAATTCTCCCAAAAGCCCCAGGGAAAGAAACTGAACCCCGATAACAATAAGCATGACCCCCATAAGAAGAAGGGCAGTATGCCCGATGCGGCCGGTAACAAAAAAACCTCGAAACACAAGAAAGAGATCAATTCCAAAACCCAAGCAAAATGAAAACAACCCCAGGATGCCGAAAAAATGGAGCGGGTTTTTGCTATAGCGGGCAATGAAAAGTACGGTAAAAAGATCTAATATTCCATGGAAAAAGCGACTCGGGCCATACTTAGAGCTTCCAAATCGCCGGGGGTAATTTTCTACTTTTATTTCCGAAACCCGGTATCCCTTTTGAAAAGCGAGGTAGGGGATGAAGCGGTAAAGGTCTCCGTAGATATTTAAATTCTTGGCCACCTCTTTTCGCATTGCCCGAAAGGGACAATTTGAATCCTTGACTTTAAGCCCCGTGAACGTGTGGAGGAGGAAGTTAAAAATCTTAGAAGGGATCGTTTTTCTGGTGCCCCCTTTGCCTTTGTACTTCCACCCCACGATTAGATCAGTTCCCTGGTTAATGGCCTCAAGAAAGGATGGGATCTCAGCCGGATCATCCTGCAGGTCCCCATCCATGGTGATAATGACATCTCCGGAAGCCAGTTGAAAACCCGCACTGTAAGCAGCAGCCTTTCCGGCATTGATCCCAAAGTGGATGATTTTGATTTCCGGAACCTTTTCCTTGAGGTTTTTAAGCTCCTGAAAAGTAGTATCACTGCTGCCATCATCAATGAAAATCGCTTCCCACTTTTTGCCTGCAAGTACTGGAGAATGCAGCAGTTTTTCCACCAGAATCGGGACATTCTTTTCTTCATTAAAGACCGGGATAACCAGGGAAATATCCATTTTTACCCCTTTCATCTGTCCTTCAGAATTAAAAATAAGCATTTTTCTATTATACCGTCTTTTCTTTTATAATGTAAGTTATTACATGTTACTCTATCTCGAAAAGGGGCATAACCATGAAAACCAAACGTTATCGTGTGCATCTAAGGCCAGACCCGAGCAAGATTGATAAGAACAAGTCGGCTGAAGATATTGTCAGAGAATTAAAGAAATTCCTTCCTCCTCCCAGTAATTACCGGGAACGCTCTCTGGAGGTTCACGGGTTTATCTGTGCCAAATGCGGAAGAGAGTTTGATCATAAAAATAAACACCTCCTCACGATCCATCATAAAGATGGAAACCACCAGAATAATCCTCCTGATGGTTCCAACTGGGAAAATCTGTGTGTCTACTGCCATGAGGATGAACACAGCCGGGGACTGCTTGGCGATTATCTTCGTGAAGAAAAATAAAAAGCCCACCTCCCCTTCGGGGCAGACAATCCTTTGCTTTTTATCCTACGAAGAGCGAATCCGGTAAATTGAGACACCATGAGCAGTAAATATCTTTTCCAAATATCTATGGGTGAACTCTACAAACCGGGGATCAATATCGTAAGGAACCGTAGTGGAGCGGGCATTTTCAGAAATTACCTCCTGCCGAATAATGTGCGTAATCCCGTGGTGGCGCATAATCTGTAAAATATCCTCTCCTGTTTTTGCCTCATCGTACAGAATCCTTTGCTGACCAAGGTGATCATTGAGGGGTTCAGCATTAAAGTAAAAATAGCGAACGAGACCCTGAAAGAGAACTTTCGCGCCCGTGGGAATATGCTGATTGGCAAATTCTGCGGCCCGGTAGCTTGGTTCAAAGGTTCGCAGGAAAGAAGAAGTGAGACGAGGGTTAAGGGCAGTTAGGATTCTCTTGTGGCTCAACATGAGGTGATAATTTTGCAGGGAGTAAAGTAAGGTGACAACGCACACAAAAAGGGTTAAGAAGATTCGCTCCCATCTTTTCCCCCTACAGATGATTTCCTGCCCGGCAGCCCCGCAGAGAAGGGATAAAAGGATGACCAGTACAATGACATACCGAACATTTCCTCTTAAGATAAGGGCAGAAAGGTAGCTGAAGAGGCAAACGAGCAAAGTGAGCGGCCATTTTACCGGAGTTCTTTTTAAGAAAAAAATAAACGGAGCAAACCCCAAGAAGAGCGGTCCGATAAAACGTTGAAAATCATCATTTCTCCAGGCCCCGGAGAAAAAATAGGAAAAGGGAGAAAGAGGATTATCCTTCAGTGTCTCCATTGCACGTAATAACGCTTGCCTGGCTTGAGTATCTTCTCCCCAGGTTGTTTCCGGGCGAAGCATTTCAGAGGGAAACAGGTCTCTAAGAATAGGGAAGAAAGGGTTATGGGTAACCACCAGATTGCGAATAAGCCAGGGAGAGACCAGAAAACCACCAATAACCAAAGAAAACACGAGAAGGGGAAAAAACCATTGCCACCTCCTCAAATAATAAACAAAAAAGAAGAGGTAAAGGCAAGCAACCAAAGGTATGGCCTGGTATTTAATCCCTAACGCCATCCCGGTTAACAGGCCACAGACTATGGCTGTTTTTCTCCCCTCTTGATTATCGTATTCCAGGAATAACATGCACAACAAAAAGAGGTAATATCCGAGGATAGTATCAGTGTATGCCATAGTGCCCCAGGAGTTAATCACTGGTGCTGTGAGATAGATAATGCCGGGGAGGAGAGCCCATTCCTTTCCAAAATATTTCTGGGCATAGACATAAAGCGCCAGCACCGTTAGCAATGCAAAACCGAAATGGGTAAGATTTACCAGTGTGGGGCCGCCAAGAATGAGGCTCAAGGAAAAGAGAAGTTCTCCGTTGGAGGGAAAAAGCGAGGGAAAAAAGGTGGGGTTCGTTACAATTGCACCATTGGCTAAATAAAGTTTAGGAAGGGTCAGATGATAGTAAAGCACATCGGTAGGGCCGTGAGGGGGAAGAAGTGCTTTAAGCATGTTAATAGCAATAAAAACACCAAAGAAAGGTGCCAGCACATAATGAACCGAAGGGGTGAATGAAAAAGAAGTTAAGGACCGGGCAAGAACATCTATAAAAAACTTTGCTTCCTTAGCGCTTACTGCAAAAAGAAGCATAACGAGGAGAAACATGATAAGGGGGGTAAAAAATCCAAGCATCCCCACTATAAGCAGACCTTCGCTGATGATGGCAAACCCGCAGGCTGCAGAAAGAACAAAAACCTCTAAACCACCCCTCGCTTTGCAACCCACCAGACGCAAGAATTTCAACCCTGGACAGGCAGCCATAAAAAAAAGAAAAGCCAATAATAAAGCTTTTGTTAATAGGTGGGCCATGTTAGTGGGTTATTCTTTGAAAGTAGTACCAGAGGATGGTAAGGATCCCCCCCCGAAAAAAAGCATATCCGGTAAAAAAGACTAACCAGAGATACAAAAGCACTTTCACCACGGTTTTATTCACTGCGCCTGAGCCCCACGATAAACCATAGTCCGGCAAGGAGAAGTATCTCCGAGATGGTAACCCACAAGCGGGCACCTAATGCTAACACATTACTTAAGCCAGAGGGCAGCAAAAAAGAAAGGAGGAATCCCAGTATTCCTTCCCGGACACCTACCCCGCCAGGAGTAATGAATACCATCCAGCCAAATACATAGGAAAGGAGGAAGCCCCCTCCAATGAACAAAGCATCCTTCATGGAAACTGTAATTAACGACGAAAGAAAAAGAAAAAAAGCGACTGAAAGCACTATTCCGCTCAGCAATAAAATGAAGAGCGCAGTATAATAACCACCAGCGGGGAGGTTAAATGGTATAAAACGATGGAGCCATCGGGTAAGCATAGGAAGGGAAAAGACTATGAGAAAAAGGAGAGCGGAGGCAAGGAAAAAAATTCCTGTGAAGTGAGGCATGAGCTTGGTAATCACCAGGGGACCACAAAACATAACCCCTAACAAAAAAAACAGCGTGACCAGAACCCCCTGATAGAGAAAAGGGAAAACGATGGCAATCGCTTTACTGACGCTTTCTCGTTCCATCAACACCGTAAACCCCACCACGTTCCATACCCTTCCCGGTAAATATCGTCCCAGTTGGGAAAGACAGAAGATATAGAGAAAACGGGGGAACGGGACGTTCCCTCCTAAAAGACCGCAGAGTAGATGGCCAGCCTTTATTGCCAGCACAGAGGAAAAAATTGACAAACCCAAAGAGAAAAGCAAAAGTAACCAGCTAACCTTCCAGGGATAGCTGGTTATTAAAGGCCAGTCCATCACGATTTTTTTGAACATGAAATAGAAAATTCCGGCTACAATGGCGATAACAAATAAGAGAAAAAGGATGCTTGTCTTCTTTCGATTGACCATAGACTCGCGACGTCAAAAACTAAACATTATAGCCTTTATGGATAGCGGCCTATTACTTATTTATTACCGTGGGTTGAAGAGGAAATGGCCTTGGTGGTTGCGGAGGAGGGGCTACAGGTCTTGGTTGCTGAGGGGTTACGGGCCTTTGCTGTTGAGGGGGAACAGGTCTTTGTTGTTGAGGGGGAGGAGCTGGTTGGGGGGGGTGAGTAAGAGACTTGGGCACTGTTCTTGCCTTTGGTTTCCCCGGCTCAATTAAGTTAAATTTCACCGTTTGTTTTCCATTCGTAACACTCACTGTATTAAACTCAATGTTACTTACCTTCCAACCACTTAGTTCATCCCCCTCCGAGATTCTTTTTACCTTCTCCGCTTTACCTTCTTCCTGCACCCAGGCATGTTTGAAACCCTCGGAAATCACAATCCCAAAGACCTTTAGTTGTGGGGCAGCGGCTGCTGCAACCTTCGCTTGCTCAGTTTGAACATCCGGCTTCCATTCGGTTCGTTCCGGTCGAAACAGATCTTTATCCACAATGACCTGGTAGGCCTTTCGGGGAATTTTTTTTTGCTCAGCCATAGTGAGGGTAGGAAGGGCCGGTTTGGTTTCTTTGACTGATGGGGCGGATTCCTTGGGGTGACCCGTTGGTTTCCAAACGTCGTAAATCTTGTTAACCAGAAACAGGCTAACAATAATGAGAAAAAAATTTATGATGAGGATATACCGGCGTAACATAAGGTTCCGGTCTGCATTAAGAATCGAAATGAAGGGTAATAGGATCTTCTTTGATCAAATCGTACTCCTGCACTTGCCTGTAGAAACCCAGTAACACATCAAGTGGACCTTCCACCGACCCCCGGGCCTGGAGTTTATACGGATGAAGTGGGGCATACTCTTCTAACTTTGTTCCCTCGGGATGGATTTCTTCCACCGGGTTATAATCACGGGAGATTTTTAGTTCGGAAGGCAAGCTGGCAAAAATAAGCCATATCTCTTCACCGTATTTTTTGGCATAGACTTCGTAGTGAAAATTGAAGGATGCCTTGGTTATCTTTTTCACCGACTTTAACGTTAAGTTCACACTCTCAGCAGTATTTTCTATACCCTCTCTAATCAATCCGATGAGGGATTCCTCAGCGATAAGGTGGCACAAGCTTTCGTGGAGATGGGTCCATTCCATCACCAATTCTACAAACGTTTCCGTTTTTATTTTATTCTCCCGGCTAAAAATAACCGTACCTTTCGCCTTGCTCCCTTCCAGTAACCCGTAAATAAAGCCTTTCCCCAGCAGATATGGTCCCGCAATCACTAATTCATAAAATATCTTCTCCACCTTTCCGCTCCTTTCAGATGCGTTTTATGAGAAAAAAACCAGAGTGACCACGATGAATAGAGGAATCAAAATGGGAATGGAATACTTTAGCATATAGCCAAAAAAGCTGGGCATGGCTACCCCTGCCTCTTCAGCAATAGATTTTACCATAAAATTAGGGGCATTCCCAATGTAGGTATTGGCTCCCATGAACACCGACCCCGCGGATATGGCTTTTAAATACGAAATAAACTCAGGATGAGCATTAAAACACGCCACATATCCCAGTGCATGTTTCACCATTACTTCTGGTATCTCTAATTTCCCTAAGGCAGAATTAAAAAAGG
>JAZDOO010000328.1:0-2497 GCA_043798555.1 Pseudomonadota bacterium | reverse complement strand
ACATTAATTTCCATTTTCATGACATTTAATACCGCAACAATATCACCCTTTCTTACCTCATCACCTTCTTTAACAACAACTCGAGCTACCAAACTCGGCATAGGTGATAAAACCCTTTTCGCCTCAACTTCGACCAACCCCCTATCAATTATTTTTTCTTCACGACGTCTTAAAATAAAGGGAGGGCACTTCTCTATCGCCGTTTCCTCGTCAAAAAGGGCATCGCGCTCAATAAAGGCCTGTCTGGCTTCTTCCGGGGTACAGTACACAAATTGTACGTAATCTCTCAGCGGTACCGCCTGTCCTAGTTTCCATAAGTCAGCATTAATGATCGTCAACGCGCACGCATATCCTCCCACGGCTACGCAATCCCGAAATAGAATGATAGCATAATCACCACAAACATTTAAGCAACCCGGATCCCGGTATGCTTCCAAGATCACAAATGAAGGATGAACTCCTCCTGCTCCACCACTTTTTCTGCTAAAAAGCGGCTTCTCATTCCGCAGCCTGTAGGCATACCTGGAGGAATTGTGGTCTATTTGCATCGGTTTTGAAAACCACATATCCATCCCTTCCTCGGTGAAATAATCGCTCTTTGGACCAGGCGTAGCTCTCAATCGCCAGATTCTTTCATCGTAAGGCAGGAGAAGATCCTTGTTAAACCTTCTTCCTTCAAGTTCGTCAAGCTTCCTTTTTGGTTTTCCAAGTTTTAGCTCATCACCTTTTTGCAATGGTCTTCCCTTAAAGCCACCGTAATTTTCCTTTATACACGTTGATCGTGAGCCCCATAAAACCGGCACATCTATTCCTCCAGCACTGGTTAAATATGCGGTAAATCCAGGCCCTTTAATGGTTCCCAATGAGACAACATCACCCTTATGCACTCTGATTGTTTCCCACATTGGCACAGGAACATCATTGAGTGTCGGTTCCATATCAGCACCACTGAGAGCAATCACTGTTTCCTCAGTGAATTCAGCTTTAAATAAACCACCACTAATTTCAAGGCAGGCATCGCCTACCGGCCTTCCGGTAAAGTCCCCAATGATATTCCCCACCAATAAATTTGCTGCTCGATAGGCAATGTCATCTACTGCTCCTGATGGCGAAACTCCTCTACCGCGATATCCTACCCTTCCCGGCCAATCCTGAACCGAAGCAAATGTTTCAGTTTCCATGAGTCTCATAACTGCATCCTTTCATCCATTCTTTTTTTTCAAGGAACCGGTGCCTTAGCCGCATATTCCTCCACCTGTTTGAGCCACTTGTCTATCTCTTCTTTGTGTTGTCTCTCAAATTCGCGCCATTCACCCACCGAGAATCTTCCGGGAGTCTTTTGGTAAATAAATTCCGATGACCCTGAATCGACTATTTTCTCGATCCTCCGCTGCTCATCAATACTCACTTCATAAAATTTTAACCTATCCAGCGTATGTGCCAGGGCAACATCCTCTTGGAAAGATGGATGGGTTTGCGATAAATCGATCACCGAACCTGTTCTACCAATAAGGTGATATCCTCCCGGCGCATCCACCGTATACCAGCTACAACTGAATTCACCCATGCATACTGTGTTCCGGGGAGTATAGACCCGCGGCGGATTACTCTTGCCGGTCCGCAAAAGGTGCCTACGATCTAACGACATTGCACAGATCAAGCCAATGAAGAATCCCATAACCCAGCAGAACCACTCGGTGGACAAAAACTTCTCCTTCCATTCTTCCCTCGATATCCCTACGTAATTGGCCATGTAGGTGATACTGTCCCAATAGACAGGGTCAATGTCAGCAGATGCTTCCTTTTTCTTTACCTCTTTCAAATACTTCTTATTTGCCTCCTTAATGAGGGGGTCCTCAAACGCTATCGGCATTTCAATAAGCGGTGAATTAAAGTCTGCTCGCTCAATATCTCTTTCATCACCCACTGCCAGCTCAATATCTTTAATGGTAGCAACCATCTGCTCAATCGTCTTTACTCGAGGGTCGAAACGGTATTGGGCAGTCCTGAAAGAAGGGACTACCTCAATAAACCCCTCCATTTGACTGTAACCCAGCACCGCCCTATTTTTGACCTCTGCTGACACCAGAAGCTGGCGAAATATATCCATATAATCTATTACCATCTCCCGGCCATATTCCACCATGATGGAGTCATCTCCCGCGAGCCGGAAAAGAATTTCTTTCCGATAGGGAGTAGCCGGTATGGTGTCCAATATGACATCGTATTTGCCTTTTTGCTTCATCTAATCCTCTCTCTCCTGACAGTTTATATTTGTCACGGTTCCAACACAAAGATTGCTTTCCCCATTTTTGCCATCCGTCCTCTACTTTTTTCTTCAAGTTCAAGGTCATATTTCAAACAGCGCTTCGCCTCCCTCCCCGCATCCTCTTCGCTCAAGGTACCCACAATTTCCTTAAAGTTCTTCCTTCGCTCCGCTGCCGATAGTTTGGGTGGCACTGCACGCAGGGAATTCTCCGCTAAAATTCTATCCGAA
>JAZDOO010000326.1:0-11978 GCA_043798555.1 Pseudomonadota bacterium | reverse complement strand
CATTTCGCCATGATCAGAAGACAGGGCATTTCCGAACCACTTTAATGAATTCATAGTAAGGGAGCTTTTATGGTAAATGACAATAATGGTTTCAGAGGATCCGGACCACCCGAGAAATCAGTGGAAGAAGGAGAGCCTTTTTTCCCAGATCACGTTTTGTCAAACCTTATAGTAATTTTTTTGGCCCTGGGAGTGCTGATCACCCTTACCACTTTTTTTCCTGCCCCCATGGAGGAAAAAGCAGATCCGTTCGTAACTCCCGAGCATATAAAACCGGAGTGGTACTTTTTATGGGCATATCAAATACTAAAGTTAGCGGAGAAATTAATCTTTCTGGGCCAATGGGCTCCGAAGCTCATCGGCCTAATGGGGCCAGCTCTCGCCATAGTGGTGCTCGTGCTATTACCCATTCTGGATAGAAGCAAAGAGAGACATCCCCGGAAGAGGCCACTGGCAATTGCCTTAGGAATCTTAGGGATCAGTCTATTTATAATTTTAACTATCTGGGGCCACTATTCATAAAATAGTCAGGTTGAATTGTTGAGAAAGGTTATTCTATGAAGATTGGAAGGAATGTAAAGACAGCCCTTTCTTCTGTTCTTTTCTGTGCTTTTGCTTTAACCTTTCCTGCGAAAGGCATAGCCCAGGAGCGCGAGAACAGTTGTATAACTTGTCACAAGGACTTAGGGGATGAATCTCGGGCGCAAGTGGAGCAATGGGAAAAAAGTATTCACCGAGAAGCAGGGATTGGATGTGCTGATTGTCATGGAGGAGATCCCGGTTCGATGGATATGGACGCTGCTAAGTCAGAAAAAGCTGGTTTTATCGGGAAGCCTGATGCCAGGGGTGTACCAGCCCTATGTGCCGAATGTCATTCTGATATTGCAAGGATGCGCCAATACAACATCAGGACAGATCAATATGCTGAATACAAAACGAGTATTCACGGCCGAATGTTGTTAGAAAAAGGTGATACCAAGGTGGCAACCTGTGTGAGTTGTCACGGTAATCATGAAATCCGGAAGAAAGATGACCCCCTTTCCAGTGTCTATCATACCAGGGTACCTGAGACCTGTGGCAAATGTCACTCCGATCCCGAAAGGATGAAGCCATATAATATTCCAACTGACCAGGTGGAGGAATATAAGGCGAGCTACCACGGTCAGATTCTCTACGCAGAAATCAAAGGGAAAAACCCTGCCCTGGTGCCTAACTGTGCCGACTGTCATGGTATTCACGGAGCTACTCCGCCCGGTGTAAGAGAAGTGGCAAATGTTTGTGGAAACTGCCATTTTAATAACGCTCAGTACTTCAGGGAGAGCCCCCACTACCAGGCAGTGCAGGATGCCGGAATCCCCCGATGTGTAGATTGTCATGGAAACCACAACATTTCCTATCCCACATTGGAAAAGTTTACTGGTGACAAAGAAGGACATTGCGGTTACTGTCATGAACCCAGTTCCCCTGCTTACGCTTTAGCCCTGGAGATCAAACAGTTGCTGGAAGATAGTAGTGGGGCAATTGAAAGGGCAAAAAAGAAGAGTGGGGAAGTAGAGTTTTCTGGAATCAACCTGGAATTTATCAATGCCGAGATTGAAACTGCTCAAGATAAGCTGATTGAGGTGCTCCCGGTAACCCATAGCCTAAAGATGGATAAGATTAAAAGATTGATGAAAGAGGCCGGAGAGCATACGGATAGGGTAATTGCTGAAGTGGGAAAAATACAAGAAGATCTTAAAAGACGGAAGAGAGCCCTCATGGTGGTGATCGGGGTGGATTTTATGATCGTGGGCCTCCTTTATGCTAAGAAGCGCTCATTTTCGAAACGACCACGATGATAAGATTTTTTACGTATAATCGAACTGCGGAGAATATTTTGTTCATCAGTGATTGTGTACTGTCATGATGAGCTCCCTCTTGAAAAAGTTATGGAATTTATTGAAATATATTTGTGAGTGGGAAAGGCTTCCAAATCTTACTTCTAAAAAAAGAGATTTGGTAAAAGAACCTCACTTTTTCTCGTGGCTTTTTTCCCGGGAGAGGTTGGGGCCAGCTTTACCAAAGCTTAGAGCGAATACTCATAAATCTTTTCTTAAATGGCTCTTTTCTATGGAGAGCTTTCCTGTGCCTCGAAATCTACCAGTGAGACCGAAAAAGAAAGGATTTTTTTGGTGGTTGTTTTCTATTGAGACTCTTCCCGCGTCTGGAAGCTTGCGCGTAAGATCCAAAAAGAAAGGTTTTTTAAAATGGCTTCTTGGGGTTGAAGACCTGGACTTGCACCAGTGCAGTAAAGAAGGCAAAGCTCGAAGATATAATAGGGGGAATTAGTTTTATGGAACATACTAAACACATCTTCAGAATCTTTATACTGGCCATTGTGGTGTTTTTATCCTTTATGGTGGTGCGTGGCTTTTATGTTCCTGAATCCTGGGGAATTTTCGGAAATTACCGCGCGGACAGTCTCATTGACAAAGTGAATCAGAAGATTATTTATGGTGACAAAGGCTCATGCAAGAAATGCCATGAGGAAATAACTCAAAAACTATATGGGGGGGCGCACAATCCCTTGCCGTGCGAAGGTTGCCATGAACCATTGTCAACCCATGCAGAAAATGGGGAAAAAATCAAGGACATGGCCATTTATCGGTCTGCCGAAAGATGTCTTGTTTGTCACCTAAAGCTTGATCCCCGTCCCAAAGGATTTCCCCAGATTGAAAAAGAGGCTCATTTGCAAAGTCAGGGCATAGAAGAGCTTTCCCCTGAAGTTTGCCTTGATTGCCATGAGTCACATTCCCCCAAAATATAAGGAGTTTGTTTATGAAATTATCCAGGAGAGAATTCTTGAATACGAGTGTTAAATATACAATTGGGGCATCTTTTTTAGCGCCAATTTTACTCTTATTACGATCAAAATCCGCTTTGGCCGCAAAGGAAGGTAATAGCTTAAAGACGTATTTTCCTGAAGGTTACGATTGGGAAAAACATTCCTATGCCTATTTGATCAGGGTTGATAGATGTATTGGCTGTGGCAATTGTGTCCGGGCCTGTCAAAAGGAAAATAATGTGCCGGAAGATTTCTACCGAACCTGGGTAGAGCGCTACGAGGTCTCGGAGATCGGTGAAACCTTCATTGACTCACATAAGGGGGGGATCGAGGGGGTTCGCCCTATACTAACTGGGTTTAAAGTAACCAAGGCTTTTTTTGTACCCAAAATGTGCAACCACTGTATAAATACTCCCTGCACTCAAGTATGCCCGGTCGGCGCTTCTTATACCACCAAAGATGGTGCAGTTTTAGTGGATAATAAGCACTGCATTGGGTGTGGATACTGTGTCCAGGCCTGCCCTTATGGAAGTCGTTTTCTCAATCCTATCACCAGGGTAGCAGAAAAGTGCACGTGGTGTTACCACCGGATCGTCCGGGGGATGCTGCCAGCCTGCGTCCAAATGTGTCCAACCGGGGCTAGGCAATTCGGTGATTTATACCAACAGGGAGACCCGGTTCGCACTGCAATTTCCACGGAGCATGTACTGGTATTACAGCCGGAATTATTAACCAAACCCCGGTGTTATTACATCGGGCTTGATATTGAGGTAGTGTAATGATTGAACTGCTGAATTACTCCTATCCAAATGATCTCTACATCATCTGGAGCCTGATGATTGTTATTTATCCTTATATTACCGGGGTGGTGGCTGGAGCTTTTGTCGTCTCGTCCCTTTACCATGTCTTTGGTGGTAAAGAATTAAAGCCGGTCGCCCGTTTTTCCCTCCTAACCTCCTTTGCCTTCCTCTGTTTTGCTGCTGTTCCCCTTCTTAACCATCTGGGACATCCGGAGAGAGCCTTCAATATCATTTTCACGCCAAATTTTTCCTCAGCCATGGCCGGCTTCGGCTTCTTGCTTAATTTATATTTGACTATCATTATCTTGGAGATCTGGTTTGTTTTCCGAAAAGATATCATTGAGATGGCCCGGGAGAATAGAGGTTTCAAAAGGCTCTTTTACGCTGTGCTCGCCCTGGGGGTATATGACACTTCGGAAGAGGCTCTCAAAAAGGACGATAAAATTATTAAAGTTTTGTCTGCCATTGGTATCCCTGCCGCATGCCTGCTTCATGGCTATGTAGGCTTTCTCTTTGGGGCTCTAAAATCAAATCCTTGGTGGTCTACTCCCCTCATGCCAATCATCTTCCTCTTTTCGGCAATGGTTTCAGGGATAGCCATGATCATCGTGCTCTATCAGATCATCATGAAGTTTAAAGGGTGGTCTATAGACCAAAAGTGCCTGCAGTCGCTGTGCAATTGGCTTTGGCTATTTCTCATAGTAACTTCCGTCCTGGAAGTTCTGGAGATCGTCGTTCTTGCCTATGAAAGAGCGGAGGAATGGGAAGTGATCAGCAAGCTGATAGTATATAAACTTTCCTTTTCCTATATCTCTCTGCAAATGATTCTGGGTGCCCTCATTCCCTTTATTTTGCTTATGATTATTGTGGTAATGAGCCCTTATCTCCATGAAAGGGTGCGCAACTCGTTAGCCATGGCCTCATCTTTGCTCCTTTTGCTTCAGGTGTTTGCTATGCGCTGGAACGTGGTCATTGGGGGACAACTATTTTCCAAGAGTCTCCGAGGCTTCCGAGATTATCATCCGGCATTTCTGGGTAAGGAGGGAATTTTGGTAGCAATCATCATCCTCGCTGCACCTCTTATAGTTCTGACAATACTTCATAAAATCTTACCCCCCTTTGTGCACCTGGAGGAAGAGCACTTAGGATGATGCCAGGGTTTTACTCTTATGATTAATGGGCTGATCCGTTTACGGTTGCAAGGCGAAAACTACCTTAAGGGAGTGGTTAACTTTTAAATAGAAAGGGGGTGAAAGAAGATGAAAAAGGTTAGCTTATTGGCGATATCCTTTGGGGCATCGATGGCGTTGGTTATGGGGGTGCAGTTAGGCGACCTCTGGGCAGGGGATTGTCAGTATGTGGGAGTTGCAAAATGCAAGGTCTGTCACTCCAAGGAAAATCTGGGTGGTGTCGAATTTCAGTCCTGGGAGCAAACTGCTCACGCCAAAGCCTTTGAAACCCTGAAACCCGGGGTAAAGGCTGAGGTTAAGACAAAGGCCAATCTGGATCCTCAAAAAGATTATTCCTCTGATCCCAAGTGCCTCAAATGTCATACCACGGGATATGGAAAACCCGCTGCAGCAGATGCTAAGCTTGAGGGCGTACAGTGCGAAGCCTGCCATGGTCCTGGGAGCGAATATAAGAATCCCAAGATCATGAGCAAGAAAAAGTATCAGGAGAACCGGGAAGCAGCGCGAAAGGAAAATATGGCCGCAGGCTTGATTATACCAACTGAAGAAGTCTGCCAAGGATGCCATAATCAAGAAAGCCCCTCATTTAAAGAGTTTGATTTTCAGAAAAATGTAGAACTGATAAAACACAAAAAGGCTGGAAGCGAGACAAAATAAGAGAAGCAGAGGGCTTTCTTCTCAACTTTTCAACGGCTGATGCGCATGTTTATGGGCATTAGCCGTTTTTCCTAAAGGGAACCCAAAGAGACTTTCTGATTTCATTTCTATGATCCAATGTTCAAGAAGCTGAATATTGCTACTAAACTTAATCTGATCGTCAGCGTAACAATAATGATTGTTATTGGCTTCCTCGGGTACATCAATATTATTTTAGCAGAAAAACAGATAATCAATACCCTGGTGAGAGCCTCCCAACGGATAGCGCGAGCTATAGTGGATGACCTCGAAACGTATATGTTTAGAAGGGAAATAGACAACATGCAGTCCACGATGGATATCTTTGTTGCTGAACAGCCAAATATAAAGAAGCTCATGCTTATAAATAAAGATGGGAGGGTTACTCTTTCCACCGAAAAAAAAGAGAGTGGGGCGGTATTAAGCAAACAGTCACACGCCTGCAAGATGTGCCATATGGGTAATAAACCTATTGTTAACGTCTCGAACAAGAACCTTAGCAAGGTGGTGGTCCCTGATCATGGGGAGAGGTTCTTAACCGTCGTTAATCCCATTTACAACAGGAAAGCGTGTTATACGGCTCCGTGCCATGTCCACCCCAAATCCGTGAATATTCTCGGAGTGATCAAAACCGATTTTTCTCTTAAGGAGGTTAACCAAACGATTCTCCAAAGACGTTTGGAGATCATAGTAACTGTCGTAGTAGCGATTATGGTTATATCAATTGTTATCGGACTTTTCATCCGGAGCTACGTGAGCCGTCCAATAGATACGTTGATAAAGGGTATGACGAGGGCAGGGGGAGGAGATCTTGAAGCGAGAATTAGGATTGAAAACCAAGATGAAATTGGGCAGTTGGCGGATGGTTTCAATCAAATGATCACCGCACTTTTTCAAAGCACCAGTGAACTCCGAAAAACCCGCGACTATTTGTTGGGGATCGTAGAGAATTCCGTGGACATCATTATCACCGTGAACCCTCAGGGCTATATTGAAACCTTCAATCGAGGTGCAGAGCAGATCCTGGGCTACGACCGTTATGAAGTGATTGGGAAAAGGATAGAGATGCTTTTTGCAAGGCCCGAGGAACGAGATGTAGCTATCCGCCAGCTTCAGGATCGGGACAACGTGGTGAACTATGAAACTCAATTTCTCCGAAAAGATAAGACCGCCGTAGACGTTATTTTGACTCTTTCACGACTGAGAGACCCAAAGGGAAATCCTATCGGCACTTTCGGGATCAGTAAGGATGTGACAGAGTATCATAAACTTCAAAAACAGCTTATACAATCAGAGTGCCTCGCTGCTATCGGTGAAACTATTGCAAGCATAATTCACAGCATTAAAAACATTCTCAATTCCCTGAAAGGTGGGTCCTATATGATAAAAACCGGACTCACCAAAAACAATTTAGAACTCGTGCAGGAAGGGTGGGACGTAACTCAAGATGGCATAGGCAAAATCACCGAACTGGCGATGGATATGCTGGACTATACCAGGACTCATAAATCTTCCCCAGAACTAAGCTCCATTAATGACATTGTTTCTGAAGTGTGCTGGTCAATGGCGAAAACCAGCGACGTTCAGGATTTCGTGAATCTTACCTGGGATCTTGATGAAGCGATACCTCCAATTATGGTTGACCGAAAAGCTATCTACAACGCGGTTCTTAATTTAGTTTCAAATGCTATTGATGCTTGTAGTGAACGTGAATATGTACCCGGAGACCATGCCTGGGTGAGGGTGAGAACCTACCTGGAAAAGAACAATAACCGTGTATGTATTGAAGTGAAAGACAATGGGGGAGGGATGAGCGATGAAATTAAAAATCGGATATTCAACCCCTTTTTTACCACTAAGTTTCATAAAGGAACTGGGTTAGGGTTACCTATTACGATGAAAATTATCCGTGAGCATGATGGGACGCTTTTGCTGGATACTATACCAGGTCAGGGTTCCATGTTTACTATGGTGCTACCCTACAGTTAACGGCAAACCGAAGTGAACGGTGGGTTTGAGAATTTGATTAATACCTTGAAAAATGTTAAATAGGTGGTTATAACTATAACACAATAGGTTCTATCAAGTATTGTAACTATTAAGGAGGACAAAATAATGGCAAAAAGCGTATTGATTGTTGATGATGACAAGGGAGGCGTTAAGTATTTGTCCACCGTCCTTCAGGAGAATGGTTATGAACCTTATGCTGCTTATGACGGGCAAGAAGGGTTAAAAAAGCTTCAAGAAATAAAGCCCGATGTTCTTGTCCTGGACGTCATGATGCCTAAAAAGAGCGGCTTCATCCTCTTTAAGCAGATGAAACAGGACGATGAGCTTAAAAATATCCCGGTAATCATGCTCACCTCCGTCAGTCGGGTTGTTGATGTGGATATGAAGGAAGAAGGGAAAGGCGACGCCTTCTCGGAAATAAAGGGTTATTTCTCCGATAAACTTGGAGATATGGTTGAGTCATATCGGGCAAAGGGAGAAGTTAGACCGGATATATTTCTTGACAAACCTATAGAGCCCGACACCTTCATCAATGCGATAAAGAAGCTGATCGGAGACGCATAATCATTTCATACCGCATGAGATAGCCTCCCTGATCTTCGTTCCGCCACAAACAATAGGCACTACCTCATCTCCAATTCTCTGGAGACGTCAAGAGATGAGGGGAAGGAGTGTTTATTCGTCTTGCAGAGATTGTTGTTGATAAACGGATACTACTACAAACAACCAACAAATACATAAGGTATTAGGTATGGCGTTATTTGACCAGGTGATTAATTTCTTGGAAGATTTTTCTCACCAATTATTAGAGTTGGTTAGGAAACACAGGAAAGGGATTATCTTTCTCTTTATACTCTGTTTTTTTATTATCTTTCCCATATTCGTCTGGATTATGTTCCGAGTGAGTGAATCACCCGCATTCTGCGGGGTATGCCACAACATGAAGCCCTATATTGATTCGTGGAAGGCCTCAACCCATAAACATGTTCCCTGTGTGGATTGCCATTATGAACCGGGATTTATAAATCATCTAAAGGGTAAGTGGAGGGACGGACAGGTCTCCGTAGTTTATTTTATCTCAGGGAAATATGCGGGAAAATACCACGCTGAGATTAGTGATAACAGTTGTTTGCAGGAAGGTTGTCACAAACGGAGCGAGCTCAAAGATGATATCTTATTTAAGAGCGTGAAATTTAGTCATTCAAACCACCTTGAAGATCTTAGGAGAGGCAAGAAGCTACGCTGCACCACGTGCCATGCTCAAATTGTTCAAGGAGAGCACCTCATTGTGAATGAATCCGACTGCTTTATCTGTCATTTTTACCCTGAAAAAAAGGGGGAGCCCCTTTCCGGTGATATTGCTAAATGCGATATCTGCCACAAAGTACTCCCCGAAGAAATTACGGTTAAGGGGAGGGTTTATTATCACGGGCGATACCAAAAGTATGGAATTCCCTGTACACGATGTCATGTGAGTATTGTGCAGGGGGATGGACACGTCCCGGAAAATAAATGTGTTGAGTGCCATTCGGAACCGGCGACCACTCAAGCCAAATTTTCAACCGGCTTTATTCATCGAAACCATGTCACTGACCATAAGGTGGAATGTGATAACTGCCACACGGAGATTACCCATAAAATAGTCCGTGTGCCTACCATTGAGCATTTCGAAAAGAATTGTATTGTGTGCCATGAAGAAAATACCCATTTAGGGCCGAGAGAGATGTATGAGGGAAGAGGAGGAATAGGAGTTCCCGATTTCCCTAGCCGGATGTTTTTGACCAATGTGGATTGTGCTTCGTGCCATGCCAAGAAAGAAGATGGTGAGGCTGCCCTATACTCCTTCGATTATGCTGAAATTTCTTTGGGTAAGGCCTGTAACCGGTGCCATGGTGAAGGATATGACAAGATGTTATTAAGATGGAAGGAGGTTTTGAGCCAGGCAGAAAACGACAGCAACAAGAGAGTTTTCAAGGCGCAGCAAACTCTTTTTGAAGCTAATAAGGCCCTCCAAGGAACGAAAAGACTCAAGGATGCCCAAAATTTGATCAATGAAGCTCGACACAATTTGAACTTTGTCTTAATGGGAAAAGGACACCATAATATCGAATACGCTTTAAAATTATTAAATGTTGCTAATAATAAGGCAGAGGAGGCCATGTCAATGCTCATCCCAAACTACAAACCCAAAGAAATTCCCCCTACTCCTTATGGGTGTACCTTCCTTTGTCATACCGGAATTGAGGAGAAAAAGAGCCCCTTCGGAAAGATCGCTTTTCCTCATAAACCCCATGTAATTGGCAAGCATTTAGATTGTTTAGCATGTCATGCCCCAAGAGAGAAGGAACATGGCAAAACCTTCATTAAGGATTGTAAGAATTGTCACCATGGGAAAGGGGTTGGTAAGGTGGACTGTTCGGATTGCCACTCCATGACTGCCCGCCTTATCGAGGGGAAGGGTTTTGGCTCAGTGCAGGATACTCCCAGCGCCATGGGCGAATCAGTGGGTTGTGGTGATTGCCACGCTGAGGTTTCTGAAGGTAAGCCGACAACCACTCAAGGGTTGAAAAACACCTGTATCAATTGTCATGAAGAAAAATACGGGAACCTCATGCTTAATTGGAAGGCTCAAGTGGACCAACTCTTGAAGGATACCTATCCGAGAGTTGAGGAGTTGAAAAAGGCCATTACTATTGGAGAAAGGAGAGAGCTGAATACTATAATGGCCAAGGACGAGCTAAAAAAGATAGAAGATACGTTACAATTAGTAGCTCAGGGTAATGGTGTTCATAACCTGGAATACTCGAAAAAGCTCATTAAGTCTACCCAGGAGATGCTGGCGGGGGCGAGCAAAACTATTAATTGAAAATAGGTCTTGGTGCAGCAGCTATCGAAACGGTAGCTGAGTAGTCTTGAAGACGTAATGTAATAATCTATTGGGCGTATCGATCCTGGTAAAACTTCTGGATTTTTTCCAATGCTTCTTGGCTCATGCCGTCCCGGTGCCACAGATGACCAGGCTGGCTATAAACATACTTCTGAAGGAGTTCCTTTGCCATCTGCTCCCCGGCCACTTCTTTGACTTCCGGAATAAAGTCTGAATACTCGTTTCCTCTCTTAAGTACTTTCAGCAACTAACAATGATAATTTGCATAGAATAGTTTACCCGGCAGGGCCGATGAAAATGCCAAAAGCAGTGGGGCCATCTCCGACAGGAATGGTGGCAATAACAGCATGAGTACCCGTGTCGATGATAGAAATGGTATCATCAAAAGTATTTGCAACATAGACGCGAGTTCCTGCGGGGTCTACTGCCACCCCCCTGGGATTCTTTCCTACCGATACAGTGGCATTTACTGTATTGGTGGTTGTGTCAATCACAGAAAAAGTGCCATCCAAATAATTTGTTACATAGAGATGAGTCCCTACCGGGTTTACTGCTACACCAAAAGGACTGCTTCCCACAGATACAGTGGCAGTTATGATATTGGTGGCTGTATCAATAACGGAAACGGTATTGTCCCCACTATTTGCCACATAGACACGAGTTCCCGCGGGGTTTACGGTCACGCCAAAAGGACTGATCCCAACCGGGACAGTAGAAGCTACGGTATCAGTCTTTGTATCGATGGCAGAAAGAGTCCCATTAAAAGTATTCGTCACATATACGATAGTTCCATCAGAGTTTACCACTACCCCAAACGGGCCATCACCCACAGAAATGGTGTCGACCACAGCACTGGAGGTCGTGTCAATTACAGAAACAGTGTCATCGTCGCGATTTGCCACATAGACACGAGTTCCGGCTGGGTTTATTGCTACCCCTCGCGGGCTATTCCCCACGAATACGGCGGTAGGTACGGTCTCGGTAATCGTATAAATTGAACGGAGAACAGAAAGGGTGCTGCCCCAGGCATTCGTCACATAAATTCGAGTTCCCTCTGGGTTTACTGCCACTCCATAAGGATTTTTTCCGGCAGGCACGGTGGCAGTCACCGTATTAGTGGCGGTATCCACAATAGAAACGGTATTGTCGTTAAGGTTGGATATGAAAGCAAAAGGTGATGCTATGGCAGCATACGATGGGGTAAAAATGGAAATGACTATAGCCCAAAAATATAATCGTTCAAAACATACACTCATTTTATTTCTCCTCAGTTATTAATGAGATAATACCTAAGTACCACGTTAAATACTTGTAAATGCTGATTGGCGATGGTCACCAATTGATGGTAGTGATTATATTATCATTTCATTTCTTTATTTATTAGTAACATTTTTTCCAGAATTTTGTGAGCATTTTTTGGGTAGCAAAGGGCGCATCGCATATATCATTGTATCTGCCACGGGAAACGGAAGGCTCTTTAGCAATTTTAAATTATAAATTCTATAAAATTTTATTAATATAATTAAATGGTTGCCCGCTACGTCCCCGGATCAGGCGACAAATTGGTAAAGCGGATTATAATAAATTAACGA